>NZ_JAGGOL010000076.1 GCF_018614525.1 Streptomyces sp. ISL-11
GGGGCGCGGGTAGCCGTAGCCGCCGGGGGCGGGGGTGTGCGAGGGCTGCGGGGCGCCGTGGAGGTTGGGGCTGGGTGCGGGCGCCGATGGCGCGGGCGCGCCGTGCAGGTCCGGGCCGGGGAAGCCGTTCCCGTGGGGGCTCGGCGCGTCGGGGCGCGGGTAGCCGTAGCCGTCGCCGGGTGCCGGGGCAGGGGTGCTCGGGCCTGCGGTGTCCTGCGGTGCGGGGGCGCCCTGTGCGTCCGGGCGCGGGTAGCCGTAGCCACCCGGCGGGCCCTGCGGTGCGGGCGCTGTCCACGACTCGGGCTGTACGAGGCCGGCTTCGTCGCGCGGCGCCGGTGCCTGGGGTGCGGCGGTGGCCGCCGCCGACTCCGATCGGGGCGGTTCCGCTGCGCTGACAGCCGCCTGCGGCGCGGGTGCTCCCCGCAACTCCGGCTCCGGGCGCCCGTGGTCGCCGCCCGCCACGGAGACAGCTGAAGCGTCGCCCGGGTTGCTCGCGGTCTCGGGGCGCGCCTGGTCGTCACCCGTGCGGGGCGCCTCCGGAAGTGAGACGTCCTGCACCGCGGGAGCGCTCTGCGAGCCGGCGTGCGGCCGGTCGTGGCCGTTCTGGGCAGGGGTGACGTCCGGCTGAGCAGGGGTGACGTCCGGGGCGGCCGCGCGCGACAGGCTGTAGCCGTCGTGGGGCGCGGGCGCCGGGGGGTCCTGCGGTGCCACGGCGCCTTGCGGGGTGGGCTCGTAGGCGGGCGGGGCCGGAGTGTCCTGGGTCGTGGCGGGCTGCTGCGTTTCGGGGCGCGCCTGGTCGTACGCCGCTTGCGGCGTAGGCTCGTGGGTGGGCGGCGCGGGGGTGTCCTGCGTCGTGGCGGGCTGCTGTGTTTCGGGGCGCGGCCCGCTGTCTCCGTCGTGCGCGGCGGGGGCCTGGGCGGACAGGGCCGGGGTCTCATGCGTTTCGGGGCGCGCCTGGTCGCACGCCTCGTCCGGCGTGGGCGCATAGGCGGGTGACCCAAGGTCGTCCCGCGCCGTGGCGGGCTGCTGCGCCTCGGATCGCGGCCGGTCGTACGCACCGTGCGCCGTGGGCTCGTGGGTGGGCGGCACCGGGGCGTCCTGCTTCGCGGCGGGCTGCTGCGGCTCGTCCGTGGCAGGGGCCTGAGCGTCCGATGCCAGGGTTGCTTGCGCGTCGGGGCGCGGCCCGTCGTACTCCTCGCGAGACGCGGGTCCGTGGGCGTCCGGCGCCGGGGCCTGCTGTGCGACGGAGGCATCCGGCGCTTCGGATCGCGGCCGGCCGTACCCGTCCTGCGATGCCGCCTCCTGCGAAGCCGTCCCGGGGGTCACCTGTGCCTCAGGGCGCGGCTGCCCGTGACCGTCCGCGCTCTCCGGCGCGGGCGCGCCCCGCAGGTCGGGGCGCGGGTAACCGTAATCGCTCCGCGGTGCCGCCGCCGAGGCGGGCTCGAAGTCCGGCGGCAGCGGCGGCAGGGCGACCGGAGCCGGCGGCGGAGTCCAGCTCGTCGCCGCCTGCGAACCGTGGGCGGCGTGGCCCGTGGTCTCGCCACCGGCGGCGTCCGAGGCGGAGGCGTCCCGACCGTCCACGGAGGAACCGGCCTTGGCCGGCTCCGCCGCCCCACGGCCCGGGTCCTCCTCGCCGAACGAGGCGACCGGGGCGACCGGAGGCGCGGGAACGGCCAGCGGTTCACCAGAAGGCGGGGGAGGCGGCACCGCGTCCACCGCACCCCGCGAGCCCTCGTCCACCGAGCCCGCCGCAGGCGTGACCGCCGCGTTCTGCGTGTACCAGGCAGGCGGGGTGTAGTCGATCGTGAACTCGCCCGTCCGCTCGGACTCGTTCTCGTGGCCGGCGTCGGACCGGTCCTCGCCGGCTGTGGTCCCGCCCGCGCGGATCTCGTCCCGATCGCTGCTCACATTGCCTCCTGCTGGTGTGGTCTAGCGCCCATGATGTGCCTGTCGGGCCCGACCGTTCCCGTCGTCCGACCGCCCGGGGTTCCCCCATGTGCGACGGGAGAGGCCCGGCATGGGGTTCTCCAGTGCGTACACCCACCAAGACTAATCGTCATACGCATCGCCGCGGCAGGGCCGCCCCTGCCCCATCGGCCGCCCCTGCCGCCACCTGCGGTCATCCACTCCGCCAACCGGCCCGCGCCGGCCCGCAGTCGGCCCGGTGGCAGGCCGGCCGGCCGACTCGGTGTGACGTCAGAGGTGGGTGATACAAAGATTTCCCGCCCGAGTGCCACAACCACGCGGGACCCACGCCCGATTCGCTCCTTTCCGACGGAATCCTCTAGGTATTCCCGTCGGATCGCGGGGGACGGAACGAGTGACGGTCCCGCATCCAAGAGGCATTGCGCTGATGGACCAGCCGCCCCCACTCCCACAGGCACCCCCGAACGAGCCTCCGAAGGGCGGTTTCGGCGCACCGCAGGGTTCTCCGGGGAACGCTCCGCAGGCACCACCCCAGCGGGGCAAAAACTGACGCCTGCCCGTAGACAGGTCCTCCTCAGTCCATCCGCCGCGCCGCCCCCAGCAACCCGGTCTCCGGCTCCGTCGCCCGTGTGTCCACGTACATCCGCGACCGGCCGGCGCACCACAGCGTGACCCCGTCCCGCAGGGTGGGCAGCGCCTCGACGTCGGCCGTCGGCAGCCCCAGGAGCCGGCCGACCTGAACGGCCTCCTCCGGAGAGATCCGCTGGATGCCGACGAGATCCGCGCTGCCCATCAGCCGCGGCGCCTCGGGGCTCAGGTAGGGGAGCAGCGTCAGTACGGGCTGCCAGGGTGCGGCGACGACCCGCCCGCGCGGCGGGCGAACCCCGCAGTCGCGGACGACGAGCACCGGGCTGTGCACCGACGGCCCCTGCGGCGGCACCCGTCCGACGTCGTGCAAGGTGATGCACTGCTGCCCGCTGTTGGCGGCCTGGGACAGCGCCGTCCACAGCTGTCGGCGGCCCGTCTCGACGGCGACCCGGGTGCCTGTACCGACCGTACGCAGCGCGATGACCTGTGCCGTCCAGGCCCCGCCGACGAGGATGGTGTCGAAGGGCGTGGGGCGGCCCAACCCGAGGACGGCGGGTGCGTCCCGGGGGTCGGTGCCGATGACCACGCCGTCGTCACCGACGGGCAGGGCCAGCGACTCGAACTGGTCGGCCGACAGCTCGTGTCGCCCACGGCGCGGCCCGGGCAGCCCGAACCCGAAGCGCCGCTGTACGGGCGCGGGAGTGTGGGCGCTCATCAGCGGGTACCTCCCAGCGGCAGGGTGGCGAGGACGCCGGGCACCTGCTCGTGATCGAGCCGGACCAGCCCGGCCCTCACGACGCGCGCCGCACGCTCCAGCTCCCTCCCCGTCGTGACCAGTTCATCGGCGCTGCGGCCGGTCACCCGGACGTGTGCCGTCATTGTCGGCGCGTGCCGCCCGTCCCGCGTACCGCCGCGCCCGAGCGTCAGGCTCAGCGTCGTCGACAGCGCGGGCAGCGAGGTGAGCAGCGCGGCGAGCTGCGGAAGGGAAGTGGCCCCGGGCCCCAACTGCGGCCACCGCGCAACCCAGTACGTGGTGTGCCACCGGTCGTCGCACCGCCAGGAGCGGGCGCTCTCCAGCGTCCGCCGTACGGGCGCGCCGGCCCGGCCCGCCTGGGCCGAGGCCACCGGATTGACGTTCGCGGCCGTCGATATCGCGGCCGTCAGCCCCTCCGCGGAGAGCGGCTCTGCCCGGAACCCCGCCCCCTGCAGCCGGCTCACCAACTGCTCCGCCGCTCGCAGCACACAACGTCGCGCCCCCTCCACGCCACCGCCCCGCGCCTCGACGGCCTCCCGGCACAGCTCGGGGTCGAACTTCAGCGCCACCCACGTCATTCGCACGGCCGGGGACCCGGCCATGGCCTGCAGCGGCGCGTAGTTCCGCGCGGCCAGTGACTCGGCCTGCAGATGCGGAGCGGGCGCGGGCAGCGCGCTCTGCACCACCTGTATGGACTCCAGCCGGATGCCGTCGACGTCCATCGCGTCCCGCAGCAGCGCCAGCGGCAGCGCCTTCTCCACCCGCAGCGGCCGCAGCGGCGCGTCCACGGCGTCGATCCGCAGCACGGCGGTCAGGAACGTCCCGTCCCCGACCAGACCCATCTCCCGCCGCTCCCGGTGGGCCGCGGTCGTCGCGGCGAAGGAATCGACCCGCAGCGACGGCTCGCACTCCACAACGGGGGCGATCCCCGGATCCGTGCCCACCGCTGCCGGCACCACCCGCCGGACCCGCCCCCGGAGCGCGACCGCCGCCGCCAGCCACTCCGCTATCGGCCGCTGTCCCCGGCGCACGACCGCGAGCACCACCAGGACGGCGGCCACCACGGCCGCCGGCGCCAGCATCAGCGGACCGACGGCCCACGCGACCAGCACCAGCGCCGCCGCCACCTCGATCAGCGCCAGCTGCAGCAGGCTCACCGGCCCGACGCTTCCGGGCCGTGTCACGGTCCGAGGCGCGACAGCGCCCTGCGCGGGGGTGGCCCGCGAGGCCCGTACGCGCGTCGCGGCACCGGCACCCATGCCCGTCATGTCCCACTCCAAAGTCCGGCTCGGCGGCATCCCCTGACGGGCGCGCTGATCTCTACCGGCATAGTAGGGGGCCGGTACGACAACCGGACCTAGGGCAGTGCCGGTCAACCGACGCCGAGCACCGGGGAGAAGCGGCTACACATGGCATCACGGCGGGACGAGCTCAATGCCTACACCTTCGCGAAGAAGCGCACGGTCGCCGCATTCCTCCAACCCTCGCCCAGCGGCACGGAGGAAGGCGCACCACGCCCGCTGCGCACGGTGCTGCCCGGCATCGTCGTCGGCGCGCTGCTGGTGGCCGGGTTCGGCGCGTGGGGCATGTTCAAACCGACGGCACCCAAGGGCTGGGACGACGTCGCGGCACATGTCATCGTCGGCAGCGAATCCACCACGCGCTACGTCGTTCTGGTGACCGACGGGAAAAAGCAGCTGCACCCCGTCCTCAACTTCGCCTCCGCCAAGCTCCTCCTGACCCCGGACAAGTCCACCGTCCTCAAGGTGAAGGAATCCGAGCTCGACAACGGCCACATCCCGCGCGGCCCCACCGTCGGCATCCCGTACGCGCCCGACCGCCTGCCCGGCGCTGGCGAGGCGAGCAAGCAGAAGCAGTGGGCCGTGTGCGTACAGCCTGGCGGCGGTAACACGACACAGAAGGCGGTCTTCCTCTTCGCGGGCCATGACCCGAAGCTGAAGAAACTGACCGGCCAGCAGCGCCTGCGCGGCAACCAGGCCCTCTACGTGCAGGGGCCGGACGACGCCCGCTGGCTCGTCGACCCGCAGGGCACCAAATACCTGCTCGGCGGGACCGACTGGAAGTCCACGGCCCCCTCCGACCACAACCTGCTGCTCCGCTCGCTCTTCAAGGACGGCGCGAAGCCGCAGCGCGTCACCAGGGACTGGCTGGACACCTTCAACGACGGTGCCCCCATCGTCTTCCCCGAGGTCAACGGCGAGATCGGCGCGCAGGCGGGAGTGAACAGCCTGCCCGCAAAGGCCAATCACGTCGGCATGGTCCTCGAAGCACCCACCGGAACCGGCACCCAGAACTACGTGGTCCTTCCCGGCCAGGTCCGGCGCGTCTCCGAACTCGTCGCCAAGTTGCTCCTCAACAGCAAGAAGCTCTCCTCTCTCGGCCAGGCGGGCAGGGCGGAGCGTGTGAGCGCGGCGGCCTTCACCCCGGCCGACGACGAGTTCTACGGGCAGTACCGCTGGCCGTCCCGAGTGCCCAGTCAGGCCAACGCCGGTGAGCCGGGTACCGCTGGCAACAACACGGTATGCAGCATCTTCACCGGCCTCTCAGCAGGCGGCACCCCCGAACTGGCCACCTGGACAGGCACCGAGTACCCGGCCGCCATCCCCGACGGCGCCACCAGCGCCTACGTCACCCCCGGCTCTGGCCTCCTCTACCGCCAGGTCACCGGCCGCCAGACCAACAGCGGCTCGGTCTTCCTCGTGACGGACACGGGGCTGCGCTATGCGGTCCAGTCCAACAACGACAGCGGTACGGGCAAGTCGAAGATCGGCGAGAAGCCGACGCCCTCGCCGGGTTCGGCGGACGGCCCCCCGGAGGCCGACCAGGCCCGCATCAGGCTGGGCTACCAGAACGTCGACCCGGTGGCCGTGCCCGCCAACTGGTCACACTTCCTGCCGACCGGACCACGCCTGGACGCGAACAGCGCCAGGCAGCCGCAGGGTTCGTGAGCGACTGATGCGACGAATCACGCTAGCCCTGGCAGCCGCCGCACTGGTCACGACGACGGCGGCAGCGCCGGCTCCAGCGCGGCTGGACGGCAGCGGCGAATGCACATACCCGGCGAAGTCCATCAAGGGCACCCCGTGGTCGCTCCAGCGCGTGCTGCTGGACCGCCTCTGGCAGGACACAAAGGGCAAGGACAGCGAGGGAAGACCGGTGCGGGTGGCGGTAATCGACACCGGCGTGGACGTGAAAAACCCGCAGCTGAAGGACGCGGTCGACGCAGGGAGCGGAGCGGACCTGCTGACGGGGATGAAGGAAGCACAGAAGGACGGCACGGCAGTAAGAGCGGCGGCAAAGGCCCCAACGCCGAAGCCGACAAAGGAGCCAACGAAGGAACCGACAAAGGAACCAACGAAGGAACCGACAAAGCAGCCTACGAAGGGACCCACGAAGGAACCAACGAAGGAACCCACGAAGGAGCCAACGAAGGAACCAAAACCCGACCCCACACCAGAGGTGAAGCCGAATCCCACGCTGGACCTGGTGGGCCACGGCACAAAGGTCGCAGGGATCATCGCGGCGCGCCCATCATCCACCAGCGGATTCGTGGGCATCGCACCGGAGTCGGTCGTCATCCCGATTCGGCAAAACGACGAAAAGGGCACTGGCACTTCCCGAACGCTGGCCCAGGGCATCAACCTGGCGGTATCGGCGGGCGCACGCGTCATCAACATCTCCCAGGACACGGCAAAAGCCCTGAACCCGGACTCGGACTTGGAACTGGCCGTCAAAGACGCCTTGGCCCAGGACGTAGTGGTAATCGCCTCAGCAGGCAACGATGGTCTGGACGGCACGGTGAAGGAGACCTATCCGGCCGCGTACAAGGGTGTCCTGGCGGTGGGCGCCTCAGACCGCAACAACGAACGCGCCGCGTTCTCGCAGCCTGGCGAATTCGTCGGGGTGGCCGCCCCGGGCGTCGAAATGGTTTCCACGGTCCCGGGAGGCGGCCAGTGCGTGGACAACGGCACCAGCTTCTCCGCCCCGTACGTCACCGGAGTGGCGGCCCTCATCCGCGCCAAACACCCCGACTGGAAGCAGCACCAGGTAGTAGCCCAAATCGAGCAGACCGCAGAACGCGCCACAAACGGCCACGACCGATACATCGGCTGGGGAGTAGTAGACCCAGTCCGAGCCCTCACAGATGACGCCCATCCCATCGACAAGGTCACCCAGGACAAGCCCGGCACCCGCAACGTCCACGCCCCTGCGCCAGCGCCACTGGCGGTAGGCGAGTCCCCGCAGCAGCGCAAGGAGCGCCTGGCCACGTATGTACTGGGCGGCGCGGCGGTACTGGTTGCGGCGATCGCGGGCGTGGCCCTGGTGGCCCGGGAACGGAGCCGGCGGCGGTCGTCGCGTGCTCGATGACGCCATCAAGCACCCTTGACAAGTATGTGGTTGGGACACGCGTCGCGAGTGGCTAGAGTGACGGTGACGGGGGTCGAGGCCGCAGTTGACGCGCGGACTTGATCAGTTGCTGGTGCTGTCTCGCGCTGTAACTCGACTCATCTGCCGGTTAGTTGGAGTCATGTGTGCGAGTGGCTAGAGTGGCTGTTGACGCTTCGGTCAGGGTGTTAATGGGGTTGCCAAGGCGACCACCAGCAACGTCCGATTCATGGGGGGAAGGTGCAATATGGGTGGAAAATTCCGGCTTGAAGACGCCAAGCTGACCAAGCTGGCCAATGACCTCGACGACATGCACAACACGATTGAGGGCCGAATCCAGGCTCTCAACGCGGTGGTCGACTCGATCGAGGGTCACTGGAAGGGCATCGCGGCCAATGAGTACAACTCCATGCAGACGCGTGTGAACGGCGACATACGCAAGTTGAAGCAACGGCTGGCCTTCGCCAGGGAAGCTGTCGCGATGAGCGACAAGGGCTTCACCCAGGAAGAGCATGATCGGCTCAACAGCTTCAAGGGTGTCGGCGAAGGCGGCGGCGGTCTTCTCGGCCGCTTCCAGGCTTCCTAAGCAACCAGCTCGCAATCGCATCAGGGGAGACAGCTCCACATGGAGATCACATATGCCGGGGTCGTCGAGGCCTCGAACATGGTCAAGTCGAACGCCAACACTCTCAAGAACGAGCTCGACGCCCTCAACACCAGGATCCTCGAGGTCGTCGAGGCATGGGACGGTGAGACCAAGGAGGCGTTCTACCAGCGCCACCGCGGTTGGGATGCAGAAGTGAAGGACATGCACGAGACGCTGCAGACGATCGCGTCGAAGCTCTTGGAGGCCACTGAGGCGTACAAGAGTAATGACCTGGCCCAGGCTCGTCGTTTCCAGCACCACTGACAGCGATTCGATGGGTGTGGGGTGCGGGTCTCCGCGCCTCACGCCCATCTGTTGCGTCAAGGCGCAATGGCACTAGGGGAGGTGCTAGATGGGATCCGGAGATCCGGGAAAGAACGAGGGGGACGGCGGCAAGCCGTCGGGTCTGAATGTTCCCAGCGAATCTCTGCAGGAGTTCAAGAAACGCGTCGACAGGCTGCTCGACAAGCTCGACGGTTCGGCCGCTTCGCATACGCAGATCACTCAGCAGAAGGTGAAACAGAGCGCATACGGATCCTCTGTCTTCACTGAGGCGACCGATCTCGCTTCTGCCTACGACACCGTTCACGCACGGCTGGAAGCCTTCTCGCGGATACTCGGTGATCAGTTGGAGGCGATGGGTACAGCTGTGTCCATGGCAGACGGTGACTACGAGCACGTCGACAAGGAGCACGCGGACCGGCTCTATGCGATCCAGAAGCGCGCTGAGGAGTACTGGAAACAGCAGCAGGAGCGTGGCGGCAGCTTCGAAGACAAGAAGAAGCCCGGCGGAGGATCGACCGGCGGCTCCGGCGGCAGCGTCAACCGGTGATGTGAACGGGGGTAAGTGGCATGGGTGAAGGCCCGACACAGTTCGAGCACGCCTCAACCGAGTCGATGCTGTTGATGCTGGAGGGAGCTGATCCCGACGAGCTCATTCACAAGGGTGCTGCCCTCAAGGCGGCGCAGGGCATCATCGAGGGGATCGGCAAGGACCTCAGAGACCATGTATCCGGTACACCATGGGAGGGTGAGGGCGGAAAGGCGTTCCATGAATGGGGCCACAACTTCGCCAATCAGATCCTCAAGCTAGCGGATTACGCCGAGGTCGCCGGCAGCCGCATGAATGATGCAGGCGGGGAACTGAAGCGTGTACTCCTCGACACCGCGTCGGTCCGCGAGTCCACTCGCGACATGCTGACGTGCTTCGCGGACGGAGGGAAGGAAAAGGCACGCATGGAGGCGATGGAGAAGGCGCGCCCCATCCTCATCCCGGCCATGAACAACCTCGCATCCTCGTACTGGCACGCCAAGGAAGACATCAAGGGCGCGCAGGAACCAAGGTTCGCGCCGTTGCCTGGCTCGGTGCTGCCGTCAGATCGGCAGTACGACGCGTGGAGTCAGGACTACGGCACGCCGGGAGGCCAGCCGGATGGCCACTTTAGTGGTGAACAGTCAGTAGCAAGGTCTGGTGCTGGTTCAGTTGCATCTGTTGCGCCTCAGCATGTCCCCTCGTCGCACAAGGCCGAGAATCCCGGCCAGCTTCCGAATGACCCTTTGCAGGGGAACCCCGCCGCATCGAACAACACAGGTACGAACATTGACGGCACGACGCTGACACCCGCTCCTGCTGCGCCAACTCCGTCTGGTACCAGTCTGCTTCCGCCCCCTGGCGGCTCCGGCAACGACCGGCTGAGCACATTGCCACCACTGCCCAGCGTGACGATGCCGCCAAGGAATGGGTCATCGAGCCCTGACAGGAGCGCTCCTGGCCGGGTTGGGATGCTCAAGATGCCCATCGGCGGGCCGGGGCCTCTCGGCAGGGTAGGTGGTGTGGGGGATGAGGGAACCGTGCGATCCCCGCTCATCCCGCGGCCTGACACCGGCATCGTCGGCGGCACGCCGACGCAGGTCCAGCCAGGTGCCGGTCCGGCGCGAGGCGTTCCCCGTGGCACGGTCATCGGCGGCGAATCACAGCAGATGGGCCGAGGGACAGTGGGGGGCGGAACCCCAGGCGTCATGAATCCCGGGTCAGGCTCTCAGGGTTACAACGGCGCCACTCGGAGGCTGGTCTCCGAGCCTGGTGGCATCGTGGGCGGCCCTCGGGGCGCGCAAGGCGTTCGTCGTGAGTTCACGCCAGGCGGCAGCGGTCTTGTTCGAGAGAGGCCGATTGCGGCTGGTCACCCTGGCTCTATGTTGGGTTCGCCCTCAGCTGCACAGCAACGCTCGGACAGCCGCGAACAGAGGGCTGCTCCCGCCTACCTGGTCGAGGATGAAGAGACCTGGGTGCCGGAGCGGCGCACCGTCGTTCCCCCAGTGATCGAATAGCGGTTCGCCGGACAACAGCCGGCCGGTGGCGAGCAGAGAATTGATTGGGTGACATGACAGCGAGGGCCAGGGCAGTATGCCGACGGACGTTGGCTTTGACGTCAATGATCGGCTCTTTGCTTACCATCGGCGGCACAATCGCCCCTGCCGCGCTTGCCGATACCATGCGCGAACGTCAGTGGTACCTGGAAACGATGGAGGCCGAACGGATCTGGAAGGTCAGCACCGGCCAAGGCATCACCGTTGCTGTTCTCGATACCGGGGTTCAGTCTTCCCAGCCTGAGCTGGGCGGGAAGGTGCTGGCAGGTAAGAATTTCGTTGGCCGGGATGACGCAGACAGCCAGGTGGACCGAGACGGGCACGGGACAGCTATGGCCACGCTCATCGCGGGAAACGCTGCCAGTGAGCAGCATGTCGTGGGTCTGTCTCCTGGGGTGAACATCCTGCCGGTGAAGGTGCTGGGGACGACTGCAGATGAGGCACGAAACAGCGTCAAGGCTCTCGTTCAAGGCATTCATTATGCTGCTGACAGTAAAGCGCAGGTTATCAACATCTCCATGGGATTCGAGGAATTCACCCTAAGGGGGGATGATCAGAAGCAAATTCAGCAGGCAGTGGACTATGCCATTCAACGAGGTAAGTTGTTGTTGGCGGCGACGGGCAATAATGGTGACAGAGGCAACGATGTGGCCTACCCCGCAGCTAGTGCGGGTGTCGCAGGAGTTGGTGCGGTTGATAAGGCCCTGAATGTCGTGAAGTACTCGACCTACGGGTCACAAGTAGCTCTGGCTGCAGCTGGTGAAGAGATTCCGATCCCGTGTAACGGAAAATCAGGCTACTGCCGCAGCGGTGGCACCAGCCAGGCAACCGCCATCGCCTCCGCCAGTGCCGCTCTGATCTGGTCCAAACACCCTGACTGGACCGGCAATCAGGTCCTCCGCGTGATGATTCAGACCGCAGGCACGCCGACGGAGGGCGAGGTGCCCAGCCGCTACGTCGGTTATGGCGGGGTCCGTCCCCGTATCCCGCTGCTCGAAGGGAAGGGCGATCCTGGCCCGCCCGATGTCAATCCGCTCGTGGCCGCCAAGGCGGGCGCATCTCCATCTCCGTCTATGAAGTCAGCCCCTCCCGGCCAGCCGACGCGTTCAACCCCGGCTGGTTCCCCAGCGAAGGAAACCGCTGGTGAGGGCAGCAACGTCTTCTCCTGGGTGATCGGCGGCGCCGCGGCCGCAGCAGCGGTGGGCGCCGGCGTGTTCCTACTGCTCCGGCGGCAGTCCCGGTCCCAGGCGGCAACTTCACCCGACGGGCATCCGTACGCGGACCTCCCGCATGGATCCCCGCCCCCGCCGATGACCCCACCCGACCGACATCTCGGGGGCTGACCGCACGACTCGGCTCCTGGTGCCCCTCGCCAATCGAGAGGGCTGCCAGGAGCCGACGTCTATCCGTCATGAGATGTCACTTGATGTCGAATTCGCCGTCCCGCGCGCCCAGTACGAAGGCTCGCCACTCGCCCTCGGTGTATCGCAGCACGGTGTCCGGATCCGCAGAGGACCGCATCGCCACGGCCCCCCCCGGCAGGTATGCGATCTCCACTCGCTCCTCCGTGGTGCTGTCGGGGGCACTGAGCCACTCGACGCCGGAGATGTCCATGGCATACAGCTCGGCCTTCTCATGCTCATCAACCATCAGGCAGGGGTTCCCTTCACAACGGTACTTGCGGACTCGTCTTTAGCATCATGCGTCAGGTGAGCGGAGCTTATGGGGCTCTTGCTTGATATCGGCCGAACATCTCCGGCATCGGCCGGGCATGCAAGGACTCCCCCAACAGGCAACGGGCCGCAGCGCATGGAACAAGCTGACCATGAGGGTGAGTTCGGCTCGTCCGGCAGCCAAGGAGACGCTGTTGGCCCGCTGCCGGGACGAGTTGGGCACGGACACGTCGGCTGACGCCCTCTCGCAATGGGAACCCGGGTTGTAGTGCGCCGAACCCGCGATAGAGAATGGTGATTGTTTGTCGATGACACGTTGAAGTGCGCCTGATCTGGGCACGATTAACGGGATATCGTCAGAAGTGGGAGGGGAAGCGTGACCGAGGACTTCTTCGGAGAGCTACGGCAGCTCCAGCGGCATGTGGAGAGCGTCCAGCAGCTCATGTCGGACATGCAGGATCGAATACCCCAGCACGCCGTAGGTACGGACGCTCAAGGGGCCGTTACGGTACGGCTGGCACCCGATGGTCTTCCAGCGTCCATCACGGCGGCAACCGACTGGCAGCGCCGACAGCGGCCTGAGCAGATCGGCTCTGCGGTCATTGAGGCGTTCGGATCTGCCATGAGTGAGCAGATGGCTGTCTGGACGCGCGCGTTCGAGGACGGCAAATGGCAGGAGCGCGCAGAGCAGTTGGAGGAGATGCCGGGCAGTACCGTAACCGCAGCACCTTCGGCAGCTCCCGTCGGCCATGGGCTTCCAGAGCGCGATCTGCGTTACGTGATCCCGCGACGCCTCGACGAGGTGGCTGAGGACATGTTGTCTGCGTTCGCTGCGCTCGAACGCCTTGACGAGGTGCTCGCCGAACCGCCACAGGCGTCAGGCGGATCCACGGGGCGCCGAGTTGTAATCACTGTAGCCAAGGGCTCGTTGGTCGAGTGCGACATCGATCCCGCATGGGTGGCAGGACAATCATCGGTCGGCTTGAACAGGGCTTTTGCCGAGGCTTTGGACGCGGCACGAGCTGAATTTACCCGGATTGAGGAGGCCGGCGCAGTCGGCCTCTCACATCTGCAACTGGACGGCCTGCTGAACGAAGCACTCGCCATCATGCAAAATCCGCAACGTTTTATCGACTGATTTCTGGAGGGGGCGAGAGATATGGGTGAAGCCGACCTCAAGGTCATCACTGACGGACTGCGCACGGATGCGGGCATGTGGGACAAGCAGAGTAGTGCAATGGGGGAGATAGGTCGCAAGGTCGATGGAATGCGCATCAGCCGTTTGGAGGCAGGTTTGTTCCAAGTGATTTACTCCGCTTACGAATCCGCCATCAATCAGGTTTCGGCTCGATGCGGTGAAGGTGAAAAGAGAATGGCTGAAGTGGCGGATGCTCTGGTCAAGAACGCAAAGGCATACGACAATCACGAAGCTGACACGAAGAAGCACGTCGCAGGCGCATACTGAAGAAGGGGATTGTCGTGAGTTTTAATGCCGCGCAATTCGAGATAACCATTGATCAACTCAAATCTGGATTGGATAAGCTGACCAAAAAGCTCAACGAGCTTAATCACAAGGCGACGGCCACAGCGAATAAGTGGTATGTGCCTCATGCTGTCGGTAAAGCGCTGATGTGGGCCGTCAAGAAGGTCATGCAGGTCGGGTCCTGGGTCCTCAACAAGATTGGCGAATTCCTCAAGGGCGCGGTGGCACCTGTGATGATGTACCGCGATGCGACGGAGTGGCAAGGAAAAGACATTCGCGGTAAGGCTTCCGGCGTTGCGGGAAACACCGCCCCTGAGGCACTCGCGGCGCCCAAGCACTGGAAGGGTGAGGGGGCTGACGCGTACACCGGTGCCGTAAAGGGCCAGCCCACCGCTGCGACGCAGATCGAAACCAGCTCAGACAAAATCGCAGGCGCTCTCACAGCTTCCGCGGTCGCAGGAGTGGCGTTCTATATCGCCCTGGCTGTTTTCTTGGTTCAGTTCATCGCTGCCGTGATAGCGGCTATCGCCGCAACTGGCTCTGTGGTCTTCTCCTGGGCGGGAGCCGGTCTTATGATCGGCGAAACGGCTGTTGGTTACGCTGTCATAGGCGCTGCGGTAGCGGCCTTGACAGCCGTGCTCGCCATCCAGGCGCAGAACATGGCAGTCGTCGAGGGTGAAGCGAACGACAACAGTACATTCCCGGGTGGCCATTGGCCTACCGCCACCGCCTGACAAGGGATGGTGTTCTATGTACGGGCCTCGGATAGCTCTCTGGTGCGCTGCTGCAGTGTCCTTCACGCTGATTTGGTTGATCTTTCAGTCGGATGAGCCGAACCATGCGATGGCCTATTTCCTATTCGCTGTAGGCATCGTTTGCCCAGGCCTCGGTGAGGCCTATGCGGTGCGACGGAGGCAACGCGACTGGTACAGGCGGCGGTTCGCGTCGTTCGATGAACTGCGGATGTCGGTGAACGCGTCGGCTCTCCGGCAGATCCGGGAGGAAAAAGGGCTGTGGGATGCCATCCACGAGCTCAAGCGCGAATATCCTCTACTCCCGGTCGGTGAAGCCGCAAAGCTGATCAAAGGTCTGTAACCTTCTGATCCCCCGGGGCCGACAGTCGTGGCTTCTGGCTGAAGGATGCCGGTCTCCCAGGAGGAGGCCGGTACACCGCCGCCCGAGTCGCTCAGAACACCGGCATCGCGGTCAGCGTCCCTTCATGCACCAGGAAAACGCGGTTACTTGCCCCTCGCATGTTCCAAGGATCACCACCTCCGCGGGCATACGTCCACGCCGGTTTGCCCGAGTCCTTGTGCAGGGCCATGACTCCGTTCCGGCCAATGAGGTTGAGGATGACCCAGACAGTCTTGCCCTGTACTACGGGAGGGATGCACGGCGGCGTGAGGTCATCGCCAAGTGACCGCGTCCAGTCGACTTGGTTGCCGCGCTTCGAGCGGCGGCTGAGCTCTGCGCCGTCCAAGGCGTACAGAGTGTCACCCTCGATTGTCGGTGGTCCCCAACCACCCGCGACAGCCCCGAGTTCGGTCTTTGCCGGCACTGACCACACCTGATCGCCATTGCTCACCTTGCGGGCTGTGAGGGTTCTGCCGCCGAGGTAGACGATTCCGTCTGAGATGGCCGGGGTAGGCGCGTCGACGGCCATCTCGGGTCCTTGTTTCGGCAGCTTCCAGACTTCCTCTCCCGTCCGGGTGTCGACCGTCACCACATTGCCGTCTGCGCCGAAGAGGACGAGCCGCCCGCTGCCCACGGCTGCCGAAGCAGGGCTTGTGCCAGAAGACATCACAGGCATGCGGATGGACCAGCGCGTGCTGCGGGAGGAAACGTCGAAGGCCCGCAATTCCTCCGCTTTGCCCATGCCACCGCACGTGAAGTAGACGGTCTGAGTGTCTGCGGCAACGACTACAACAGGGGACGCTTTGGTGTCGGCCCTCCACCTCTCCGCGCCGGTTGAACTGTTGAGGGCGACCAGTGTGCCGAGGTCGGCTACGGTCACGATCAAGTCATCAGTAGGTGCGACGTATCGACCGAGGTTGGCACCCTTGAAGCTCCATTTGGTCTGCCCGTCGGTCACTCGGCAGCCAGTAGTGAGCCCCTCCGAGTGCTGGACGACGACGATGTCGCGTACCACCAGTGGTGCGACTGCCATCGGAGCCGGACCGGTCAAAGGTCCCCACAGCGGCGGCGGTGCCGTGCCCTCCTCATACTGGGAACCCGTCAAGCGCTTCGCGTCCCAGGGGTTCGTCGGTGGCTTGCTCTCCCCATCGCCCTGTTCGGAACCCTTCCCAAGCAGCCACCAGGCCCCCGTCGCCCCTGCGGCCGCGACCAAGGTGCCACCTCCTGCGAAGGCTGTCAGGAGGAGGCGGCGACTGGGTGCTCCAGGCACACGCGTATCGGGGAATGTGGCCAGCTTCCGCGCCTCGACCTCGCGTTGTGAGATCTCGGTGGCCAGCGGCCCCCGCCGCCATATTCGTCCGGAGCCACGCGGCGGTGCGAACGCCGCTGCTATCTGAGCCGGGAGAGGGCGGTAGGAGGGGTCTTTGGCGAGGCACGGTGCGATGAGAGCGCGTATCAGCTCGGGAACACTGTCCAGATCCGGCTCTCCGTCCACCACCTCATACTGCACGGCGGCCACATGGGCGCCGTCGTACGCTCGGCGGCCGCTTCCCGCGTACGCGAGTACTGCGCCCAAGGAAAAGACATCGGCGGGCGGCCCGACACGTTGCCCGAGTACCTGCTCAGGCGAGCCATAGCCCGGAGTGACGGGAACCTGGCCGGTGGCGGTGAGAGTGAGACCATGCTCAGGACGCGCGATGCCGAAGTCGATGATGCGTGGGCCGGTAGATGTCAGCACGATGTTGGACGGCTTGAGGTCACGGTGCACCAGCCCGGCGGCGTGAATGTCCTGGAGTGTGCGGGCGAGGGCCGCTCCCAGCACGCGCACACCCGGATCATCGAAGGGGCCGTAGCGTGCGACGGCCTGGTTGAGCGTCGGCCCCGCCAGGAACTCGGTGGCGATCCACGGCCGTCCGCCCTCGGTCCACGCACCCAGGACCCGGGCGACGCCCCGGCTCTCGACGGCCTGCGCGGTCTGGGCTTCGCGTACGAAGCGCAGCGACAAGTTCTGATCGTGGGCCAGTTCGGCGTGCAGCACCTTGACTGCGGCCGTGTGTCCGTTGCCTTCCCGCCCGAGATAGACCTTGCCCATACCGCCCGCCCCGAGTACACCGATGAGGCGGTAGGGGCCGAGGCGCAGCGGGTCGCCGGTGCTCAGGGGATTCATGGAGTGGAATGTCTTCCTGCTGACGGCGAATGTTGCCGGAAATCGGGTGGGTGGTCAGTCGAGAGCGATGGCGCATACGAAGTCGCCACTGGTCCAGACGATCCTCCCCGCGTGCTCGTGGGCGGTGAGGCTGGCATCGAGGCCGCCGGGGATGTCCATCACCCACGCGGTGCGGTGGGTATGGAGATCGACCGCGGCGATCTTCGCCGGCCCTGAGGCCGTGACGGCGGCGTAGACGAACTTCCGGCCTACGACAGGCGGTATGGCGAGGTTGGGCGTCAGGCCATCGAAAGGGGCGTCCCACAGTGGCTTTCCATTACCGGCGGCCACGGCGACGATCCTTTGGCTTCCCTCGGTCACGTACACCACGCCGTCCCGCACCGCCGGCCTGCCATACGGACGCTCGTCCTGCCCGAGGTCGCCCTTGTCGCGGTCATCTCCGAATTCCCAAGCCTTCTTGCCGCTCGCTGTCCGGAATGCTTGGAGCGTGCCGCTGCCGAAGTAAGCACGTTCATCGTCGGTGGCCAGTTGGGCCCCGGAGAGGAGAAACGACGAAAGGTCGTGGGGCTTCCTGGGAAGCGACCAGGACCACGTCTTGTCGCCCTTCACGACGTCCCTGACTCCCAGGCCGTCCGCATGACCGGAGCTCTCGGGCCGAGTGAGCAGGAGACTGTCGCCGACAGGCTTGGCGGCGATTCGGTTAAGGGGCATCGAGGGGTGATACACATCGTTGAACGGTCGTCGCCAGCGCTCCTCGCGTGTACGGACGTCGAACGCGACGACATGCCAGCCGCTCTCGCTGTTCTCCTCATCCGCCTTCCACTTCCTGGCGACCAGATAGACCACGCCATCAGCAGCGGCCAGCGCATGGACGTAAGAGGGTCTTCCGTCGAATTCCGTCAGCCTCTCGCCAAGGGGCTCCAAGCGGCCGTCCTTCAGCCGGACGGAGCCCACGGCTGCTCCTCCGGAACCCGGTATGGCGGCGTAGATTTGCTCGCCGTCTGTGGTGACCTGCCAGGAAGCCGTGACTTCTTTGGTCACCCACCGCTTTTCGCCGGTCTTTGCGTCCAGCCCGACGAGAGACTTGTCGGCCATCACCACGATCAGCTCGCCGGCCACCATCGGGGGGAGCCCGGCATCAGTCTTGTCGACCTTCGTCCACCACACGGCACGTGACGGCACGTTCGCCGGGCGCGCGTGGGATGCGGTCTTCGGCCGAGCATCGCCTTCCGACCGTTCGAATGCCGCCCACATCGCACCTCCTGCCGCAGCCGCCCCCAGAGCCGAACCACCCGCAATGGTCAGCAGCTTCCGCCTGGACATGCCGGGTACGCGGCCGCCGGGAGCGGACTCGGCATCGGGGACTTCCAGGGGCGCGGGCACCCGATGAGGCTGTACGCGCCACACTTCCGTGCTGCGCCGCGCTATCTCCGTCAGCAGCGCGTCGGGCAGCCGGTCGACGAACTCACCGTCCCCGCTGTCGAGCAGGAGCGCCAGCTCGGCCGTGCCCGGTCGTTGCACAGGGTCCTTGCTCAAGCAACGCGCCAGCACGGGGAGCAACTCGGGCGGCGCCCCGGACAGATCGGGTTCTGCGTACCGCACCCTGTAGAGCAGGTCGGCCGGCTGTCCGCCGCCGAAGGGACCGTGACCTGTCGCGGCGAAGAGGAGTACGCCCGCGAGGGCGAAGACATCACCCGCGGAGGTGTGTTCCACGCCGGTCGCCTGCTCCGGCGACATGAACGCCGGAGTGCCCGCCGCCGTGCCCGTACGTGTCAGCCGGTCGTCACCGATGGCGCGAGCGATGCCAAAGTCGATCACCTTCGGGCCGAAGGCCGTGACCAGGATGTTGGAGGGCTTGAGGTCACGGTGCACGACGTCCGAGCGGTGCAGCTGGCCGAGTGCGTCACAAAGTGCCGCGCCCAGAGCCCGTACGGAACGTTCCGGCAGCGGGCCGCAGAGGGCCACCGCGTCATCCAGGGGAGGGCCGAGCACGTACTCCGTGGCAAGCCAGGCGGTGGGCGCGAACGGGTCCGCGTCGACGACGGCGGCGCCATGCTGCCCACCGATCACACGAGCGGCATCGATTTCCAGCCTGAACCGGGTGCGTAGTTCGGGATCCGCTGCGAACCGCGCGTGCATGGTCTTCAGCGCGACCGTCCGGCCGCCACGGGAACGGCCCAGATAGACGGTGCCCATGCCGCCACTGCCGAGCCGGGCGATGAGCCGGTATGCGCCGAGCTGCTGCGGGTCGTCATGGGCCAGAGGAGAGGGCATAGGAGCAGTCCGCTGTGAGGAGGTGGTCAGACAGGAGGCGGCAGGACGTGGCTATGGGAGAGCGGACGCCGACGGCCACGTGGTCGCGTCGATGTCGGCGGCCAGTACCTCGGCGGACTGCCGGGCCATGGCCGCGATGATCCGTCCCGGCAGCCAGCCGGGCCCGAGCAGCATGGCTGCCGGGCCCAGCCCGCCGTCGAGGACGGTTCCGTGTGGCGCGAGGGGCTGCTGCTGCGGACCGAGTCCGGCGGTCCCGGGAGAACCAGCCAAAGCCTCCAGAAGCCGCGTGGCCGGGGGCCTGCCTGCCGGGTCTCTGGCAAGGCACGCAGAGATCGTCGTGCGTAGTCCTTCCGGCAGTTCACTCCGCTCGGGGACGGTGTGTCCGGTTACCGCGTAGGACAGCACGGAGCCCAGGGCGAAGGTGTCGCCGGGGGGCTGCGGCCGCCCACCGGCCAGTTGTTCGGGTGGCACGGTCCCTGACGCCGTTCCTGGGAACTCGGCCGGCTGATCTCCATCCGGCGCAGCGGCTCGTACGGCACCGAAGCAGGTCAGCCGGGGGCCGTCCGCCCCAAGCAGCAACGCCGCCGGGGAGAGCCCCGCATGTGTCACCCCCGACGCGTGCAGAGCGGCGAGCGACTCCGCGAGGGCAGCACCCAGCGCGCGCACGGTTCGCTCCGGCAGTGGCCCGCCGTGAGCGGCCAGGGCTGCGGGCAGGGGTACCACGGGAACGTACGGTGAGGCGTACCAGGAGAGCTCATCCGCCTCCCGTACCTCGGTGACCGGTGCGAGCCAGGGCCCGGACTGCCGGCCGGCGCCCTCTGCCTCCGCGATGAAGCGTCCTCGGTGCGCCCCGAAGAGTGGGGTACTGATCAGAACCGTACGGCCCCCCTCCGGGCTACGAGCGAGAAAGCGCTGTTCCGGGACAGGCACGTTACTCGAGTATGCGTCGAGCCGGCCTATGAGGTGATACGGGCCTATTCGCCGAGGATCGCCCGGGCGCAATGGTTCCATGGACGGAGTCCCTCTTCAGGGTTATGGAATTCGGCGGAGTGTCGATGAGCGAACTATCAGTCCGGTGGCAGCCACCCCGTCTGAACCAGTGCGGCGCCCTGCTTGCGTGAGACGAAGACGCCGCGGCCCGGAGGCATCCTGCGGGCCTTTACGCTGCCCAGGAGCTCGCCTTCGCTCGGTTCCCCGGAGAGGACGACGCCTTGGGCGCCCAATTCCTTGAACCGCTGGATGAAGCTCTCGTACGACGAACGGCCGGCGCCCGCGCTGCTTCGCGCCACGATGATGCTGACGCCCGCGTCCCGCGCGTACGGCAGGTTGTCCACCAGCTGGGCCATCGGATTGCCGGAGCTCGTGGCGACCAGGTCGTAGTCGTCGACGACGATGAAGGCCCGGGGACCACTCCACCAGCTGCGGTTGCGCAGCTGCTGCGGTGTCACGTCAGGGCCCGGGATGCGGCTGCCGATGAGGGTGTTCATGTCGGCGAGGTACTTGTCGAAGGTGTCCTGAGTCGTCGCGTAGCCGGCCAGATGCGATTCGGGAACGCATTCCAGCAGGCTGCGGCGGTAGTCGCCGACGCAGAACAACGCCTCCTCAGGCGTGTAACGCTCGGTGAGCTGCTTGATCAGCAGGCGCAGCAATGCGGTCTTGCCCGATTCGCTCTCGCCGTAGACGGCGAAGAAGGGATCGCTGTCGAAGTCGATGAAGACCGGCGCGAGGTTCATCTCGTCGCAGCCGATGGCGACACCCCGCTCCGGTTCGGCGTGGCCGTCCGGCAGTTCCCGCGCCGACAGCATCCTGGGCAGCATGCGGACCTGCGGCGCATGCGGACCGGGCCAGTTGTCGGCTGACGCTCTGACGAAGGCGGCGGTGGCCTCGGAGAGATCGTCGTCGCCGCCCGAGGCGCCGTCGATGCGCGGCAGACCGCCCAGGAAGTGCAGCTTCTCCGCGGTGAGACCACGGCCGGGTACGCCGACCGGGACGTTGGCCGCGACCTTGCGGTCGAGCTCGGAGTCCAGCGGGTCCCCCAAGCGCAGCTCCAGTCGGCTGAGCAACTGGTCCTTGAGGGATGCCCGCATCTCCATGTACCGGGAGACGGAGACGACCAGGTGCACGCCGAGCCCGAGGCCCCGTGCGGCGATGTCGGAGATGACGGGCTCGAGGGCCTCGTAGTCCGTCTTGAAGGACTGCCAGCCGTCGATGACCAGGAAGACATCGCCCCAGGGCTCGTTGGGCAGTCTTCCGGCGGCACGGAGCTGGCGGTATGTGCTGATCGAGTCGATGCTGTTGTCGCGGAAGAACTCCTCGCGCCGGTTGAGGATGCCGAAGACCTCGGCGACCGTACGGCGCACCTTCTCCGGGTCCAGTCGGGACGCGACTCCGCCGACATGCGGCAGCCCGTCGACGGCGATCATCGCGCCGCCGCCGAAGTCCAGCCCGTAGAACTGGACCTCATGCGGGGTGTGCGTGAGAGCGAAGGCGCCGATGAGCGTGCGTAGGAGCGTGGATTTGCCGGAACGGGGGCCGCCGATCACCAGCATGTGGCCGGACGCACCCGAGAAATCGCGGAAGAGGGCATCGCGCCTCTGCTCGAAGGGCTTGTCGACCAGCCCGAGGGGGACACGCAGCCTGCCGTTGTGGGGGTACTCGGGCGTGTGGAGGCCGCGCTCGGTTGACACCGCCGTTCGGGGCAGGAGCTGGTCCAGTGAGGGTGCCTCGTTCAGTGGCGGCAGCCAGACCTGGTGCGCGTGGGGCCCTTGCCCGTCCAGGCGGCGCACGATCACGTCGAGGACAGTGTCGGCGAGTGCGTCGTTGTCCGTCCGCCGGCTGTGCGCGAAGTCCGGGTCGGGCGCTTGATAGCGGACTGGTACCGGAGCGGCCGTGAACAGCACGGGCCGACGGTCGGCGGGGAGAGCGCCGCCGCTTGTGACGGCGGTGCTGCCGTCCCGATAGGCGCCCGAGACATAGGCCGCTTTGAAGCGTGTCATTTCATCGGTGCCGAACTTGAGGTAGCCGGAGCCGGGCACCGAGGGCAGGTGGTAGGCATCGGGCACGCCCAGAGCCGTTCGAGACTCCGCGGCGGAGAAGGTACGCAGACCGATGCGGTAGGAAAGGTAGGTGTCAAGGCCGCGCAGCCGGCCTTCTTCGAGTCGCTGCGAGGCCAGCAGCAGGTGCACGCCCAGCGACCGGCCGATACGGCCGATCTGGATGAACATGTCGATGAAGTCGGGTTTCGCCGTCAGAAGCTCGCTGAACTCGTCGATGACCAGCACGAGAGAAGCCAGCGGCTCCAGCGGGGCCCCGGCGGCTCGCGCCTTCTCATAGTCGTTGAGATTGGCGTAGTTGCCCGTTGCGCGCAGCAGTTCCTGACGCCGCTGGAGCTCGCCGGTGATCGAGTCCCGCATACGGTCGACGAGCGTCAGGTCGTCCGCGAGGTTGGTGATGACCGCGGCGACGTGCGGCAATTCCGCCATGCCTGAGAACGTCGCGCCGCCCTTGAAGTCGGCGAGGACGAAATTGAGGGTCTCGGAGGAGTGGGTGACCGCCAGGCCCAGGACCAGAGTGCGCAGCAGCTCGGATTTACCCGAACCCGTCGCACCGACGCACAGCCCGTGCGGCCCCATTCCCTCCTGTGCCGCCTCCTTGAGGTCCAGCATGATCGGCGAGCCGTTCTCACCTACACCGATGGGCACACGCAGTCGCTCGGCCGTCGAACGGGGGCGCCACGTGGTGGCGGTGTCCACCGCCCCGGGGTCTCCGATCCCCAGCAGGTCGGTGAAGTCGAGGTTGGCGAGAAGCGGCTCGTCGTCGCCTCCCGTGCCCATACGCAGAGGAGCCAGCTGACGCGCCAGGGCCTCGGCGGCGGGGACCGACAGGAAATCGGGTACCCCCAGGTAGGTGGCCGTCGCCGACTCCAGCCGCAGCCGGTCCGGCCGTACGGAGACGGACAGCCCGCCTCGGGGCTCGTCCAGTTGGCCGGGCGCGATTTCCAGCACGGTCACTCCCTGCACCCCTTCCGGTGACGCCAGGAGTGATTCCGGGGGCACGATGCCGCCGTCGAGGACCACGACCACATGCGGCTGGTCCAGCAACGGCTGTCCGTCACGGACGAATCGTGAGCGGCCCGACAGTCGGCTGCCGAGCAACTCCTCCACCTCGGGTAGGTCGTCGCCGAACAGTCTTTTCGAGCCCGCGCCGTCGGCGGAGCCGGACACCTGTGTGTGAGGCAGCCACTTGCACCAGTCCCATTCGCCGGCCGCTTCCTGACCGGCGATCACCGCGATCACCAGGTCCTCGGGAGAGTGCAGGGCGGCGAGACCGCCCATCAGAGCGCGGGCGGCACCGCGAACGGAATCGGCGTCCCCCGAAACCACCACGTGGTAGAAGGCGCGGAGGGACACGGCGACCGGCAGGCCGTCCAGCGATTGGTGGTGCGCGATGAACTGCTGCAGAGCACCGACTGACAGTGGCTCCAGTTCCTCCACCGGTGCTGTGGTCGGTGCCACCAGCGGCGTCCACAGCTGCTGCGGCCCCAGTCCGATGCGGACCTGCCCGAAGTCCTTGTCGGAGATCCGCCGCTCCCATACGCGGCTGCCTTCCGCGGCCAGTGACCACAACTGGTCCGGACCGGGGTGCAGGTAGAACTGCGCGTCCTGCTGGGCCTGCGCTGTCTGCCAAACCTTCCGTCGCGTCTGCGCGAGGTATTTCAGGTAGTCGCGGCGTGCGTCGACAGCTGCTCCCTGCGTGCCCTTGCGGTACCGGATGACCTGCGCAATGGCCATGGCCACTGTCGACAGAAGCATCATGGCGCCCATGATCTTCATAAAGGGCTGGGTGCCCGGCATGAAGAAGAAGACCACGGACGAGCCCATGCCGAGCATCGGCAGCAGCTGCATGGCCATGCTCTCCTGCTGCCCGCGAGGCAGCTCGGGAGGTGCTTCGAGTCGCAGCTCATCCGTATCGAACTCGGGGGGAAGAACCCGAGGCGGACGCTTCACGACGATCTGACTCACCGGCGTATCAATCCCTCGGTACGAGCTGGACAGCGGTGGACCGGCTTCTCGGTGACGGTGGACCGTCTCCGCGCGACGATGATCCTACGTGCATGACACATGAGCGGCTCCCGATAGGGTGGCGGCCCGTCAGCGCGCACGGCCGCAAACGGAACGGCATGTCATATGGAGGGCAGCACGCGTGAGTTCGACCATGACGACGGGGTTCTGTCGGGTGACGGTCGTCGCACCCGACAGCCGCGTCGATGTCGCTCTTCCGGATGATGTCGCCCTCGGCGACCTCCTTCCGGAAATTCTGCGCCTGACCGGCCAGCGCACCCCCGAGGGCACCCCACCCGGGTACCACCTGGTGGGCCTGGACGGTGTCACTCTGGATTCCGCCCGCTCGCTGGGAGCCCAGCGTGTCCTGGACGGCGCGGTACTGCGCCTCCGCCCCTTCGCCGAATCCCTCCCGCCCGCCGTGCACGACGACGTCACCGATGCCGTCGCCTCCGCCGTCACCCGGGACCGGACGTTGTGGGACGACCGGCTGCTGCGGGCCTCCGGGCTGGTCGGCGGGGCGGCGCTGCTCGGGCTTATGGGGTTCGCGCTGTGGTTTGCCGAACCGGTGCGGCACGACATGCACGGTCTGCCCGGTGCCATAGCCGCCGTCGTCGGGGTGCTGCTGACCGCCCTCGCAGGCGTACGGGCCCGGGTCTACACCGACCGCACCTCCGCCGTCGCCCTGGGGCTCGCCGCTCTGCCACATCTGATGATCGCCGGATCCGCCGTGCTCGGCCCGGGACCGGGGGAGGGGGCCGGGCGGTTGCAGTTCCTGCTCGGATGTGCGGCCGTGCTCGTCGCCTCCGCCGTGCTCGTCGCCGTGATGCCCAGCGGCGACGCGCCCTTCGTCGCCGCCCTCACCGCCGCGGCCACCGGCACCTTCGCCGCCTTCTGCGCGATCCTCACCGGCACCCGCCCGGCCGACGCGGCGGCCGTCTGCGCCGTCGTCGCGATCGGGGCCATCGCCTTCCTGCCGGGTCTCTCGGCCCGCGTCGCCCGGCTGCCCATCGGCTACGCGGCTCCCCGCGCTGCGGCCGCCGACGACCTCGACGGACCCCGTACCCACCAGACGCCCGACCCCATAGACGCCGAGCGCATTGCCGCCCAGGTCCGCCGCGGCCACGAACTCCTGCTCGGCCTCGTCGGCGGCTGCGCGGCCGTCGTCGTCGGGGCGACCGCCGTCCTCTCCTTCTCCGGACAGACAGGCGGCCCCTGGACCCGCCTCCTGGCCCTCGCCGCCGGGCTCGCGATGCTGCTGCGCGCCCGCCTCTTCCGCTACACCGCGCAGGTCGCCGCCGTCCTGGGCGCAGGCCTCGCCGCCCTGGCCCTGCTGGTCCTCGGCCTCGCGCTGCGGCCGCCCGCCGACGCCGCGGGCTCCCTGGACGTCCGTACGCTCTGGCTCGCCGCGGCCGTCACCGTGGGTGGCGCGGTGTTCACCGCGGTCGCGCTGATCGTCCCCGACAAGGGTCTGTCACCCTTTTGGGGGCGCGTCTCCGATATTGCCGAGAGCGTGCTCCTGCTGGCCCTCGTGCCGCTGTGCCTCGCCGTCCTCGACCTGTACGCGACCGCGCGCGGCCTCTCCGCGGGCTGAGCCCGGGCCGGGGCGGGGCCGCTGGGCCGGGCTGGTACTGTGTGTAACGGCCGTTTGTGTACGCGCCTCCGGAACGCCCTGACGGGCCTCTGGGGACAGCGCCCAGCGGACCTCGCCTCCCGAGTAACGGAAGCTCCCCTGAGACCAAGACCAGGGGCACTCGGCGGCTGTTACAGAGATTTCAAGGAGTACGCGTGTCGCTCGACGCCGCAACGAAGAAGCAGATCATGGCCGAGTTCGCCACCAAGGAGGGCGACACCGGCTCCCCCGAGGTCCAGGTCGCGATGCTCACCCGCCGTATCTCGGACCTGACCGGGCACCTCAAGGAGCACAAGCACGACCACCACTCGCGTCGTGGCCTGCTGCTCCTGGTCGGTCAGCGTCGCCGCCTGCTGCAGTACCTGGCCAAGAAGGACATCACGCGCTTCCGCGCCCTGGTCGAGCGCCTCGGCATCCGCCGCGGTGCCGCGGGCGCCAAGTAAGACGTCGTGAAGGGAGCGGTTCCCACATCTGGGGGCCGCTCCCTTCGCGTATCTCGTGGAGACCGGAACCTTTGTAGTCTGGTCCCACGACGCATGACCGTATGAGGAGGAGCGGCCGGCTCGCCGCCGGTCCTCGGTAGTGGCCCCCGGATCAGGGAAATCCGGGTGCTTCGATCGAAGACCGGCCAGCACGGCGCACCTCCGCCCACGTCCCCCGCCACACGGGCGGCGGACGCAGACGAGGAGATATCCCTGGTGGAGAACGAGACCCACTACGCCGAAGCCGTCATCGACAACGGTTCCTACGGCACCCGCACCATCCGCTTCGAGACGGGCCGCCTGGCCCGTCAGGCCGCCGGCTCCGCCGTCGCCTACCTGGACGACGACACCATGGTGCTGTCGGCCACCACCGCGTCCAAGAAGCCCAAGGACCAGCTCGACTTCTTCCCCCTCACGGTGGACGTCGAGGAGCGGCAGTACGCGGCCGGCAAGATCCCCGGCTCGTTCTTCCGCCGCGAGGGCCGGCCCTCCGAGGACGCGATCCTCACCTGCCGCCTGATCGACCGCCCGCTGCGCCCCTCCTTCAAGAAGGGCCTGCGCAACGAGATCCAGATCGTCGAGACGATCATGGCGCTCAACCCCGACCACCTGTACGACGTGGTCGCGATCAACGCCGCCTCCTGCTCCACGCAGCTCGCCGGCCTGCCCTTCTCCGGTCCGATCGGCGCCACCCGCGTCGCTCTGATCAAGGGCCAGTGGGTCGCGTTCCCGACCCACACCGAGCTCGAGGACGCCGTCTTCGACATGGTCGTGGCCGGCCGTGTCCTGGAGGACGGCGACGTCGCGATCATGATGGTCGAGGCCGAGGCCACCGACAAGACCGTCCAGCTGGTCCAGGACGGCGCCGAGGCCCCGACCGAGGAGGTCGTCGCCGCCGGTCTGGAGGCGGCGAAGCCCTTCATCAAGGTCCTGTGCCGCGCCCAGGCCGAGCTCGCCTCCAAGGCCGCCAAGCCCGAGGGCGAGTTCCCGGTCTTCCTCGACTACCAGGACGACGTCCTGGAGGCGCTGACCGCCGCGGTCAAGAGCGAGCTCGCCCAGGCGCTCACCATCGCCGGCAAGCAGGAGCGCGAGACCGAGATCGACCGCGTCAAGGAGATCGCCGCCGAGAAGCTGCTCCCGCAGTTCGAGGGTCGCGAGAAGGAGATCTCCGCCGCGTACCGCTCGCTGACCAAGTCCCTGGTCCGTGAGCGCGTCATCAAGGAGAAGAAGCGCATCGACGGCCGCGGGGTGACGGACATCCGTACCCTCGCCGCCGAGGTCGAGGCCATCCCGCGCGTGCACGGCTCGGCGCTCTTCGAGCGTGGCGAGACCCAGATCCTGGGCGTCACCACCCTCAACATGCTCCGTATGGAGCAGCAGCTGGACACCCTTTCCCCGGTGACCCGCAAGCGCTACATGCACAACTACAACTTCCCGCCGTACTCCGTCGGCGAGACCGGCCGCGTCGGTTCGCCGAAGCGCCGCGAGATCGGCCACGGCGCCCTGGCCGAGCGCGCCATCGTGCCGGTGCTGCCGTCGCGCGAGGACTTCCCGTACGCGATCCGTCAGGTGTCCGAGGCCCTCGGCTCCAACGGCTCGACGTCCATGGGCTCGGTCTGCGCCTCCACCATGTCGCTGCTGAACGCCGGTGTGCCCCTGAAGGCCCCCGTCGCCGGTATCGCCATGGGTCTGATCTCCCAGGAGATCGACGGCAAGACGCACTACGTCGCCCTCACCGACATCCTCGGTGCGGAGGACGCGTTCGGTGACATGGACTTCAAGGTCGCCGGTACGAAGGAGTTCGTCACCGCTCTCCAGCTGGACACCAAGCTGGACGGCATCCCGGCCTCCGTCCTGGCCGCGGCCCTCAAGCAGGCCCGCGACGCCCGCCTCCACATCCTCGACGTGATGATGGAAGCGATCGACACCCCGGACGAGATGTCCCCCAACGCCCCGCGGATCATCACCGTCAAGATCCCCGTGGACAAGATCGGTGAGGTCATCGGCCCCAAGGGCAAGATGATCAACCAGATCCAGGAGGACACCGGCGCCGAGATCACGATCGAGGACGACGGCACCATCTACATCGGTGCCCAGGTCGGCTCGCAGGCCGAGGCCGCCCGCGCCACGATCAACGCGATCGCCAACCCGACCATGCCGGAGGTCGGCGAGCGTTACCTGGGTACGGTCGTCAAGACCACCACCTTCGGTGCGTTCGTCTCCCTCATGCCGGGCAAGGACGGCCTGCTGCACATCTCGCAGATCCGCAAGCTCGCCGGTGGCAAGCGCGTGGAGAACGTCGAGGACGTGCTCGGCGTCGGCGCCAAGGTGCAGGTCGAGATCGCCGAGATCGACCAGCGCGGCAAGCTCTCCCTGATCCCCGTGATCGAGGGCGAGGACGGCGAGAAGGCCGACGAGACCAAGGACGAGTCCGACAAGTGACGTCCCGTAGTACACGGAAGACGGCCCGCACCTCCTCGGAGGGGCGGGCCGTCGCCCGTACCCAAACGCTTCTCCAGGGCGAGAACGGCATCGGCACGGTCCGCCGGACCACCCTCCCCGGTGGCCTGCGCGTGGTCACCGAGACCCTGCCGTCCGTACGCTCCGCGACCTTCGGCATCTGGGCCAACGTCGGCTCCCGCGACGAGACCCCCACGCTCAACGGCGCCACGCACTACCTGGAGCACCTGCTCTTCAAGGGCACCGCCAAGCGCAGCGCGCTGGACATCTCCGCCGCGATAGACGCGGTCGGCGGCGAGATGAACGCCTTCACGGCGAAGGAGTACACGTGCTACTACGCGCGTGTCCTCGACACCGACCTGCCGCTCGCCATCGATGTCGTCTGTGACATGCTCACGGGCTCGCTCATCGAGGCGTCGGACGTCGACGCCGAGCGCGGTGTGATCCTCGAAGAGATCGCGATGACCGAGGACGACCCCGGCGACTGCGTGCACGACCTGTTCGCGCACACCATGCTGGGCGACACCCCCCTCGGCCGCCCGGTGCTCGGCACGGTCGACACGATCAACGCCCTCACCCGCGACCAGGTCGCCCGCTTCTACAAGAAGCACTACGACCCGACCCACCTGGTCGTGGCCGCCGCGGGCAACGTCGACCACGCCAAGGTCGTCCGCCAAGTGCGCGCCGCCTTCGACAAGGCCGGCGCCCTGACCCGTACGGACGCCGTGCCCGTCGCCCCGCGCACCGGCGCCCGGACGATCCGTACCGCCGGCCGCGTGGAGCTGCTGGGCCGCAAGACCGAGCAGGCGCACGTCGTCCTCGGCATGCCGGGCCTGGCCCGCACCGACGACCGCCGCTGGGCGCTCGGCGTGCTCAACACCGCCCTCGGCGGCGGCATGAGCTCGCGCCTCTTCCAGGAGGTGCGCGAGAAGCGCGGTCTGGCCTATTCGGTCTACTCCTACACCTCGGGCTTCGCCGACTGCGGTCTCTTCGGCGTCTACGCCGGCTGCCGCCCGAGCCAGGCCCACGACGTGCTCAAGATCTGCCGCGACGAGCTGCACAAGGTCGCGTCGGACGGGCTGACGGACGAGGAGATCACCCGCGCCGTCGGGCAGCTCTCCGGCTCCACGGTCCTGGGCCTGGAGGACACGGGCGCGCTGATGAACCGCATCGGCAAGAGCGAGCTGTGCTGGGGCGAGCAGATGTCGGTCGACGACATGCTGACGCGCATCTCGGCCGTCACCCCGGACGAGGTCCGCGAGGTGGCCCGCGATGTACTGGGACAGCGTCCGTCGTTGTCGGTCATCGGCCCGCTGAAGGACAAGCAGGCGGCCAGGCTCCACGACGTCGTGGCCTGACAGAGCCCGGCCGATCACCGCCGGGCCCGAGAGAAGGAAGCACCAAGGATGAGCAAGCTGCGCGTGGCGGTCATCGGCGCCCGGGGGCGGATCGGCGCCGAGGCCGTACGGGCCGTCGAGGCCGCCGACGACATGGAACTGGTGGCCGCGCTGGGCCGGGGCGACAAGCTGGACGCGCTGACCGAGGCGGGAGCCCAGGTCGCGGTCGAGCTGACCCACCCCGATTCGGTGATGGAGAACCTGGAGTTCTGCGTCGGCCACGGCATCCACGGCGTCGTCGGCACCACCGGCTGGACCGAGGACCGTCTCGCGCGGCTGAACTCCTGGCTGGACGCCTCGCCCTCCACGGGCGTCCTCATCGCGCCGAACTTCTCCATCGGCGCGGTCCTGACCATGGCCTTCGCCCAGCAGGCGGCCCGGTTCTTCGAGTCCGTCGAGGTCGTCGAGCTGCACCACCGCGGCAAGGCCGACGCCCCCTCCGGCACCGCCACCCGCACCGCCCAGCTCATCGCGGCGGCCCGGGAGACGGCGGGCCTGCCCCGGCAGGAGGACCCGACCACGCACGGCCTGGAGGGCGCGCGCGGCGCGGACGTCGACGGCGTGCCGGTGCACGCGGTGCGGCTGCGCGGTCTGCTCGCCCACCAGGAGGTCCTGTTCGGCGACACCGGCGAGACGCTGACCATCCGGCACGACTCGCTGCACCACAGCTGCTTCATGCCCGGCATCCTGCTGGGCGCGCGGCGCGTGGTGGACACCCCTGGGCTGACGTTCGGCCTGGAACACTTCCTGGACCTGGGCTGAGGACCGTGCGCGCCAAGATCGTCTACTTCGCCCTGGCCGCCGTCCTGGTCGTCTACTTCGTCCTGGTCGGCAGCCGCGGCGTCATGCTCATCGAGCAGGGCACGGCCATCACCGTCGCCTTCGGCGCCGCGGTGCTGGTCCTGCCGTTCATCGGTGCCTGGTTCCTGTACCACACGACGAAGTTCGCCCGGGACGCCAACCGCCTGGCCCGGGAGCTGGAGGCCGAGGGCGGCCTGCCGGTCGACGAGCTCGCGCGGACGCCCGGCGGCCGCATCGACCGCGACTCCGCGGACGAGGTCTTCGCCCGGCGCCGCGCCGAGACGGAGGACACCCCGGGCGACTGGCGTACGTGGTTCCGGCTCGCCGTCGCCTACCACGACGCCCGTGACACCCCGCGGGCCCGCAAGGCCATGCAGCGGGCCATCGCCCTGCACGACGGCAAGCCGGTACGGGTCGACGCCGCGTAGGCCGTGTCCGGCGGGTCATGTGAGCGGGTGCTGGGGGCTGTGTCGTGCGCACCACCGCTGCGCGGTGGTGTCCTCAATCGCCGGACAGGCTGCTGTGCTGTGTCCTCAAACGCCGGACAGGCTGAAAGCGGCTGAGCTCAGCCGAAATCAAGCCCGTCCGGCGATTGAGGACGCGCCCGCAGGGCGCCCGCCGCCGCAGGCGGCAAGGACGGCCCGCCCCGCCGCAGGCGGCCAGGCGGCAGAGACGGCCCGCGGTCGAAGAGCCACCGGACGCCGCCTAGTGGTCGTACTCGGCGATCCGGGCCTCGACCGCGTCGGCCGCGACGCCGAAGGCGTCGGGGCGGGCCAGGAAGTCGGCGCCGTGGTCGGTGATCACCGCAGGCAGCGGCTCGCCCTGCGCGCGGTGCACGACCAGCGCCTGGCCCTGGACGGTGCGCGGCAGCCCGAGCCACCGCACCGGCTGCTGTACGGTCCGCACGCCGGCGACCTCCTGCCAGGGCACCACGGTGCTCGACAGCAGACGGACCTGCCGCAGCCCCCGGGGGCTCAGCCAGATGCCCACGCGCACCAGCCGCACCGCGGCCGTGATCATCAGCGCGGCCAGGACCACACAGGCCCCGGCAACCGGCAGCGAGCCGGCCAGGGCGATGATCAGCGCGGAGAAGAGCACGTACGAGGCGAGCAGCAGCACCAGTGCGGCGCCGGCGACCCGCCAGGGGCCGGGACGGTACGGACGCCGCCAGCGGGACTCGTCCTCGTAGGGCAGGGGCTCGACCGTGTGCGGGGCCCGGGGCGTCGCGGGTTCGCGGGCCGCGGCGCCACGGTCGGCTGTCAGAAAGGGCAGGGGCATTGGGCGAGGTTAAACGATAGGCAAAAGGCCCGGCCACGTCAGGGTGGCCGGGCCGGGGGCGCCGCCGCCTCGGGGCGGCCGGACGGGAGCCGTCAGCGGCCTTCCCTGGCTTCCGACTGCTGGGTGTGGTGCGTGTTCTGCGCGCCGGTCTGCAACGACGGCATGCCGAACAGCAGCGCCCCGACCAGCCCCGCGGTGACCGTGAGCCCCATGAGCGCCCGTGCGGCGATCTGGGAGAGACTGGCGCGATCTCGGGGCGGCGGCGTGACGTTGCTGCGATAACGCTCGGCTTCGGCGACGAAGGCGAATGGCACGGGCTCTCGCCGGCGGAACATGAAGGGCTCTCCTAGGAACCTCGAGTGTGGTGTCACACATAAGGACGTGCGAAGAGCGCCTTAGGTGCCCGTTTTCGGCGACTTCTGTGAAAAATCTCAACGGGCGCCCCGGCACTCCCGCGAACCGCGCTCCGGCACGCGGCCGCTGTCAGTGGTGGCCCGTAGGCTGGGCGCCGCCCGAGCAACGCGATTGGAAGGACCCCGCCGGTGACCGAGAGCCCCACCGAGACCGCAAAGCCCACATTCCGCGGAGACGTGACCGTCGAGCTGGTCAAGCACAGCGCCGCCGACTCCGACGTGCTGTGGGCCGCCCGCGTCTCCACCGCCGGCGAGCAGTCCCTCGAAGAGATCACCAAGGACCCCGAGCGGTCCAAGGGGCTCATCAATTACCTGATGCGCGACCGCCACGGCAGCCCCTTCGAGCACAACTCGATGACCTTCTTCATCAGCGCCCCGATCCTCGTCTTCCGCGAGTTCATGCGCCACCGCGTCGGCTGGTCCTACAACGAGGAGTCCGGCCGCTACCGCGAGCTCCAGCCGGTCTTCTACGTCCCCGGCCAGGACCGCAAGCTGGTCCAGGAGGGCCGCCCCGGCAAGTACGTCTTCGTCGAGGGCACCGACGCGCAGCACGAGCTGACCACCCGCGCCATGGAGGACTCCTACCGCCAGGCGTACGAGGCGTACCAGGAGATGCTGGCCGCGGGCGTCGCCCGCGAGGTCGCCCGCTCGGTCCTGCCGGTCGGTCTCTTCTCCTCCATGTACGCCACCTGCAACGCCCGCTCGCTGATGCACTTCCTCGGTCTGCGCACCCAGCACGAGCAGGCGGCCGTCCCCTCCTTCCCGCAGCGCGAGATCGAGATGGTCGGCGAGAAGATGGAGGCGGAGTGGGCCAAGCTCATGCCGCTCACCTACGCCGCCTTCAACAAGAACGGCCGCGTCGCTCCGTGACGTCCGGATCGTCGGGGAAGTGACGGCGTGCGGCGTACGCACCAGTAGCTAAGGTGTCCGTATTGCGGCTTTTCCTGACTTTCATCTAGGCTGAATAAACGGACCCGGCACTGCTTGAACCCCCGAGCAGGCAGTGCCGGGATCCCTTTCGCACTCCCCGAGGGAGCACCTCACGGTGAGCAACGAGTAGCGTGGCCCTCATGGCTCCGACCTCCACACCGCAGACGCCCTTCGGGCGGGTCCTGACCGCCATGGTCACGCCCTTCACCGCCGAAGGCGCCCTTGATCTCGACGGCGCGCAGCGACTCGCCGCCCACCTGGTGGAATCCGGCAACGACGGCCTCGTCGTCAACGGCACCACCGGCGAGTCGCCGACCACCAGCGATGCGGAGAAGGCCCAGCTCGTACGGGCCGTGGTCGAGGCGGTCGGGGACCGCGCCCACGTCGTCGCCGGAGCCGGTACCAACGACACCCGCCACAGCGTCGAGCTCGCCCGCGCCGCCGAGAAGGCGGGCGCCCACGGCCTCCTCGCCGTGACCCCGTACTACAACAAGCCGCCGCAGGAGGGCCTGCTCCGGCACTTCACCGCGATCGCCGACGCCACCGGTCTGCCGGTGATGCTCTACGACATCCCCGGCCGCAGCGGCGTCCCGATCAACACCGAGACGATCGTCCGCCTGGCCGAGCACCCCAGGATCGTCGCCAACAAGGACGCCAAGGGTGACCTGGGCCGCGCCAGCTGGGCCATCGCCCGCTCGCGCCTCGCCTGGTACTCCGGCGACGACATGCTCAACCTGCCGCTGCTGTCCGTCGGCGCCGTCGGCTTCGTCTCGGTCGTGGGCCACCTCGTCGCCCCCGAGCTGCGCGCCCTGCTGAGCGCCCACCTCGCCGGTGACGTCACCAAGGCCACCGAGATCCACCAGCAGCTGCTGCCGGTCTTCACCGGTATGTTCCGCACTCAGGGCGTCATCACCACCAAGGCCGCCCTGGCCCTCAAGGGCCTGCCCGCCGGGCCCCTGCGACTGCCGCTGGTCGAGCTCTCCCCGGAGGAGACCGAGCAGCTCAAGCGCGATCTCGCCGCCGGCGGGGTAGAGCTTTAGCCAGAGGCACACCCGGCGCGCACCATCCGCCGCGGCAGCCTCCGGCCACAGACTTCACAACTGAACACCGAAAACAACTGCAAGTGCACGAATGTCGCGCGCGCCATGTGTCCCGGGTGGACATGTGGCGTGCGTGGTGAGGAGAGTCTTTTGAGTCACCCGCACCCTGAACTCGGTCCCCCGCCGAAGCTCCCCGAGGGCGGCCTTCGCGTCACGCCCCTCGGCGGCCTCGGCGAGATCGGCCGCAACATGACCGTCTTCGAATACGGCGGCCGCCTGCTGATCGTCGACTGCGGAGTGCTCTTCCCCGAGGAGGAGCAGCCCGGAGTCGACCTGATCCTGCCGGACTTCACGTCCATCCGGGACCGCCTCGACGACATCGAAGGCATCGTGCTCACGCACGGCCACGAGGACCACATCGGCGGCGTCCCGTATCTGCTCCGTGAAAAGCCGGACATCCCGCTGATCGGCTCCAAGCTGACCCTCGCGCTCATCGAGGCCAAGCTCCAGGAGCACCGCATCCGCCCGTACACCCTTGAGGTCGTCGAGGGTCACCGCGAGCGCATCGGTCCCTTCGACTGCGAGTTCGTCGCGGTCAACCACTCCATCCCCGACGCCCTCGCGGTCGCCATCCGCACCCCGGCCGGCATGGCCGTGCACACCGGCGACTTCAAGATGGACCAGCTTCCGCTGGACCGCCGCCTCACCGACCTGCCCGCCTTCGCGCGGCTCGGCGAGGAGGGCATCGACCTGCTGCTCTCGGACTCCACGAACGCCGAGGTTCCGGGCTTCGTGCCCCCCGAGCGCGACATCTCCAATGTCCTGCGCACGGTCTTCGCGAACGCCCAGAGCCGCATCATCGTGGCCAGCTTCGCCAGCCACGTGCACCGCATCCAGCAGATCCTGGATGCCGCGCACGAGTACGGTCGGCGGGTCGCCTTCGTCGGCCGCTCGATGGTCCGCAACATGGGCATCGCCCGTGACCTGGGTTATCTCAAGGTCCCGGCCGGCCTCGTCGTCGACGTGAAGACCCTCGACGACCTGCCGGCGGACGAGGTCGTGCTGGTCTGCACGGGTTCCCAGGGCGAGCCGATGGCCGCGCTGTCCCGGATGGCCAACCGCGATCACCAGATCCGGATCGTCCAGGGCGACACCGTCATCCTGGCCTCGTCCCTCATCCCGGGCAACGAGAACGCGGTCTACCGCGTGATCAACGGCCTGACCCGATGGGGAGCCAACGTCGTCCACAAGGGCAACGCCAAGGTCCACGTCTCGGGCCACGCCTCCGCGGGCGAGCTGCTGTACTTCTACAACATCTGCAAGCCCCGCAACCTGATGCCGGTCCACGGCGAATGGCGCCACCTTCGGGCGAACGCGGAGCTCGGCGCGTTGACGGGCGTCCCCAAGAACCACATCGTGATCGCCGAGGACGGCGTCGTGGTGGACCTGGTGGACGGTCACGCGAAGATCGTCGGCAAGGTCCAGGCCGGGTACGTGTACGTCGACGGCCTCTCGGTCGGCGACGTCACCGAAGCCTCGCTCAAGGACCGCCGCATCCTCGGCGACGAGGGCATCATCTCGGTCTTCCTCGTCGTCGACAGCACGACGGGCAAGCTCGTGGGCGGCCCGCAGATCCACGCGCGCGGCTCGGGCATCGAGGACTCCACGTTCACCGCGGTGGTCCCCAAGATCGAGGACGCCCTCGCCAAGTCGGCCTCGGACGGCGTTCTGGAGCCCCACCAGATCCAGCAGCTCGTCCGCCGGATCATGGGCAAGTGGGTGTCCGACACCTACCGCCGGCGCCCGATGATCCTCCCCGTGGTCGTCGAGGTCTGACGCCACATCAGCCGAACGGACGGCCGCCCCGGTGCCGATTTGCATCCGGGCGCGGCCGTCCAGTAGGTTTACGGTTCCACCGCGAGGGGAACCCCGGAACGCCCAGTGCGTGAAGGATCGTTCCGCAGGCGGTGGGGAAATCGACTCGGAGAGATCTGATAAAGTCGGTGAAGCCGGAAAGCGAAAGCGAGAAGGCAAACCCCGCTCCAACAGGGGGACCGGAAACGAAGTCCGAACCGGAAACGGAACGGAAAACGGATCTGGTAAGGTTGGAAACACGAAATACCGAAGGGAAGCGCCCGGAGGAAAGCCCGAGAGGGTGAGTACAAAGGAAGCGTCCGTTCCTTGAGAACTCA
>NZ_JAGGOL010000077.1 GCF_018614525.1 Streptomyces sp. ISL-11
GCGCAGCACCGTGAGGCTCGCGAGGGCCGCGCCGACGGCCGCCGGGGCGAGGCCGGTGTCGAAGATGAAGGTGCGGGCGTTGCTGACGAGGTGCCGGATCACCCGGGCGGGGCCGAGGACCGCGCCGCCCTGGCTGCCCAGCGACTTCGACAGCGTGACGGTGGCGACCACGTCCGGCGCGCCCGCGAGCTGCGCCGCGTGGAGGGCACCGCGGCCGCCGTCGCCCAGGACGCCCAGGCCGTGCGCGTCGTCCACCAGGAGAGCGGCGCCGTGCGCCCGGCAGGCGCCGGCGAGCGCGGCGAGCGGCGCCGCGTCGCCGTCGACGGAGAAGACGGAGTCGGTGACGACGAGGGCCGGCCCGCCGTGGGCCTCCAGCGTCTTGCGGACCACGTCCGGCGCGGCGTGCGGGACGACGGCGGTGCCGGCGCGGGCCAGGCGGCAGCCGTCGATGAGGGAGGCGTGGTTGCCCGCGTCGGAGACCAGCAGGGTTCCCGGGCGGGCGGGGCCTGCGGAATCGGCGGGGCCGGCCGGGGCGCACAGCGCGGTCACGGCGGCCAGGTTCGCGGCGTAGCCGGAGGAGAAGACGAGCGCGGCCTCGAAGCCGCAGAAGCCGGCGAGCTCCGTCTCCAGCCGGGCGTGCAGTTCGGTGCTGCCGGTCACCAGCCGGGAGCCGGTCGCGCCGCCGCCCCAGCGGCGGGCGGCCTCGGCGGCGGCCTCGGTGACCTCCGGGTGGCGGGTCAGGCCCAGGTAGTCGTTCCCGGCCAGGTCGATCAGCGGCGAGTCGGCCGGTCGCGGCCGCAGGGTCCGCACCAGCCCGTCGTCGAGGCGCCGCGCGTGGTGCCGGTCGATCCAGTCGAACGGGTCCTGCTGGGGCATCGGCCGTCCTTCGCGTGCTGTCGCGTGCTGGCGGGTCTTCGGGCAGGGGTCCGCGCGGTCTCCGGAGGAGGTGTGTGCAGGCTCCACAGATGTGCGGTCCCAACGGGCCTCAAAGGAAACTGCATAGAAGGTAGCCCGCGTCCCACCTGGTCAGAGTGTGGCAATACACACACCTCGAACGGCCCCTGTTGTGCGATCCCTCTATGGCCCGGGGCGGTGGGGTACGTAAGGATCTCGACCATGGACCTGCTGAACACTCTGGTGGAGAAGGGGCTGCGGCGCGAGCTGCCGACCCGCGAAGAGGCGCTCGCCGTGCTGGCGACCTCCGACGACGAGCTGCTCGATGTGGTGGCCGCGGCGGGCAAGGTGCGCCGCGAGTGGTTCGGGCGCCGAGTGAAGCTCAACTATCTGGTCAACCTCAAGTCGGGGCTCTGCCCCGAGGACTGCTCGTACTGCTCGCAGCGGCTCGGCTCCAAGGCCGAGATCCTGAAGTACACCTGGCTCAAGCCCGAGGACGCCTCGAAGGCGGCGGCCGCGGGCGTCGCCGGCGGCGCCAAGCGGGTCTGTCTGGTGGCGAGCGGCCGCGGCCCGACGGACCGGGACGTCGACCGGGTCTCGAAGACCATCGAGGCGATCAAGGAACAGAACGAGGACGTCGAGGTGTGCGCCTGCCTCGGACTGCTCTCCGACGGACAGGCCGAGCGGCTGCGCGCGGCCGGCGCCGACGCCTACAACCACAACCTCAACACCTCCGAGGCCACGTACGGCGACATCACCACCACGCACACCTACGCCGACCGCGTCCAGACCGTGCAGCAGGCCCAGGCGGCGGGCATGTCCGCCTGCTCGGGGCTGATCGCGGGCATGGGCGAGAGCGACGAGGACCTGGTGGACGTGGTCTTCTCGCTGCGCGAGCTGGACCCCGACTCGGTGCCGGTCAACTTCCTCATCCCCTTCGAGGGGACGCCGCTGGCCAAGGAGTGGAACCTCACGCCGCAGCGCGCACTGCGCATCCTGGCGATGGTCCGCTTCGTCTGCCCGGACGTGGAGGTCCGGCTGGCCGGCGGGCGCGAGGTGCACCTGCGGTCGATGCAGCCGCTCGCGCTGCACCTGGCCAACTCGATCTTCCTCGGTGACTACCTGACCAGCGAGGGCCAGGAGGGCAAGGCCGACCTGGCGATGATCGAGGACGCGGGCTTCGAGGTCGAGGGCGCCGGCACCACGACGCTGCCCCAGCACCGCGCCGACGCCCTGGCCGGCGGCTGCGGCGGGCACGGCGGAGGCGGCTGCGGGCCGTGCGGTGACGGCGGCGAGGCCGGGGCGTGCCCGGCGGAGTCCGCTCCCCCGGCGGCGGAGATCCCGGCCCCGGCCGGTGAGGTCCGTACGGACCTGGTCGCCGTCCGGCGCCGCGGAGCGGGTACGGAGCTGCCGCCCAATGCCTGAGCCGGCTGCCCCCGCGCTGCCCGTCGGGGAGCTGCTAGCCCTCGACCGGCAACACGTCTGGCACCCCTACGGCCCGATGCCGGGCCGCCAGGAGCCGCTGGTCGTGGAGTCCGCGGCGGGGGTGCGGCTGCGGCTGGCCGAACCGGCGCACGGCTCGCGCGAGTTGATCGACGGGATGTCGTCGTGGTGGTCCGCCGTCCACGGCTACAACCACCCGGTGCTCAACGAGGCGGCGCAGGCGCAGCTGGGACGGATGAGCCATGTGATGTTCGGCGGGCTCACCCACGAGCCCGCCGTGCGGCTGGCCGCGCGCCTGGTGGAGATCACCCCCGAGGGGCTCGAACACGTCTTCCTCTCCGACTCCGGTTCGGTGTCGGTCGAGGTCGCCGTGAAGATGTGCCTGCAGTACTGGCGCTCGGTCGGCCGGCCGGAGAAGCGGCGCCTGATGACCTGGCGCGGCGGCTATCACGGGGACACCTGGCAGCCGATGGCGGTGTGCGACCCGGACGGCGGGATGCACGAGCTGTGGTCGGGCGCGCTGCCGCGGCAGCTCTTCGCCGACGCGCCGCCGGACGGCTTCGACGCCGGTACGGACCCGGCGTACGCGGCGCACCTGCGGGACCTGGTCGCCCGGCACGCCCATGAGGTGGCGGCCGTGATCATCGAGCCGGTGGTGCAGGGCGCGGGCGGGATGCGCTTCCACGACCCGGGCTACCTGCGGGTGCTGCGGGAGGCGTGCGACGAGCACGACGTCCTGCTGATCCTGGACGAGATCGCGACCGGCTTCGGCCGCACGGGAGAACTGTTCGCCGCGGACCACGCCGGGATCACCCCGGATGTGATGTGCGTCGGCAAGGCGCTGACCGGCGGCTATCTGTCGATGGCGGCGACGCTGTGCACGCCGCGGGTGGCGGACGGCATCTCGCGGGGCGAGGTACCGGTGCTGGCGCACGGCCCCACGTTCATGGCCAACCCCCTGGCGGCCGCCGTCGCGTGCGCGTCCATCGACCTGCTGCTGTCGCGGGACTGGCGCACGGAGGTCAAGCGGATCGGGACCGGGCTGCGTGACGGCCTGGCCGCCGCGGCCGCGCTGCCGGGGGTACGGGACGTCCGGGTGCTCGGCGCCATCGGTGTCGTACAGCTCGACCACGAGGTGGACGTGGCGGCCGCGACGCGCGCCGCGGTCCGCGAGGGCGTGTGGGTGCGGCCGTTCCGCGATCTGATCTACACGATGCCGCCGTACGTCACGGAGGACGAGGACGTGGCGCGGATCTGCGCGGCGGTGTGCGCTGCGGCGCGGGAGGGATGACCGAGCGCGGCGAGCACTCCCCGGCTGTCGCCGGTGGCTCCGGCGCGCCGTGAGTCACCGGGCCGCCGCCCGGCCGCGGACCGCCGGGCCGGGTGGCGGCCCCCACACCATCCGTACGAACCGCGCCGCGAGGCGCGTTGAGGAGGCAGAACCATGTCCGTACTCGTCGTCACCGGCACCGGCACCGAGGTCGGCAAGACCGTGGTGACCGCGGCGATCGCGGCGGCCGCGCTGGCCGCCGGCCGCTCGGTCGCCGTGGTCAAGCCCGCGCAGACCGGTGTCGCGCCGGACGAGCCGGGGGACGTCGCCGAGGTGCTGCGGCTGGCCGGCCCGGTGACGGACGTCGAACTGGCGCGGTACCCCGAGCCGTTGGCGCCCGCGACGGCCGCGCTCCGGGCGGGCCGGGCGCCGGTGCGGCCGCATGAGGTCGAGGAGGCGGCGGCGAAGCTGGCCGGCACCCACGACCTGGTACTGGTCGAGGGCGCCGGTGGGCTGCTCGTACGGATGGACGAGGAGGGCGCCACGTTCGCGGACGTGGCGCGCCTGCTGCGCGCGCCCGTCCTGATCGTCGCCCAGGCGGGTCTGGGCACCCTGAACACCACGGCGCTGACGGCCGAGGCCCTGCGCTCGCGCGGCCTGCGCTGCGAGGGGGTCGTCATCGGCAGCTGGCCCGCCGACCCCGACCTCGCGTCCCTGTGCAACCTCGCCGACCTGCCCGAGGTCGCGGACGCCCCGCTGCTGGGCGCGGTTCCCGAGGGTGCGGGGGCGCTCCCGCCGGCCGACTTCCGCAAGGCGGCGCCGCTCTGGCTGGCGCCGGAGCTGTGCGGTGTCTGGGACGCCGGCGTGTTCACGGCGACGATGCGGGGCTGACGGTTCTCACCGGCGGTGCGGAAAGGGTCACCCGCGCCGGCGGTGCGACGGGCCGCGGCGAGGGGAAGACTCCCGATAGCCGTCGCCTCCCCGGGAAGGGGTCCGTCATGCCGCTCCGGAGTCCCAGGACACCGCACGACGCCGTGCACCATCCGGTCTTCGCCCGCGTCTACGCCAGACTGAGCCCGATCGTCGACGAGCGCGGCGGAGTGGCCGAGCACCGGCGGCGATTGCTGGCCGGCCTGTCGGGCCGGGTGATCGAGATCGGCGCGGGCAACGGCCTGAACTTCACGCATTATCCGGGCACCGTCTCCGAGGTGGTGGCGATCGAACCCGAACGGCGGTTGCGCAGACTGGCGGTGGAGGCCGCGGTACGGGCCGGGGTGCCGGTGGACGTGGTGCCGGGCACGGCGGAGGCGCTGCCCGTCAAGAGCGAGGCGTTCGACGCGGCGGTGGTCTCGCTGGTGCTGTGTTCGGTACGGGACGTGCGGCGGACGCTGGCGGAGTTGCGGCGGGTCCTCCGGCCGGGCGGTGAGCTGCGGTTCTTCGAGCACGGGCGCGCCCGCGGTCCGGTGCTGGCGACCACCCAGCGGGCGCTGGACCGCACGGTGTGGCCGCTGCTGTTCGGCGGCTGCCACACGGCGCGCGACCCGCTGGCGTCGATCGAGGCGGCGGGGTTCGAGCTGGGCGACTACCGCAGGCTGCGGATCCCGCAGGGCGGGGTGCCGACGCCCGCGTCGGAGTTCGTCCTGGGCGTCGCGCTGCGCCCGGCGGAGCCGGACGCTCGGTGAACCGGCTCACGAACACCGGCGGCGGGCGGAAACGACCCCGAACCGGATGGCCCCTCCGATAGGCCGGCCTGCCCTTCGTCCCGCCGCGCGAGCGCGCGGACCACTGGAGCGCACCGCCTGGAGCCGAACCGGCTGCCGGGCGCCCCGGAGCACGTAACCGGCACCAGCAGCGCGACACGCCCGCATCGCGGCGTTCACAGGCGCGAGCACGACCGCCCCGCTTTGCCGATCCTTTACCATGAATGGACAGTAGTTCTTTCGGCATGTTCTCTTACAGTCATCCGAACCCCCAGTTGAAAGGTGTGAGCGTCCGCCCATGGGCGAGCCTCCCAGTAGCCGACATCGCGCGATCCTTCCGCCTCTGCCCGACCATGGGACGGAGGTGAACCGATGACCGAAGTGCTGCTTCTGGTGGTGGCCCTGCTGCTGACGCTGGCCTGTGCCGTGTTCGTCGCGGCGGAGTTCTCCCTCACCACCGTCGAGCGCGCCGAGCTGGAACGGGCCGCCGAGAACGGCGACCGGGGCGCGGAGAGCGCGCTCAAGGCCGTACGCGGCCTCACCTTCCAGCTCTCCGGCGCCCAGCTCGGTATCACCGTCACCGGCCTGATCATCGGCATGATCTCCAAGCCGTCCATCGCGGCGCTGCTGACCGGCCCGGCGGAGGCACTCGGGCTCTCCCCCTCCATGGCCTCCTCCACCGCCCTGGTGCTGGGCACCGTGCTCTCCACCGTCGTGCTGATGGTCGTGGGCGAGCTGGTCCCCAAGAACTGGGCGATCTCGCGCCCGCTGCCGGTGGCGAAGAGGGTCGCCGGGGCGCAGCGCACGTTCAGCGGCGCGTTCCGGCCGCTGATCCGCCACCTCAACAACACCGCGAACCGGACCCTGCACCGCATGGGCCTGGAGCCCGCCGAGGAGCTGGCCTCCGCGCGCGGGCCGCAGGAGCTCGCCGCGCTCGCCCGGCACTCCGCCAAGGAGGGCGCGCTGGAGGCGGACACCGCCGAACTGTTCATCCGGACGCTGAACCTCTCCGAGCTGACGGCCGAGAACGTGATGACGCCCCGCGTCCAGGTCACCGCGCTCGACGCACAGACCACCGCCGAGGACGTCGCCAACGCCACCCGGGCCACCGGGTTGTCCCGCTTCCCCGTCTACCGCGGCAATCTGGACACCGTCATCGGCATCGCCCACATCAAGGACGTCGTGGCGATCCCCGCCGAGGCACGCCGCCACCACCCGGTCACCGCGATGCTGCGCGAGCCCCTGCTCGTACCGGAGTCGCTGACCGTGGACAGGCTGCTGGACCGGCTGTCGGGCAAGCGCACGATGGCCGTCGTCATCGACGAGTACGGCGGCACGGCAGGTGTGGTCACCCTGGAGGACATCGTCGAGGAGGTCGTCGGCGAGGTCCGCGACGAGCACGACCCGCACGAGCTCCCCGACCTGGCCCCGGCCGGTACGGACGCGGAGGGCCGCCCGCTCTACGACGCGGACGGCGCGGTGCGCACCGACCAGCTGGAGATCATCGGGCTGCGGGCGCCGGACGGTCCGTACGAGACGCTGGCCGGCCTGATCGCCACCGAGCTCGGCCGGATCCCGGCCGAGGGCGACACCGTCGAGGTGGCGGGCTGGCGCGCCGAGGTCGTCGACGCCTCCGGCCGGCGCGCGGCGCGGGTGCGCCTGACGGCGCCGCCGCCCGGACAGCCGGCGCCCGAGGACGAGGAGGCCGGCCGATGACCTTCGTCCAGCTCCTCATCGGTCTGGCGACGCTCGTCGTCAACGCCTTCTTCGTGGGTGCCGAGTTCGCCATGATCTCGGTGCGCCGCAGTCAGATCGAACCGTTCGCCGACCGGGGCGACCGGCGGGCCGACAGCGTGCTGTGGGGCCTGCGGCACGTCTCGGCGCTGATGGCGGCCGCCCAGCTCGGCATCACGCTGTGCACGCTGGTGCTCGGTGTGGTCGCCGAACCGGCCATCGCCCACCTGCTGGAGCCCGTCTTCCACACGGTCGGGATCCCGCAAGGCCTGATCCACCCGGTGTCGTTCGTGATCGCGCTGGCCGTGGCGACGTACCTGCACATGCTCTTCGGCGAGATGGTCCCGAAGAACATCGCGCTGGCCGAACCGGTCCGCACCGCCCTGCTGCTCGGCCCGCCGCTGGCCGGCCTGGCGCGGGCCCTGCGCCCGGTGGTCTTCACGATCAACGCGCTGGCGAACGGCCTGCTGAAGCTGTTGCGGGTCGAGCCGAAGAACGAGGTCGCCTCGACCTACTCCGACGACCAGCTCGCCCGGATCGTCTCCGACTCCAGCGCGGCGGGCCTGCTCGACGAGCGGGCCACCGAGCGGCTGCGGGACGCCCTGGAGCTGGGCACCCGTCCCGTCAAGGACGTGGTGACCCCCGTCGAACGCGTCGTCTCCGCGCCCCTCGGCATGACCCCCGAGGGTCTGGAGCGGCTGTCGGCGGCCTCCGGCTTCTCCCGCTTCCCCGTCATCGACGACGCGGGCCGCATCCTGGGCTACCTGCACGTCAAGGACGCCCTGGACGCCGAGCGGCGGGACGTGCCGTTCCCGGTGCAGCGGATGCGCCGCGTCGCGACGGTCCGCGCGGCGACCCCGCTGGACGATGTGATCACCGCGATGAGCGGCACCGGTACCCACCTCGCGGCGGTCATCGGCGAGAACGGCCGCCTGGCGGGCCTGGTCACCCTGGAGGACGTCCTGCGGGAGCTGGTGGGCCGGCGGGCATGAGGGCCCGCCGCCCCGCGGCGGCCGCTTTCGGTAGGATCACCCCGCCATGCAAATGAATGCTACGTACACCAGTTACGTCGCGGTCGGCGACTCCTTCACCGAGGGCATGTCGGACGCGCTGCCCGACGGCTCGTACCGCGGCTGGGCCGATCTGCTCGCGGCGCGGCTGGCGTCGCGCGCGGACGGCTTCCGCTACGCCAACCTCGCCGTGCGCGGGAAGCTGATCGGCCAGATCGCCGACGAGCAGGCCGGCCCCGCCGCCGCGATGGGCGCGGACCTGGTCACGCTGGTCGGCGGTCTCAACGACGTGCTGCGGCCGAAGTGCGACGTTGACCTGGTGTGCGCGCGGCTGGCGGAGGCCGTGGACCGGCTCGCGCCGAGTTGCCGGCAGCTGGTCCTGATGCGCAGCCCCGGCCGGCAGGGGCCGGTCCTGGAGCGGTTCCGGCCGCGCATGGAGCGGCTCTTCGGCTTCCTGGACGAGCTGGCCGAACGGCACGGCGCGCTGGTCGTGGACCTCTTCGGCGCCGAGGTGCTGGGCGATCCCCGGATGTGGGCCGAGGACCGGCTGCACCTGAACGCGGAGGGCCACCGCCGGGTGGCCGAGGCCGTCTGGCAGGCGCTCGGGCATCCTGCGGAGTACGACTGGCGGGAGCCGCTCCCGCCGTTCGTACGCCCCGGCTGGGTCGCCCGGCGCACGTCCGACGCCCGCTTCGCCCGCGAACACCTGGGCCCTTGGATCGGCAGGCGCCTGACCGGGCGCTCCTCGGGGGACGGCCGGACCGGCGCGCACTTCAGCGCCGAGCTGGGAACGGCGTTCTGGGTGACCCCCGGCGGCGGCACGGAGACCGGCCGCGTCACCGGGTGGAAGCGGTCGGACGGCTGACCTCCGCGCCGGGGTGAGAGGCGCCTCATATGGACAACCGTCGGCCGGGTCCGCTGGGATGGAGCCGTGACCGCACCTGACACCGCCCTCGGCACCTTCGAGGAACACCGCACCATCCTGACCGGCGTGGCCTATCGCATGCTCGGCCGGGTCGCGGACGCCGAGGACGTGGTGCAGGAGGCGTGGCTGCGCTGGGCCGGGGCCGAGCGGGACGAGGTCCGTGACGCGCGCGGCTATCTGGTGCGGATCACCACCCGGCTGGCCATCGACCGGCTGCGACAGGTGCGGTCCCGGAACGAGGCGTACGTGGGGCCGTGGGTTCCCGAGCCGATCGCCACCGACTTCGGCGCCACCGTCCCCGACACCGCGGAGCGGGCCGTGCTGGCCGACTCCGTCTCGCTCGCCGTGCTCGTCGTCCTGGAGTCGCTCTCGCCGCTGGAGCGCGCGGTCTTCGTCCTGCGCGAGGCGTTCGGCTTCCCCTTCCGGGAGATCGCCGCCACCCTCGACCGCTCGGAGACGGCGGTCCGTCAGCTCGCCGGCCGCGCCCGGCGCCATGTCGACGAGCGCCGGCCGCGCTTCGCGGTCGACCCGGCGCAGCGGCGCGACCTCACCGAGCGGTTCCTCGCCGCCGCCACCGGCGGCAGCATCGAGCAACTGCTGGAACTGCTCGCCCCGGACGTGCGCCTCGTCGGCGACAGCGGCGGGAGGACGAAGGGGCCGCTGCGCGTCATCGAGAGCGCCGACAAGGTCGGGCGGTTCCTGTTCGCGGTGGCCCGGACGAGCGTGGCCGAGCCGGAGCTCCGCTTCATGGAGATCAACGGCGCCCCCGGCGTGCTCATCCTGTCGCGGGGCCGCCCGGACACCGTCTGCTCCGTCGAGGTGGCCGACGGGCGGATCACGGGCATCTACCTCCAGCGCAACCCCGACAAGCTCACGGCACTCGCGTAGGCCGTCGCCGGCCGGGCCCTTCGGACGTGCCCCGGCGGCGTGCCGGGCCGTCACAGCCCGCCGGCCACCCGCAGCACCGCTCCCGTGGTGTACGACGCCTCGGGCGACAGCAGCCAGGCGACGGCCGCCGCGACCTCGTCCGGCTCGCCGGGCCGGCCCAGCGGTACCCGCTCCGGATTGCGCCACGGCCGCTCCGGGTCGCCCATCGCGGCGTGGATGTCGGTGACGATCATGCCGGGCTGTACGGAGTTGACGCGGATGCCCTCCACGGCGAGCTCCTTGGACAGGCCCGTCGTCATGGCGTCCACGGCCGCCTTGCTCGCCGCGTAGTGCACGTACTCGCCGGGGCTGCCCAGCGTGGCGGCGCCGGAGGAGATGTTCACTATCGCGCCGCCCGGCCCGCCGTGACGGGTCGACAGCTCCAGGGCCGCTCGCCGGGCGCAGATCAGCGCTCCCGTCACGTTGACGTCCACGACGCGGCGCATCCGCTCCACCGGCGTCTCGGTGAACCGGCCCAGCAGGCCGGTGATACCGGCGTTGTTGACCAGTCCGGTGACCGGCCCCAGCCGCTCCTTGACGACGTCGAAGAGGGTGTCGACGTCGCTCTCGACGCTGGTGTCGGCCCGTACGGTCACACACTCCACGCCCTCGGCCCGCACGGCCCGCGCCGTCTCCTCGGCGGCGTCGCGCGCCCGCTCGTACCCGATGCCGACGGCGTGTCCGGCCCGGGCCAGCCGCAGCGCGACCGCCGCGCCGATGCCCCTGCCGCCGCCCGTGACCACCGTGACCTGGCCCATCGCCCTACCTCCAGTCACACCATCCGATGATCGACGACCGTATACGACGCTTCCGGCAAAGATGTCATTGGTCTTGACCAAGTCTGTGCGCCGCCCTATGGTCGCAGGCATACTGCAACAACCTTTAATAAAGAAGCGCGCGAAAAGCCATTGCGGAGGATCAGGGTGGGGACCACGCAGCTGGAAACGGTGCCGGAGCCGAAGTACTGGCACCTGAAGACCGTGCTCACCGACGCACTCGACTCCGAGTTCGCGGTGGGCGAGATCCTGCCGAACGAACGCGAACTCGCGGCCCGCTTCGGCGTCGCGCGGGCCACGCTCCGCCAGGCGCTCGAACAGCTGGAACTGGAAGGGCGGCTCCAGCGCCGCCGCGGCGTCGGCACCACCGTCGCCCCGCCCCGCGTAGGCGTGGCCGTCGGCGATCCCGAGCACTCCTGGCCCGGTGGCGCCACCGACACCTGGGGAGCCCGTCGGCAGCACGGAGGCGGCACCGCCCGCCGCGGTCGCCCGCTTCCTGGACACGGCCGCCGGCGAGAGCGTGCACACCGTCCGCCGCTCCCGCCGCACCCACGGCCAGCCCGTCGCCGCCGAGCTGCTGTACGTACCGGCGAGCACCGTCCCCGGCCTCGGCGACCTGCAGGCGATGTCCGGCCCGGCCCGTGCCCGCCTGGTGCTCCACGAGCTCCGGCGCCTCGAACTGGAGGGCCAGGACCAGGCGGTGGAGCTCGGCTCCGCCCGCGCCGACGACGCCAAGCAGCTCGACCGGCTGCCGGGTGCCCCCGTACTGGTCGTCACCACCCGCTATTTCGCGGCCGGCCGCACCGCCGCCGTGGCCGTGGCCACCTACCGGGCCGACACCTGCCGGCTGACGTTCGGCGACGCCGGGATGCAGCTGGTGGCGAGCTGAGGAGCGGCGTTCAGCGCCGCGCCGTGACCGTGCTCTCGACCGCGAACAGCTGCTCCTCCACGTGGTCGAGAGCCAGCCGCAGCGCGCCCGTCGCCACCGCCGCCTCGCCCAGCAGGGATTGCGCCACCCGCGGCGGCCGCAGGCAGTAGCGGGACAGCTCCTCGCGCAGCGGCTCCAGGACACCATCGAGCCCCGCGGCCCAGCCGCCGACCACGACCAGCTCCGGGTCGAGGGCCAGCACCAGCGCCGCCACGTCGTGCACCAGCCGTCGCATGAACCGCTCCACGGCCGCCCCGGCCCGCTCCTCGCCCGCGCGGGCGAGCGCGAACACCCGCGCCACCTGGGCCTCGTCCAGGGGGTGCAGGGGCTCGCCCGTGGTGGACAGCACCTCTTCGGGGGTGGCCTCCCGGCCCAGCAGGTGCAGCGCGCCGATCTCGCCGGCCGCGCCCCCGTAACCCCGGTGCAGCCGCCCGCCGATCAGCGACCCGGCGCCCGGGCTCAGCCCGGCCAGGACGAACACCACGTCGTCCGAGGCCGTGGCCGCGCCCTTCCAGTGCTCGGCCACGGCGGCCGCGTTCGCGTCGTTCTCCACGAGGACCGGACATCGGAACGACTGCCGGAGCCGCTCCCCGAGCGGCAGCCCGGTCCAGCCCGGCAGGGCGGTGCCCAGCCGTACGGTCCCGTCGGCCTCCACGATGCCGGGCGTGGCCACGCCCACCGCCCGCAACTGGCCGCGCGGCACGCCCGAGCGCCGCAGCAGGTCGGCGACCGCCTCCCGGACGCCCTCCAGCCGTTCGTCCGCCGACGCCGTCGCCGGCACCGCAAGGGACGCCGAACCCATGACGCGCCCGCCCAGATCGGCCATCAGCACCGCGATCCGGTGCGGCCCGATCTCGATGCCCAGCAGGTGGCCGGCCTCCACCCGGAAGCGGAAGCGCCGTGCCGGGCGGCCCTGGCGCCGGGCCTCGCCCTCCTCGGCGGGCACCTCCACCACCAGGCCGGAGTCGATGAGCCCCTCGATCACGCCCTCGACGGTCGGCCGGGACAGCCCGGTCACCTTGACCAGGTCGGTGAGGGTGGGCGAGGCGGGCGTGGCCGCCGCGCGGAGCGCGTGCAGCACCACGGCCGAATTGATCCGCCGCAACAGAGACGGATCCCCACCGGTGAGCCGCCCCAACGTGCCGCCTCCTCGCTTTGCGCGCCCTTTGCTGTCTGGCCGGATCGTATCGGGTGCGGACCGGACCGGCGAGCCTCGGCGGAGCCCGGGCGGGTCTCCGCGCGCATGCGGCGAGGGCCCCCACGTGTCGTGAGGGCCCTCGCCGTTGTCCGTGCGCCACCAGGGACTCGAACCCCGGACCTGCTGATTAAGAGTCAGCCGCTCTAGCCAACTGAGCTAGCGGCGCGTGTACATACTACGGTGCGATCACCTGAGCGCGAAACCGCGTTCTCCACGGGGCCCTCAGCCCGGGGTGACGAACCCCGACTCGTAGGCCGCGATCACCGCCTGGGTCCGGTCCCGCGCCCCCAGCTTCGCCAGCACCGCGCTGACGTGCGTCTTGACGGTCTCGGTGCCCAGCAGCAGGGTGCGCGCGATCTCCGGGTTGGACATGCCGCGCGTCATCAGCCGCAGCACCTCGGCCTCCCGGGCGGTCAGCGCCGCCCGCTCCATCGCCGCGCAGGCCCGCTCGTTGCCCCGCGGCGCCGCGAGCCGCCGCAACGCGGAGGGGAACAGCAGGGAGTCCCCGGCGGCCACCGTGCGGACCTGCTGTACGCCGCCAAGCTCGCCGTCACCACCGGTCTCGCGCTCGCCGCCGGGCTGCTCGCCGGGGGTGTGCGGGTTGCTCCTGGGCCAAGGGGCCCTCGGCGACCGGGGGCTGGGGCTCGGCGCGCCCGGGGCGCTGCGCGCGGTGGCCGGCTGCGGCCTCCACCTGGCGCTGCTCACCGCCCTGTCCGCGGGGACGGCGGCCGTGCTGCGCGGCACCGTGGGCACGATCGGGCTGCTCGTGCCGCTGGTCTGCTTCCTCTCACCGGTGCTCGGCGGGAACCCCGGCTCCGCGGTGGGCAGGTTCGCCCAGTTCCTGCCGGACCGGGCCGGCCAGCAGATCCTGCACGCGGCGCCCGAGGGTGCGCTGGGGGCGTGGCCGGGGCTCGGGGTGACGGCGCTGTGGGCGGGCTGCGCGGTGGCGGCGGGCTGGTGGGCGCTGCGCCGCCGGGACGCGTGAACGCCTGGCGCCTGGGCAGTGTTCGGTGGATCTTCGGCTGCGGACCGCCTTCGCCGCCTGCGGCGGCGGGCGCCCTGCGGGCGCGTCCTCAATCTCCCCCAGCTACCGCTGGGAGGTGCCCCCAGACGGGCTTGATTGTGGCTGAGCTCAGCCACAATCAAGCCCGTCCGGCGTTTGAGGACACCACCGCGCAGCGATGGTGCGCACGACACAGCCCACAATCGCCCGCTCACATGGCCCGCCGGACACCGCCTGGGCCTGACGCCGTCAGGAGATGGCCGCGGCGCGCAGCCGCCCGAACTCCTCCGCCATTTTCGGCAGCGGCCAATGCGCGTTGAGCCCGCTGGGGTTCGGCAGGGCCCAGACACGGGTGGTGCCGATGGTCCGTTCCTGGGGGCCTATCCTCGCGTGCTTGTCGCCGAAGGCGACGCGGTAGGCGGTGATCCCGACGACCGCGAGCCAGCGGGGCCGCAGCAACTCCACCTTCTCGGTGAGGATGCGGCCGCCCTCGCGGAACTCGGCGTCGCTCAGTTCGTCGGCGCGCGCGGACGCCCGAGCGACGACGTTGGTGATGCCGAGCCCGTGGTCGAGCAGCTCCCGTTCCTCGGCGGGGCGCAGCAGGCGCGGTGTGAAGCCCGAGGCGTGCAGGACGGGCCAGAAGCGGTTGCCCGGCCGGGCGAAGTGGTGGCCGGTGGCCGCCGACATCAGGCCGGGGTTGATGCCGCAGAACAGCACGCGGAGGCCGTCCGCGACCACGTCCGGTACGAACCGGTCGCGGGCGGCCTCCAGCTCCTCGGGGGTCAGAGGATTGCCCCCGGCGCGTACGCGGCCGCCTCCGGGTGCTGCTTGGCGATCTCCTCGATGCGGGAGACGACCAGGGCGACCTGGTCGGCGGCGGCACCGGTGAAGGACAGCTTGTCGGCCATCAGGGCGTCCAGGCCCGCGCGGTCCAGCGGGATGCGCTCGTCGGCCGCGAGCTTGTCGAGCAGCTCGTTGCGCTCGGCGCCGCGCTCGCGCATCGCCAGGGCGGAGGCCACGGCGTGCTCCTTGATCGCCTCGTGTGCGACCTCGCGGCCGACGCCGGCCCGTACGGCGCCCATCAGCACCTTGGTGGTGGCGAGGAAGGGGAGGTAGCGGTCCAGCTCGCGGGCGACCACGGCGGGGAAGGCGCCGAACTCGTCGAGGACGGTGAGGAAGGTCTCCAGCAGGCCGTCGAGCGCGAAGAACGCGTCCGGCAGGGCGACGCGGCGCACCACGGAGCAGGAGACGTCGCCCTCGTTCCACTGGTCGCCGGCCAGCTCGCCGGTCATCGAGGCGTAGCCGCGCAGGATGACCATGAGGCCGTTGACGCGCTCGCAGGAGCGGGTGTTCATCTTGTGCGGCATCGCGGACGAGCCGACCTGGCCCGGCTTGAAGCCCTCGGTGACCAGCTCGTGCCCGGCCATCAGGCGGATGGTCTTGGCGAGCGAGGACGGGGCGGCGGCCAGCTGCACCAGCGCGGTGACCACGTCGTAGTCGAGCGAGCGCGGGTAGACCTGGCCGACGGAGGTGAAGGCCTGGGCGAAGCCGAGGTGGCCCGCGATCCGGTGTTCCAGCTCGTCCAGCTTCGCGGCGTCGCCGCCCAGCAGGTCGAGCATGTCCTGGGCGGTGCCGACCGGGCCCTTGATGCCGCGCAGCGGGTAGCGGCCGAGGAGCTCCTCCAGGCGCCCGTAGGCGACCAGCAGCTCGTCGGCGGTGGTGGCGAAGCGCTTGCCGAGGGTGGTGGCCTGGGCGGCCACGTTGTGCGAGCGGCCGGCCATGACCAGCTCCGCGTGCTCACCGGCGAGCCGGCCCAGGCGGGTCAGGACGGCGACGGCACGGTCGCGCACGAGCTCCAGGGACAGCCGGATCTGCAGCTGCTCGACGTTCTCGGTGAGGTCGCGGGAGGTCATGCCCTTGTGGACCTGCTCGTGGCCGGCGAGGGCGTTGAACTCCTCGATCCGGGCCTTCACGTCGTGGCGGGTGACCTTCTCGCGCTCGGCGATGGAGGCCAGGTCGACCTGGTCCAGGACCCGCTCGTAGTCGGCGAGCGCGGCGTCGGGCACCTCGATCCCCAGGTCCTTCTGGGCGCGGAGCACGGCGAGCCAGAGCTTCCGCTCCAGCTTGACCTTGTACTCGGGGGACCACAGGACGGCCAGCTCGGTGGAGGCGTAGCGGCCGGCGAGGACGTTGGGGATGCGGGGCTTCAAAGACGCAGCAGTCACGTGTCCAGAGTCTATAGGCGGTTCGCGCAGGTCGGCGCCCCGGCTCCGTTCGTACGGACCTACAAGGCGACGGCCGTCCCGCCGTGCCGTCTCACAGCGCCCTGGCCACGCGGTAGCGGGCACCGGGCGCCCCGGGCTTGGGCCGGCGGCGGTAGGTGCGGAGCACGACGGTGTCGCCCGCGCCGATGGCCTTGGCCATGGTCGCGGGGACGTAGGCGGAGAGGGAGTAGGTGCTGGACCTCTCCAGGATCGTGCCGTTCCGCTTCAGCGAGTACAGGATGCCCGAGGTCACCGCGGTGGTGCGGCCCGCCTGGCGGGCCGGGGAGGAGGCCGTGCTGATGACGGCCGCCAGGACGGAGCGGGCGTACCGGCCGGCGTCCGTGGCGTGGCCCCGGGCGATCCGCCGCGCGTCCGCGGGCCCGGCCAGGCGCCGGACGGCGGGCGCGCCGACCCGCGCGTCCTGTGCGGGAGCCGGCCTGCTGCGCTTCTTGACCTTCCGCTGGCGTGCGGTCATCACTCGCTCCTCGTGATCGATCCCGTACGGAACGCGACTGTCCGTGTCACTGTGCGGTCCCGCCGTACGCCTCGCAAGCGCACGGTCACCCGGACGGCGCGCCCCGCGCGGGGAGGACCCGGACGGACGGAGAACGGGCAAGGTCTACCCAGCGGTAATCGTTGCTGACATCCTGTCTCGACAGCTCGGCAGTCAGCACCACCGCGGATGACGAGGAGCCGTCCCATGGCCGACACGGTCGCCTTCCCCATCGAGACCCCCGGCGGACAGCGCACGGTCGAGGTGTCCTACGAACGGCACGGCGGCGGCGAGCCCTTGGTGCTGCTGCACGGGATCGGGCACCACCTCCAGGCGTGGGACCCGGTCGCCGGCGTCCTCGCCGCCGAGCGGGACGTCATCGCCGTCGATCTGCCGGGGTTCGGCCGGTCGCCCGCACTGCCCGACGGGGTCGAGTACGGGCTGGCGGGGGTGACTCCCGTGCTCGGCGCGCTGTTCGAGGCACTCGGCGTGGAGCGGCCGCACATCGCGGGCAACTCCCTGGGCGGGCTGCTCGCGCTGCAGCTCGGGCACGAGAAGCTCGTACGGTCCGTCACCGCCCTCTCCCCCGCCGGCTTCTGGACCGAGGCCGAACGCCGTTACGCCTTCGGGGTCCTGCTCGGGATGCGGCGCGGGGCCGTGACCCTGCCGCCGCGCACCGTGGCGAGAATGGCCCGGACGGCGGTCGGCCGGGCGGCACTGGTCAGCCCCATCTACGCGCGGCCCGCCCGGCGTTCGCCCGATGCCGTGATCGCCGAGACCGAGGCGCTGCGCGGGGCGACCGGCTTCGGCGCCACGCTGGCCGCCGGCCGGTCGGTGCGCTTCACGCACGACGTCCCGGACGTGCCCGTCACCATCGCCTGGGGCAGCAACGACCGCCTGCTCGTACGCCGCCAGGGCCTCCGCGCCAAGCAGGTGATCCCGGCCGCCCGGCTCGTCCGGCTGCCCGGCTGCGGGCACGTCCCGATGAACGACGACCCGGCGCTCGTCGCCCGCGTCATCCTCGACACCTCGCGCTGACGGCCGGAGGCTCCCGCCCAGGCGCGTCGGACAGTGACGGTGTCAGTGGCGGGTGGGATGGTGGGAAGCACCCAGCGACGTGAGCGGGAGGTGCGGTGCCATGGCCGAACAGGTGGATGTCGTCGTCATCGGCATGGGCCCGGGTGGTGAGCACGTGGCCGGCCGGCTGGCCGAGGCCGGGCTGAGCGTCGTAGGCGTCGAGGCGGAGCTGGTCGGCGGCGAGTGCCCGTACTGGGGTTGTGTGCCCAGCAAGATGATGATCCGCGCCGCGAACCTGCTGGCCGAGGCGGGGCGCGTGCCCGGCATGGCCGGGTCGGCGCGGGTGACGCCCGACTGGGCGCCGGTGGCCGCCCGGATCCGCGACGAGGCCACGGACGACTGGAACGACCAGGTGGCCGCCGACCGGTTCACCGGCAAGGGCGGCCGTCTGGTGCGCGGGCACGGCAGGCTGACGGGCCCCGGCCGGGTCGAGGTCACCGGCACGTCCGGAGGGACCGGGGCGGACGGCACGGTGTTCGCGGCCCGGCTCGGGGTGGTGATCGCGACGGGCACCAAGCCCGCGGCGCCCCCGGTGCCCGGCCTCGCCGACGTGCCGTACTGGACCAACCGGGAGGCGGTCTCCGCCAAGGAGGCGCCGCGCTCGCTGATCGTGCTCGGCGGCGGCGCGATCGGCCTGGAGCTGGCCCAGGCGTACGCCCGGTTCGGCACGCACGTGGAGATCGTGGAGGCCACGGACGGGCTGCTCCCGGCCGAGGAGCCGGAGGCCGGTGAGCTGCTGGAGAAGGTCCTGCGCCGCGAGGGCCTGACCGTGCGGACGGGGGCGCGGGCGAACGGGGCGCGGCATGACGCGGACACCTTCACCCTCTCCCTGGAGGACGGCTCGGAGCTGACGGCCGACCGGCTGCTGGTGTCCACGGGCCGCCGGGTGGACCTCTCCGGCCTGGGCCTGGAGACCGTGGGCCTGGACCCGGGCGCGAGGTCGCTGAAGGTGGACGGCCGGCTGCTGGCGGCGCCCGCGCTGTGGGGCGTGGGCGACGTGACCGGGCACGGCGCGTTCACGCACATCTCGATGTACCAGGCGGAGATCGTCGTACGGGCCGTGCTCGGCGAGCCCGGCCCCGACGCCGACTACCGCGCCCTGCCCCGCGTGACCTTCACCGACCCGGAGGTCGGCGCCGTGGGCCTGACCGAACGACAGGCGCGCGAGAAGGGGATGCGGGTGGGGACGGGCCTGGCGCGGGTGCCGTCCTCGGCGCGCGGCTGGATCCACAAGGCGGGCAACGACGGCCTGGTCAAGCTGGTGGAGGACCTCGACCGGGGCGTCCTCGTCGGCGCGACGGCGGCGGGGCCGGCGGGCGGCGAGGTGATGTACGGCCTCGCGGTGGCCGTCCAGGCGGGGGTGCCCGTCGAGGCGCTGCGGCACATGATCTACGCCTATCCGACCTTCCACCGGGGCGTGGAGGACGCACTCGCCGACCTGCGGGCGGGCGAGGTCGCCGGCTAGGCGGTGAGCGGGCGCTGCAGGCGTGTCGTGCGCACCACCGGTGCGCGGTGATGTCCTCAAGCGCCGGACGGGCTGACATCTGCCGACCGATTCACGCTGCCCGCCGCCCAGTGAAGGAGAGAGAGTCCTGCAATGGCCGAGTCAGACACTGATGAGCGCGTGATCAACATCCGTAAGCCCTACCTGGAACTGATTGCCAGCGGTCGCAAGACCATCGAGGTCCGCGTCGGCTACCCGAGCATGCGCAAGCTCGCCCCAGGGCAGGTACTGCGGTTCGCCTCGGGCGACGCCTCCGTCCGCACCCGCGTCACCAAGGTCAACCGTTACCCGTCGTTCGAGGCCATGCTGGATGCCGAGAACAACACCACTATCGGCAGCGAAGGCATGACCCGCGATGACCTGTTGTCCGCGTGCCGCGACATCTACCCGGCTGAGAAAGAGGCCCTCGGTGTCCTCGCCATCCACGTCGAGACCCTGACCAGCTGAGGCATGAACTATCAAAGCCCTTAGAACCCCGCAGGTCGCGAAGGGTGCGCTCCGCGCAGGCGGAGGTGAGCCGGAGTCCTTGCGCGCGCCGAGGCCGGTCAGTTCGTGCGCTCCGCGCAGGCGGAGGTGAGCCGGCCCTCGCGGTGTATGGGGACGACGGCCGGTTGTGCGCTCCGCGCGGGCTCGGGGTCGGGGTCGGCAACTGCCAGTCAAGACGCGGTCCGTCATGTCTGTCAGACCGCCTTGAGGCCATAGTTAGAATCGGGCGTTGCCGACAAGAGGCGTCCTTTTACCCATCGGTCACAAGCTGTTCGTGATCACGCAACACCGTTCGGTCAGGGTGGGGGCATGACGGACGAGATCTCCACCAAGCCCTCTCACCGCCCGCACAACTGGCGCCGGGACCTGGTCGAACTGGCCGCCCTGTTCACGGCGGTGGCCGCCGCCGACTGCGTGGCCGACACGGTGGTGCACGTCCCCGACGGACCGGTCGTCCTCGCCACCTCGGCCGCCGCCCTGCTGGCCGTCTCCGGATTCCACATGTGGTGGACCCGGCGCCACCGCCCCGCTCCGGCCGGCCACGGCACGCCCCCCGCCCACGACGCCGCGCCCGACACGGCCGGCGGCACGACACTGTGGCGGATGCGGACGACCGTGCGCGACCGGCCCGGCAGTCTGGCCGCGCTGTGCCTGGCGCTGGCCCGGCACGGGGTCGACATCCTGGCCCTCCAGACGCATCCGCTGGCCGACGGCGCCGTCGACGAGCTGCTGCTGCGCGCCCCGGAACGGCTGACCGCCACCGAGCTCGCCGGCGCGGCCGCGCACGGCGGCGGCAGCGGGACCTGGCTGGAACGCGCCGACGCACACGACCTGGTCGACGCCCCGACCCGGGTGCTCAACCTCGCCACCCGTACCGCGCTCGACGCCGCGGAACTGCCGCTGGCGCTGCGGCAGCTCTTCGGCCGCTGCACGATCCGCTCCGTGCCCGCCCGCCGCCCGCACGGCGGCGCCCCGGCCGAGCCCGTACCGGCGGAGGGCGTCTGGGAGGGAACGGTGATGCGGCTGCGCGACCCCTCGGGCGGGTCGATCACCGTCGAGCGCCCGTATCTGCCGTTCACCCCCACCGAGTTCGCGCGCGCCCGGGCCCTGGTCGAGCTGGACGCCCGGCTCGGCCCCCGGGTGCCGCCGCGCAGCGATGTGCTGACGCTGCCCGAGGGCAACGAGATCACCGTCCGCCGTGCCGACGGCGGCGACCTCGACGCGGCGCGCGAGATGCACGAGCGCTGCTCCTCCTCGACGCTCGCCCTGCGCTACCACGGTCCCGTCGGCGACGCCGACCGCTATCTGCGCCATCTGCTGAGCCCGCGCTTCGGCCGGACCCTGGCCGCGTACACGGCCTCCGGCCGGCTGGTGGCGCTCGGCCATCTGCTGTGGGACGGCGAGGAGACCGAGATCGCACTGCTCGTCGAGGACGCGTGGCAGCGGCGCGGGGTCGGCGGCGAGCTGCTGGCGCGGCTGATGGCGCTGGCCGTGGAAGCGGGCTGCGCGAGCGTCTACGCCGTCACGCAGGCGTCCAACACCGGGATGGTCGCGGCGATGCGCGCGCTGGACCTGCCGCTGGACTACCAGATCGAGGAGGGCACCCTGGTCATCACCGCCCGCCTCGCGCCGGCACCCGTTCCCGCGGGCGTCCCCCCGCTCCCCCCGAGGCCCTGACCTGCGCTTTCGGCTGACCCATAAATGCCCATGACGGGGTGGCTTCCGCCGTACGAAGATGACCATATGCCGAACACCATCAACAGCACGCTGCCGCGTCAGGTCGCCGACGCCTACGTCGACGCCTACGTCCGACTCGACCCCATCACCGGTACCTTCCTCGGCGTGGCGGAGTCCGCGCGGCGGCTGCCGGACTTCTCCCCCGCGGGCGGGGACGCCCTCGCCGAGCTGGCGCGTACGACCCTGGGCGAGCTCGCCGAGGCGGAGCGGACGCCGGGCGCGGACAGCGACATCGAGCGGCGCTGCGCCCGGCTGCTGCGGGAGCGGCTGACCGCCGAACTGGCCGTCCACGAGGCGGGCGAGCCGCTGCGCGTGGTCAGCAACATCCACTCGCCGCTGCACGCGGTGCGCGAGGTGTTCACCATGATGCCGGTCGACACCGCCGAGGACTGGGCGGCGGTCGCCGAACGGCTGCGGGCCGTACCGGCGGCACTGGAGAGCTACCGGGCCGCGCTGGCCGAGGGCCTCGACCGCAAGCTGCCGGGCGGGCCGCGCCAGGTCGCCACCAACCTGGACCAGTTGGGCGAGTGGATCGGCACGGACGGCGGCTGGTTCGCGGAGTTCGCCGCGGAGGGGCCCGAGGCGCTGCGGGCCGAGCTGAGGGAGAGCGCCCTGGCCGCGACCGGGGGGCTGGTCGCGCTGCGCGACTGGCTGCGCGACGTCTACGCACCGGCCGTGGCGGGCGCGCCCGACGTGGTCGGGCGCGAGCGGTACGCCCTCTGGTCGCGCTACTGGAACGGCACGGACCTGGACCTGGACGAGGCGTACGCGTACGGCTGGTCGGAGTTCCACCGCCTGCTGGGCGAGATGCGCGAGGAGGCGGAGAAGGTCCTGCCGGGCGCGCGGACGCCGTGGGAGGCGCTGGCCCATCTCGACGTCCACGGGCAGCACATCGAGGGTGTCGAGGAGGCGCGGGTCTGGCTCCAGGAGCTGATGGACGAGACGATCGAGGCGCTGGACGGCACGCACTTCGACCTCGCCGAGCGCGTCAAGGTCGTGGAGTCGCGCATCGCCCCGCCGGGCGGCGCCGCGGCCCCGTACTACTCCGAGCCGTCCGAGGACTTTTCCCGCCCCGGCCGCACCTGGCTGCCGACCATGGGCGAGACCCGCTTCCCGGTGTACGACCTGGTGTCCACCTGGTACCACGAGGGTGTGCCGGGTCATCACCTCCAGCTGGCCCAGTGGGTGCACGTGGCGGACCGGCTCTCGCGCTACCAGACGACGATCGGCGGGGTCAGCGCCAATTGCGAGGGCTGGGCGCTGTACGCGGAGCGGCTGATGGACGAGCTGGGTTACCTGACCGACGCCGAGCGGCGGCTGGGCTACCTGGACGCGCAGATGATGCGCGCGGTGCGGGTGATCGTGGACATCGGCATGCACCTGGAGCTGGAGATCCCCGGCCACTCGCCCTTCCACCCCGGGGAGCGCTGGACGCCGGAGCTGGCCCGGGAGTTCAGCGGCCTGCACAGCGGCCGCCCGGCGGACTACGTCGAGAGCGAGCTGGTGCGCTACCTCGGCATGCCGGCGCAGGCGATCGGCTACAAGCTCGGCGAGCGGGCCTGGCTGGCCGGGCGCGAGGCGGCCCGCAAGGCTCACGGCGACGCGTTCGACGCGAAGGCGTGGCACATGGCGGCGCTGTCGCAGGGGTCGCTGGGGCTGGACGACCTGGTGGCGGAGCTGTCGGTCCTCTGACGGGCGCCGGCGGGCGGGCGTCCCCTCGCGGGCCCGCCCGCCCGCCGCACGGTCGCGGTCAGATCCGCCAGGCGCGGATGCGGTCCGCGCATTCGTAGACGTCGACCCGGTACTCCTTGATGTCCCGGGCCAGGTCGACTATGGAGCCGTACGGCGGGTCGATGCCCTCGCCCGCGGCGGCCATGTAGGCGACGACGACCATGCACGCGTAGAGGCTGCTGCGCACCGGGAGCGGCTGGAGCCGGACGAGCGTGTGCATCAGGGCCGCGGCGCGCCAGGCGGCGTCGGGCTCGTGGTCGAACTTCGCGACGTCGAAGGCGTGCCGGGAGACCGCCGCGGCGAGCGCGGTGTAGTCGTGGACGGCCGGCTCTTCGTACAGCTTCTGCTCCTGGACTCCCAGGAGCCAGGGCAGGTCGATGAGCAGCGACATCAGGCGGCCGCACCGCCTTCGGACCGCGGCGCCTCCTCGGGGAAGGCGGCGTCGAATTCCTCTATGTGTTCGTTCCAGAACTTCGCGGCACGCTCGACGAAGCGGCGCCGCTGCTGTTCGCGCACGGACAGGTCGTGCACGTATGCCTTGATGCTCTTGCCGTCGGCGGCAGCGGCCTCGCGGATGGCCGCGAGTTCCTCTTCGGTGAATTCGATGTTGAGTGCCGGCATGAGTTCACGGTACCGGGACAGTACCGGCGTCGACAGAGGCGTCGCCGAGCCGTTACCGGCGTGGTGAGGAGCTCAGCATCCGCAGTCGTCCGCGCCGATCGGCGCGGTCAGCGGGTCGGCCGGGAGCTGTCGGGGGCCCTCCCAGGTCTCGACGGCGTAGCCCTCGCGGATCCAGTACTCGATGCCGCCGAGCATCTCCTTGACGCGGTAGCCCAGGCGGGCGAGGGCGAGGGCGGCGCGGGTGGCACCGTCGCAGCCGGGTCCCCAGCAGTACACGACGACCGGGACGGCTGGGTCGAGGAGCCGTGCCGCGTCGGCGGGGATCCGCGCGGTGGGCAGGTGCAGGGCGCCGGGGACGTGCCCCTGGTCCCAGGACTCCGTCGAGCGGGAGTCGACGACGACGAAGTCCGTGGCGCCGGCGGTCAGCGCGGTGTGGACGTCGGCGACGTCGGTGTGGAAGGCGAGGCGGGCGGCGAAGTAGGCCGCGGCGGCGTCGGGCGCGGCGGGCGGGGCGGCGAGGACGGCGCTGGCGGGGGCGGGGGCGGCGGGTCGGGAAGCGGTGGTGTTCATGACGAAAAATCTACGGTCGGAAGCCGCGCCGGCGAAGGGGCGATCCCCGGGAAAACCGGTGTCCGGCCGGGGTTTCCCCGGCGGTGCGCGACCTGCGCACGGGGATTCCCTGACGGCCCCGGGCGCGGTCGATGCCGCGTCATGGATGTGGGATCCCCGGCAAACCCCTTGTTCAGCCGGGGATCCCCTGCTAGACATCGCCCATGACCGGCTATTCCCCCGACGCCACCGACTGGCGCATACTCGACGCCCTGCAGAGCAATGGCCGTGCGGGCTTCGCGGAGTTGGCGCGCACCGTGAACATGTCCGCCAGCGCCGTGACCGAACGGGTCCGCCGGCTGGAGGAGGCGGGCGTCATCGGCGGGTACACCGCTGTCGTGGACCCGGAGAAGCTGGGGCTGCCGGTGCTCGCGTTCGTGCGCCTTCGCTATCCGAACGGCAATTACAAGCCGTTCCACGACCTGTTGGCGACGACGCCCGAAGTGCTGGAGGCGCACCACGTCACGGGCGACGACTGCTTCGTGATCAAGGTGGCGGCGCGTTCGATGCGGCACCTGGAGGAGGTCGCCGGCCGGATCGGCGCGCTCGGCTCGGTGACCACGAGCGTCGTCTACTCCTCACCGCTCGCCCGGCGGGCGCTCAGCCGCTGACCGAGGCGCCCGCCGTGCGGTGCCGTACCGCGGAGCCCGAGCGCTCCTTGACGACCTGGAGCTGCGCGGGGATGCGCTGCCGCAGGTCGGCCACGTGGCTCACGATGCCGACGGTGCGGTCGCGTTCGCGCAGGGAGTCCAGCACGTCCAGCACCTCGTCCAGGGTCTGCTCGTCGAGGCTGCCGAAGCCCTCGTCGATGAAGAGGGTGTCCAGCCGCACGCCGCCTGCCTCCTCGGTGACCACGTCGGCGAGCCCGAGCGCGAGGGCGAGGGAGGCGAAGAACGTCTCCCCGCCGGAGAGCGTCGCGGTGTCGCGCTCACTGCCGGTCCAGGCGTCGATGACGTGCAGGCCCAGGCCCGAACGGCGGGCTCCGGTGCGGGCGTCGGAGTGGACGAGGGTGTAGCGGCCGGAGGACATCCGCCGCAGGCGTACGGTCGCGGCGGCCGCGACCTGTTCGAGCCGGGCGGCGAGGACGTAGGACTCCAGGCGCATCTTCCGCTCGTTGTGCGCGGAGGTGCCGGCGGCGAGCGCCGCCAGGCCGGCTACGCGGTGGTGCTCCTCGCGCAGCGGCGCGAGGCCGCGGGCGTCGGCGACGGCCTGCGCGGAGAGCCGGTCGAGGTCGGCGCAGCGGGTGCGGGCGGCGGACTCCTCGGCGGAGGTGTGCCGCAGCGCGAGGGTCGCGGCCTCCTCGGCGGCCTCGGCGGCCGCCGGATCGGCCGGAGGCCGTGCGGCGGCGGACATGACCGCCGGGTCGGCCAGTTCGGCGGCGACCTCGGCCTCCTCCTGCCGCCCTCGGTCGAGGCGGTGCAGCAGCTCCCGCTGCTCGGCGCCGGAGAGCACGGCGGCCGCCGCGAGGTGCGGGGCGTCGAAGCCCGCGCGGTAGGCGGCGTCGGCGAGCCGGGCGTCGGCCTCCTTCAGGCGCGTCGCCGCGTCCTCCGCCCGCCGTACGGCCTCGGCCGCGTCGGTGAGGGACGTCAGCTGCCGCTCCAGCAGTTCCGCACGGCGCGCCACGGTGTCCGCGCCACCGCGCGCCCGCCGCAATTCCTCCTCCAGCTCGGCCAGTTCACCGTCGAGGCGGTCCTTGCTGTCCGCGCGTGCGGAGATCCGCAGCTGTGCTGCCTGCCGCTCCTCGCGGCGCAGCTCGTGTTCGCGTTCGGCGGCTTTCAGTGCCTGGCCCGCGGCGTGGACGTCGGCCCCGGCGTCCCGTGCCTCGGCGTGTTCTCGCCGGGCGGCCTCGGCGAGCGCGGCCAGTTCGCCGACGCCGGCCGTGCCCGCGCCGGCCGTGGCCGCGGCGAGGGAGGCGCGCACCTCGTCGAGCCGCCGGCCGGCCGTCTCGCGTACGGCGTCGGCCCGCTCGAAGTCGCGGAGCGCGCGTTCCTCGTCCGCGCGGTCGACGTGGTCGGGCGTGGTCGGTGCCGGGGCGGGGTGCTCGGTGGCGCCGCACACCTTGCACGCCTCGCCCGCGCTCAGTCCGGCCGCCAGTTCGGCGGCGAAGCCGAGCAGGCGCCGCTCCTTGAGCTCCAGCCAGTGCTCGCGGGCGGCGTTGGCCTCCTCCCGCGCGTCGCTGAGCCGTCGCTCGGCTTCCTGGACCTCGCCGGCCAGCCGGTCGCGCTCGCGGGCCGCGTCGAGCCGCTGCCGGGCGGGGGCCAGCTCGCCTTCGAGCCGGGCCGCCCGGGTGACCGCCTCCAGCGCGGTCGCGACGCGCAGCTCATGGGCGGCGCGCCTGGTGTCCCAGTCGGCGAGCCAGTGCTCCGCGTCGGCGAGGACCTCCTCGTCGCGGCGGGCGTCCCGCTCCAGCCGGTGGCGCTCGGCGGCGAGGCCGGCGGCCCGCTCCTCGGCCCGGCGGGCGGCGGAGAGGGAACCGAGTTCCTCGTGGAGCCGTCGCTCCAGCACGGCCAGCGCCTGGGTGCCGCCGTCCCGGTGTGCGGCGGGCAGTACCGCCCGCGCCGTCGCCTCGGCGGCTGCCGCCGCGCGGTGCGCGCGCTCGGCCCGCTCGCGCGCCTCCAGGAGCGGAACAACGGATTCGGCGGCCCGGGCGCGCTCCAGACGCTCACCGAGCCGCTCCCCTTCCGCGCGCTTCTCCTCCAGGGCGTCGGCACGTCGGCGCGCCTCGGTGTGCCGGCGCTGGAGACGGTGCAGCTCGCGCGTCTCCTCCGCCCGCTGCCGCGCGGCGCGGTGGGACTCCTCGGCCGCGCGGGCCGCCGCGGCGGCGATGTCGCGCCGCTCGCGCGCGTTCGTACGGGCCAGGGCCGCCCACTCCAGCACGGCGTCGGCCAGACCCGCGTCGCCGGGGGCGAGCGCCTGGTCGGCGGTGGCGGCGGCGCGGGAGGAAGGGCGCCGCTGCGGCGCGGCGGTGCGGCCGGCGTCACCCGGGTCGGTGGCGCGGGGGCCCGGGACGGTGGCGCGGCCGCGGGCGGGGGTGTCCGGCCGCGGACCGGAGGGATCCGCGCCGGACGGCGAGGGCGTGCCCACCTCGGGCAGCGTCGGGTCCGCCGCGGCCTGCCGCATCCGGTGGCCCAGGGCGAGCAGCCGCTCGTCGCCGGTGCGCACCTGCTGCTCGGCGGCGCGGCGCAGCTCCGCGAGGCGGTCCTCGACCGCGGCGAAGCGGCCGGTGTCGAAGAGCCTGCCGAGGAGCTTGCCGCGGGCGCCGTCCTCGGCGCGCAGGAAGCGGGCGAAGTCGCCCTGCGGCAGGAGGACGACCTGGCAGAACTGTTCGCGGCTCATGCCGAGGAGCTGCCCGATCTCCTCGCCGATCTCCTGGTGGGAGCGGCTCAGGCCGTCCCACTGGCCGTCGTCGGCGCGTTCGCGCAGTGCGCTGTACGCCTTCTCCCGGGTGTAGCCGGTGCCGCGCTTCTTGGGGCGCAGTTGTTCGGGCCGCCGGGTGATCTCCAGGCGGCGGCCGCCGATGGTGAGGTCGAGCGTCACCTCGGTGAGCGTCCCGGGGGCGGCGTGGTCGCTGCGCAGGGCCGGGCCGCTGCTCTGGCGGGCGCCGGGCACGCCGCCGTAGAGGGCGTAGCAGACGGCGTCGAGGACGGAGGTCTTGCCGGCGCCGGTGGGGCCGTGCAGGAGGAAGAGGCCGGCGGTGGACAGCTCGTCGAAGTCGACGGTCTGGGTGGCGCCGAACGGGCCGAAGGCGGTGATCGCGAGCCGGTGCAGCCTCATCGGGCCCCCTCTCCGGCGGTCTCGGCCAGGCGCACGGCGTCGAGGGCGGCGGTCAGCACCTCGCGCTCGCTCGCGTCGGGCCCGCGTCCGCCGCGCACGTGGGCGACGAAGTCCTCGGTGATCTCCCGGTCGTCGCGGCCGCGGAGCCGCTGGGCGTAGGAGGCGAGCGGGTCCTCGGGGGCCCGGTCGGGTTCCAGGACGAGGCTCACCACGTGCGGGAAGCGGGCGGCGAGGCGCGCCATGGGTTCGTCGGGGCGATCGGGGTCGGTGAGGGTGGCCTCGACCCATGCCGGTTCGTGCCGGTCGAGCGCGGGGTCCTTCAGGAGGTCGTCGAGGCGGCCGCGGAGGCGGGCGAGGGGCCGGGGCACGGGGCAGTCGATCCGTTCGGCGGTGACGGTGCCCGCGGCGTCGAGGTCGATCAGCCACATGGTCTTGCGGTGGTCGCTCTCGGAGAAGGAGTAGGCGAGCGGGGAACCGGAGTACCGGACGCGCTCGCCTAGGGTCTGGCAGCCGTGGAGGTGGCCGAGGGCGGTGTAGTCGACGCCGTCGAAGACCTCGGCGGGGACGGAGGCGACACCGCCGACGGTGATGTCGCGCTCGCTGTCGCTGGGGGTGCCGCCGGTGACGAAGGCGTGCGCGAGGACGACGGACCGGGTGCCGGCGGGCCGCGCGGCGAGGTCCGCGCGGACCCGCTCCATTGCGGCCTCCAGGACAGCGGTGTGCCCGCCGCGGGGCGCGCCGAGCCGCTCCCGTACGAGGGCGGGCTCCAGGTAGGGCAGCCCGTAGAAGGCGACGTCGCCGTGGGCGTCGGCGAGCAGGACGGGGGTGCCGCAGGCGGCCGGGTCGGTCCGCAGGTGGATGCCGGCGCGCTCGATGAGGCCGGCGCCGACGCCGAGGCGGCGCGGCGAGTCGTGGTTGCCGGAGATCATGACGGTGGGGACGCCGGCGTCGGCGAGCCGGTGCAGGGCCTCGTCGAACAGCTCGACGGCGGCGAGCGGCGGCACGGCCCGGTCATAGATGTCCCCGGCGACGAGCACGACGTCGACCCGGTGCTCGTCCACGGCCGCGACGAGGTGATCGATGAAGTCGCGCTGGGCGCGGAGCAGGCCGATCCGGTGGAAGGACCGCCCCAGGTGCCAGTCGGAGGTGTGCAGCATTCTCACGCCGGGACTCCGACCTGCATGTTTTCCGCTCCTCCGCGCTCTGGGTCAGCACCAACCCAGCACGGTACTCGATGTCAGCACCAGCCACGTCAGCACCGGACAGAACGCGGTCCATCACTGCGCGCAGTTTGGCACCCGAGTGAGGCGTGAGATGTAATGGTGACGTCGGGTATTGGAACTGTCTGAATGCCTGAGCCGGTTCTTGATCGACAGGGCTGCGGGGGCTTTGGCAGGGTGTGCCGATGCGGACCCCTAGACAAGCAGCCAGAGTCGCGGTCTTGGACCCGGCCGGAGCGGTCTTCATGCTCCGGTATGACAACGAGGAAGTCGGCGTCCACTGGGCGATGCCAGGTGGTGGCATGGATCCCGGCGAGACGCCGCTTCAGGCAGCCGAGCGCGAGTTGCGTGAGGAGACCGGGTGGACCGATATCGAGGTCGGAGCTGTGTTCTGTCTCTGGGAACACGACTTCACGCGAGCCGGAATCCCAGTCCGGCAGCACGAGCACCTCTTCCTCGCGCATGCCCCTCGCCGGGAGCCAGTTGGCGACCTCGCCGCCTCTCATGCGGCAGACAAGATCCTTCGCTGGCGATGGTGGACGCCGGATGACCTGTCCGGTGGCACGGAGCCGTTGTGGCCGCCGCAGCTGCCGGAATTGCTTGCTGGAGTGCGGACGGATGGTCCGCCTGTGCCGCCGATCGACCTTGGTTATGTCTCGAATGGCTCTGTCAGTTTGGGCTGACCCCGTGCCTTGGCATGAGGAGTCCCGCCGTCGGCTGACTTCGGCGGCGTAGGTGGCCCAGTCGCCTGCGGAGAGCCGTTGCCAGGCGACGGCGACGTCGGTGTGAATGCCCAGGGTGCGGGCGAGGATCTCGGCGGGGATCTCGGTGGCGAGCTGGAAGAGCGCGGTGCTGCGGGTCTGGTTCGGCCGGATTCCGAGCTGGTTGAGCCGCTGTGTCAGTTGTGTGGTGCTGATCGGTCGTCCGGGCCGGCCGCCGGGGAAGAGCCATGGAGACGGGGCCAAGGCCCCGATGGTCGCGTGGCCCTTGGGTTCGCGGCGACCACGCGGGCCAGTTCGGCGACGGGTCCAGGCAAGTGGACGGGCGCGTTGCCGAGATGAAGACGTGCTTCCTCGGCGTCGACCTCGACGTCCCCCGTGGTCAACCGATGGATCGCCGACGGCCTTTGTGCATAGAGGAGAAGAAGCAGTCCTGCGAGGCGGTCTTCGGGTTTGAGGGTGTCGTCATGCAGGAGCCGACGTGCGACGTTCCAGCGATGCTCGTCAACGAGCGGCTGAGTGGGGCCGTTCCAGCGGACGGCGGGGAATGGATAGTGGTGAGCTTGTTGGTGCGAGCCCAGCGGATGAAGTGCCCGGCCGTCTGTCGGTAGGTGGCGGAGTCGTCGGTGAGCCACCGGTCGGTGTCGGCTGCTGACAGGTCTCCAGACCTCCAGCGCAATGTGAAGACAGCCCGGCCGGTGTCGTCTGCCCGGCCCACGCAGTGGGGCGTATAGAAGTCACGCCCCACGTAGCCTCTTTCCCATGCCAGCCTCCCGCCTGCATCGCGTCGCTGTCCTTGTGCTCGAGGGTGCGAAGTCGCTCGATGTCGGAATTCCCGCGCAGGTTTTCACGACCCGCACGAGCATGCCGTACGAGGTGCGGGTGTGCGGGGCGACACCCGGTCTCGTGACCGGCGGCGATGGCCTGTCGTACTACGTCGCCCACGGCCTCGACGCGCTTGCGTGGGCCGACATCGTCTTCGTCCCCGGTTACCGGTTCCCGGACCGCGACGACCCTCCGCAGGCCGTCGTCGACGCACTGATCGCCGCCCACGCTCGGGGCGCGCGGCTCGCCGCCATCTCGACGGGCGCCTTCGCGCTCGCCGCCACGGGCCTGCTCGACGGCAGGCGCGCCACGACGCACTGGCACTACACACGGGAACTCGTGGTCAGACATCCGCTCGTCCAGGTCGACGAGAACGTGCTGTTCGTCGACGAGGGCAGCGTGCTCACCTCGGCCGGCGCCGCCTCCGGCATCGACCTGTGCCTGCACATCCTGCGCGGCGACCTCGGTGTGGCCGCGTCCAACCACGCGGCCCGCCGCCTGGTCGCAGCCCCCTACCGCAGCGGCGGCCAGGCCCAGTACGTGCCGCGCAGCGTCCCCGAGCCGCTCGGCGAGCGCTTCGGCGCTACCCGCGAGTGGGCGCTGCACCGGCTCGGCGAGCCCCTCACCCTCGACATACTGGCGCGGCAGGCCGAGGTCTCGCCGCGCACGTTCTCCCGACGCTTCGTCGAGGAGACCGGCTACACGCCGATGCAGTGGGTGATGCGCGCCCGCATCGACCTGGCCCGCGAACTGCTCGAGCGGTCGCAGCGCAGCGTCGAACAGATCGCCGCCGACGTCGGCCTTGGCACCGGCGCGAACCTGCGCCTGCACTTCCAGCGCATCCTCGGCACCACACCAAGCGAGTACCGGCGCACCTTCACCCGGGGCGAATAGCACCGTGGCGGGATCCTTTTGAACCATGGCGATCCCGCCACTGTCAGTGGCGCGAGCCGCGGGCGAGCCTGGTGGCGAACGGAAGGGACATCACTCATGACTCGCATCGCCATCAACGGATTCGGCCGCATCGGACGCAATGTGCTGCGCGCACTGCTCGAACGCGATAGCGCCCTCGAGGTCGTCGCCGTCAACGACCTGACGGAGCCCGCAACGCTCGCCCGGCTGCTCGCCTACGACAGCACAGCCGGCCGGCTCGGACGTCCGGTGACCGTCGACGGGGACGCCCTCGTCGTCGACGGCCGTCGGATCACGGTGCTGGCCGAGCGCGAACCGGCGCAGCTGCCGTGGGCCGAACTCGGCGTCGACATCGTCCTGGAAGCCACCGGCCGCTTCACCTCGGCCAAGGCTGCCCGCGCCCACCTCGACGCGGGCGCGGAGAAAGTGCTCGTCAGTGCGCCGTCGGACGACGCCGACGTCACGCTCGCATTCGGGGTCAACACCGACGCCTACGACCCGGCCGTGCACACGGTCGTCTCGAACGCCTCCTGCACCACCAACGCGCTCGCGCCGCTGGCAGCGGTCCTCGACGAACTCGCCGGCATCGAGCACGGGTTCATGACGACGGTGCACGCCTACACGCAGGAGCAGAACCTGCAGGACGGTCCGCACCGCGACGCCCGTCGCGCCCGGGCCGCCGGCATCAACATCGTGCCGACCACGACCGGCGCTGCCAAGGCGATCGGCCTGGTGCTGCCCAACCTCGAAGGCAAGCTGTCGGGCGACTCGATCCGCGTACCGGTGCCGGTGGGTTCGATCGTCGAACTCAACGCGGCCGTCGCCCGCGACGTGACGCGCGACGACGTGCTGGCGGCGTACCGTGCCGCAGCGGAGGGGCCGCTCGCCGGCATCCTCGAGTACTCGGACGACCCGCTCGTGTCGTCCGACATCACGGGCAATCCCGCCTCGTCGATCTTTGACTCGGCCCTCACCCGCGTCGACGGCCGCCACGTCAAGGTGGTCGCGTGGTACGACAACGAGTGGGGCTTCTCGAACCGCGTGATCGACACGCTCGAGCTCCTCGCCCCCCGCTGACCGGACGCCGGGGCGGGTACCGCGCCTCCAGCGACCGCTCCGCCCAGCACTTCCCTTGAGCGCTCTGGTCGGCCAGTCGGGCCGACCAGAGCGCTCAAGGCACAGAAGCGGATCCGCCCGGCCTCTAAAGGGGGCGGGAGCGCCACGGCCGGCCAAGGGCGCTCATCGAGCGTCGCTCCGCGATGGCCTACGGCCCCCCTGACAGTCCTCGACGGCCTCGAATCTGGCTGAATATCAGACGGACCCGCTACCTGGTTGAGCTCGCAACCAAGTTGAGCCAGCACGTCGCTCCAGGGGCAATCTGTGCCTGCTCCTCTGGCGCTCCCCTGGAGCAAGGGGGTCTGCGCCAACACGGGCCAGGAGGTTCACGTGGAGGTGACCCCTGCCGGCAAGGGGGTGGTCCGCTGCTGGATCCTGCTCGACGGCGTCCGGGTGGTCGCCGAGGACACGTCGCCTGGCCCCGGGAAGCCCGCCGTCTGCCGTGTGACCACCAGCAGCGCGCCCGGGAAGTGGCTCCGGTGACCGCAGTCACAGTCTGACGCAATCGCGTAGGCTCATCCCCACTCCTCCCACCACACAGAAGCCTCCCCATGCCCCACAGCTCCCCCCACCCCCGTCCCTATCCCACCGGCAGGCCGTCCGCGACACGCGACTGGTGCCTGATCATCGCGGGTTTCCTGCTCGCCTTCGGATTGGCGACCATCTGCGCCGTCCAGATCCTGCTGACCGGCGGCATCGACCTCCCCGCCTGGACCGTGCGCTACCTCCCCGGCATGAAGGCAGGCTTCATCGTCGCGGCGGCGGCCCTGCTGCTCGCCCGCTGGTGGCTCGGCCACCGCACTGCCGACCTGGGCCTCGCGCTCAGGACGCGGCGCCCCTTCCCGTACGGCGGGCTGGGTGCCACAGCGGTCGCCTACCTGGGCATGTGGGTCGGCTTCGAGGTGATGCGGCTCTTCCCAGCGCCGGACTACACTCCTGCGCACCGGTCGAGCGCCGGCGACCAGTTCGTGGCCAACCTCCACAGCGCCCTCGTCGAGGAAACCCTGCTGCTCGCCTTGCCGATGGCGGTGATGACCCGCCTCCGCTGGTGCTGGCAGGCACAGCTCGCGGTGCTGGTCGCGCTGCGCGTCCCCTTCCATCTCTACTACGGGTACGGCGCGCTCGCCCTGGGCCTGGTGTGGATGTGCGGATACGTCCTCGTCTACCGACAGGTCGGCGTCGTATGGCCCTCCATGCTGACGCACTTCGCCTACAACTCGGCCCACGCGGACTATCTGCCGCCCACGGCGCGATCCCTCATGGGCTTCGCCCTCCTGGTAGGCGGCGTCGCGACTCTCGTCCGCCTGGCGAGAAGGACCGCGCCCCTGCCGCTCAACCGCCGACGGCCGCTACCGACGGCCAGGGGCGCGACCCCCTGGCCGTCCCACGTCCATGACGGCGCCCCTCGTCGTGCTGGGAGGGATTGAACACGCCACCGGCACTCCTTCCCCGTCGACCAGCGGGATGCCGCCTACCCAGCACAGGTCGGCCACGCTCCAGCCCACCGTGGCCGTCAGAGAGTGCTCGCGGTTCAGGTAGGCGATGGCCCGCCGCACGCCGCGCCGACGCCCGGCTTCCTCCCGCATCGCCGCAGCCTTCGGCTTGTTTCCGCCTCGACCGCCTTGCGCAGGGCCCGCGCGCGGCTGGCCGCGTTGCCCTCACGGGCCAAGGGGCCGCCGTCCTGTTCGCGGGCCAGCGTGCGCAGGGACGGTGCCCAGCCCCGGAGGGCGCGGGGCGGTCGCTGAACCAGCACGCCGCGACGCCGTGCTCGCGCATCCGCTGGGTGCGGGCGGTGATGTCCGCATCGGTGATGGGCGACAGCTGGGCTTCCAGCGCGATGCGCCAGGAACCGCCTGGGGCCTTCCCTGAGTCTCAAACGCGACCACGTCCCCTCAACAGGAAAGATCGGCAGACTTAATAACGTACTATTAGGCGACTTCCTGTATCGGTGCCTCTTTCTCGGCGCGCCCCCCAGCATCCTTAGGCGGGGGCCTATCAGTAACAAGCCGCCCCTCAGCGGGAGTAGAATCAAACCAATCCCCCAGTATGGAACACTTTTCCGCGCAACCACCTCGCGGCTCGGATTTTGGGATGGCAACGGCAACCAAGGTAAGGCGCGCCATTTCCGCCTTCCAGGTCTGAGCGCCCTCTGCTGTCTGTCCACCACCCCTGCATGCGCCCTCCGGTCCACCATTTACCCAGAATGCGCCCTTCCGCGGACCGGCCCATCCGTCGTAACTTTAAACCTCAGGGCTTCGCTCGCTGAGTGGCGACCTGCGTCTAACCTCCCTCGGGCGTCCCCGCGGGAGGACCCTTGAACGCGAACTCTCCTTTTCATCGTGCGCTTAGTGAAGGATGCCTCGGAGATGTGACGGCGCTCTGTCGGCGCTTCTCCTGAAACGGGCAGGTGAAGCATGTCCAATGAGGCTCTGAGGGCTGCGTTGGTTGCCAATTCCTGGAGTACTGATCGGCAATCGGGTGGGTGCACTTCAGCCCCTCGACGGCCCCGTCGTAACGCGACGGACGTCTATCACTCCCCTGGGTCGGCCGGACATCGGCGCGTCTGCGGTCAAGCAACGTTCAGAGTGCCGGGCAGCACGATCAGCATTCTCACCAGGTCCAATGCGCCGACCACCCATGGGGGTCTTCCGGCACTCGGTAGCGGCTCCGTGGCCCGGGTGAGGAGCGGCGTGCGCCAATGGCCGGGAGAGACGGAGTCGGGATCGGCATCGGGCTTCGCCAAGAGTCTGCCCTAGAGCACCACCCGAGAGCCGAAGGGCCTCGTCGTTGACATGGCGTTCGGCCAAGACACTGCCAAACATCGCGACCCAGGCAGCCCGAGCTGCTGCCTCGGCCGCCGTCAACATGACAATCCGTGGCCCCCTGTCTCCTGCGATGAAGAAGGGACCCCGTCGATGGAGCCTAGTACCGCATTGTTGTTCCCTGGGCAAGGAGCCTACCTGCCAGGGGTCCTCGGCGAGTGGGTACATCACTTCCCGAGCGCCGCCGTAGCCCTGGAGACGGTGGACGACGTAGCTGCCCAGTACGACCACGGGCCGGTCTCTCCCCTGCTGCTGAAGCGGGACGCACCACCGCTGGATGAGCTCCTCGTCCAGAACGGTGACGTGGTCGACCTCGCCATTTACGCCATCAACGCGGCGGCGTTCGAAATCCTCGTCCAGTTGGGAGTGCGGGCCGATCTGCTGGTCGGCCATAGTTTCGGTGAGTTCGCCGCCCTGTCGGCGGCGGGGACGATCTCAGTCGCCGACGTGACCCGCCTGGCCTGCCTCCGTGTCGAGGCACCTCGCCGAGTCGAACCGGTCGAGGGTGGTCTGGTGGCATTGAACATGTCCGCAGGGCGCGCCCGCCACCTCGTGGCTGTGCTTGACGAGCCGCGACTGTGTGTGGCGATCGACAACGGACCGGATCAGTCCGTGCTCTCCGGGCCGGCATCTTCTCTGGCAGAGGTGGAGAAGGTGGCCGCCGGCCTGGACATTCGGACCACCCGCCTGAAGGCGAGGTATGCCTTCCACAACCCGCTCATGTACCCAGCGGCGGACCTCTTCGTCAAAGCAAGCGCGGATGTGGTGCTGAACGAGCCGAGGGTGCCGGTGTTCTCCCCCACGCTCGGCCGCTTCGTTCGCTCCGCGGCGGATGCTCGGGAAGTCATCAATCGGAACATGGTGACGCCCGTTCACTTCTATGACGGCCTTCTCACCCTGTTTCGCGACGGCATCAGGGTCTTCATCGAGGTCGGCGCCCGTCAGGCACTGAGCAGGATCGTTCATTCATCCCTTCCGTCCTCGGCGATCGCCGTGCCGTTGCTGCCGACGCGCGGTGGCCCCGACGAGACACTCAAAGGCCTGTCGGCGGCCGGCATCTCCGTCCAGTGGCCGCCGTCTGAAGTTGCCGCCGGTGCGGCGTTCGCCGATCAGAGCTTCGCGACCCGCGCCGAGGCGCCCGCACAGGAGGAGAAGGAGGAAGAGCTGCCGGATGGCTCCCGGCTGATCGATGAACTGACCAAGGTCTACGCCGACGACCTGGGGTTTCCCGTGGAGATGCTGACTCCCGACATCGACCTGGAGGCGGACCTCGGCGTGGACTCGCTCAAACAGATCGCGCTCTTCGAGCGCGTCCGACAGCTGTACGGGCTCCCTGAGCTTCCGCCCCAGCAACGGCTGCAGGCCACGACCCTCGAACAGCTCGCCGGAATCGTAGAGGACATGCGCCGATGACCGCCATCAGTCGGCCGGAGCAGTTGATTGCTGTGGTCGGGATGGGTGTCGCGGTGCCCGGCGCCTCAAGTCCCGGCGAGGTCTGGCGGTTGCTCAATGGAACACGGGACGTTTTCAGCGAGCCCGGGGACCGGTTCGAGCTGGCCAACTTCTGGTCATCGGACCCCCAGGTGGTGGATCGTACCTACGCCCGCAGGGCGGGTTATCTCCACGACCTGCGGCCACATCCCGCTCTGCGGGAGGCAGAGGAGAAGGACGGCGGGCCCTGCCGGGACCAGGCGGTGCGCTGGCTGCGCCACGCCGTTCTGCAGGCACGTGAAGATGTGCGGCTCTCTCCCAGGGACCGTTGCGGGGCCTACATCGGGGCGTGGCCGGGTGGCAGTCAGAGCCTCGTCCAGGCGATGCTGGTGAACACCCTCTCCCGCGCCGCCGCCGCGGACGGGGAGGGGAGCGATGAGGTCCGTACCGCTCTCATGGAGCACTACCGAAACGCGGTCCCTCTCCGGGAGGCGGCGCCGGACCGAGCCGTACGGGCCGCGTTGACCGGAATCACCGAGCAAGTCGTCGAATCCGTAGTGGTGGACACCGCCTGCGCATCGTCCCTCTACGCGGTGGACCTCGGCGCCAAGGCATTGCTCGCAGGCGACTGCGAGGTCGCCTACTGCGGGGGCTTCCACGTGCTTGATCCGACGGCTTCGGTGATGTTCTCCAAGCTCAGTGGTCTGTCCAAGGCTGACCGCGTCCGCGCTTTCAGTGCGTCGGCGGACGGGACCGTGTTCAGTGACGGCTCGGCAGTGGTCGCTCTGAAGACCCTGGAACGGGCGGTCGCCGACAAGGACACCATCCACGGAGTGCTGGTCGGCTTCGGGGCAGCCGCGGACGGTCGCGGCAAGTCGATCTCCGCGCCCAACACGTCGGGGCAACGGCGCGCCATACAGCGCGCCCGCTCGGTCAGTGGCGTCCATGCTGAAACCGTCGACTGGATCATCGCCCACGGAACAGGCACGCCGGCAGGTGACGTCGTGGAGTCGGAGGCGATCACCGCGCTCGGGTCGCCGGAGGGCCAGCTGTGCAGCAGCAACAAGCCCGTCTTCGGACACACCGGGTGGGTGGCCGGGGCCTTCTCGCTCATTCACGCGCTGCTGGCACTGCGCAGCCAATGGGTACCGGGACAGCTCGGTGCGCCGGAACCGGAGAAGGCCACTGACACACCGGGACTGCGAGTGCCGCACAGCCCCATTCCTTTCCCCTCGAAGCCGGAAGGCGGACGGACCGTGGGGATTTCGGCCTTCGGATTCGGTGGCACGAACGCGCACCTGCTCGTGACCGACCGTCCGGACGGCACGGAGCTGCGTTCTCAGCCGCCCAGCCTTCCGGATGCCGGCTCGCTGGTGCTGGTGGGGTGGAGTGCCCAGGTACCGGGCGGCCCATCGCCGACCCGCATTCAGGAATGGCTGCGCGGGACGGCTCCTGAAGTGGACGCCCGGTTTCCCGACCCCTACCCGGCGCCCGGGCCGGCCGAGGTGCGGCTGTCCGGCCGTACGGTCTCCGCCGTCGATCCATGCCAGTTGATGGCGCTGCAGGTGGCGGCCAGATTCGTGGAAGCGCATGGTGAGATGTGGGCGAGTCTGCGCGAGAGCACCGGTGTGATCGCGGCACACACGGGTTTCCCCAGCAAACTCACGAGCACGGCGATGCGCTGCTACGCGGCGGATGTGACCGGAGTCCTCGAGCGCTACGGCGACCGCCCCGCCTTCGAACGGGCGGCCCGGGAAGTGGAGAAGATCCGGCAAAAGTTCCCCGCCTGCACCGAGGACTCCCAGGCGGGAGTGATGCCGAATGTCATCGCCTCGCGGATCGCGGCGCGTTACGACCTCCACGGTCCGACCATGGCGATCGACGCGGGTGTCGACAGCTCGCTCATGGCACTCAAAACAGCACATCGCTACCTGCGTACAGGGGAGCTGGAGCTGGCTCTGGTACTCGCGGTCAACGGTAATAGCACTCCCGAGAACGGCGCACTGTTCGGCCAGGGCGCCGCTACCCTCGCGGAGGGCGCCTTCCTGCTCGCGTTGGCCAGCGCCCGTTCAGCCGAACGGCACCACTGGCCGGTGCTCGCACGGTTGTCGTTCGGCGCCGGGCAGGAACCACCTGGCGGCCGTGGCCCTGGAGTGCGAACGCGCAGCTATCTCGCCGCCGACCACGTCGTCGGCCTCCTGCGCGCCGTGGAGACCGGGGCATTGCCTTGTCCGCTGTCCGACGAGCGGAACGTCACAGTGGTGACCGTCGAGCCCAGCAGCCCCGGCGACGCGGCGCGGGCCGCCCCGCGGCCACGGTGGCTGACCACGCGCTACGCCAAGGAACTCACCCTTCGCCCTGCCACCGCAGAGGCGGGCAGCTTGGTACAGGCGCGCCCCCGGCTGCCGCGGCGGGGCGTGGTCCTGCTCGGTTGTGCCGAGACCGGTGCGCCGATCCGGTCGGACCTGGAGGACGCCGACGCTGTTGTGGTCACCGTGCCCGACGTCAACGGCATTGACGAACTGCGCGAACCAGCCTCACTCGACCGCCGGTTCCCGGGCCTTGCCACCGCGGCTCCGCATCTCACCGTCATCTGCGAGGTGGGCGAGGGCGATCTGAGGCGCTGCCTGGCCGTCCATGACATGCTTTTCCTCGTCACTCAGCGTCTGTGGTCCAGGTGGCGGACGGACAGCTCGCTCGTTGTGTTGCTGACCGGGATCAAAGCCGGCACCTTCCACAATCCGCTCACGGCCCTGTTCACAGGGTTCGTCAAGAGCCTCCGGTGGGAGAAACCAGGCACGGCTGCGCTCGTCATCGCAACCGACGAGCCCCTCACACAGGGCCTGCTCGTCCGCGCCGGGCGGGAGCTGACCGCACGCCCGGCCCCGGTGCCCATCGTCTACTACTTCCGCGGTGAACGCCGGATCGAGACGCTCCACCCGGCTCCGCTTCCCTCTCTGGCGTCTTCACCACAGCTGCCGATCCATGACACCTCCATCGGTGTGGTAACCGGTGGAGTCGGCGGCATCACTCAGTGTCTGCTCACCGCTCTGTCCGAGCACGTCCGACCCAAACTCTGGCTTCTGGGCCGTACGTCCGACCTCCCCGTACCGCCCGACGTCCTCGCCGTCAGCGATGACCGGCTACCGCACTTGCGCAGCCGGCTGCTGCACCGCGTGCGCGAGACCCACCCCGGCCTGCCGCCCCGCCAAGTGGTCGGGCGCGTCGACGCGCTACTCAAAGCCCGCAACGTGCACCGCGCGGTGCACGACCTCAAGAGCCGGTTCGGGGCCGACCGAGTGGAGTACATCAGCTGCGACATCCGGGACCCGGCCGCTGTCGACCAGGCCATGGGGCGTGTGCTGCGCTGTGACGGCCGTGTCGACTTCGTCATCCATGCCGCCGGACAGGTAGCTTCCACCCTGCTCGCGAACAAGAACCTGGACACCTTCCGCCGCGTCCGCGACACCAAGGTGCTCGGCCACCACAACGTCACGTCCGCCCTGCGCGACCACCCGCCCGCCCTGTGGTGCAACATCGGGTCACACTCCGCAGTGGCCGGCATTCCCGGGGACACCGACTACGCCGCCGGCAACGCCTACCTGGAGGGGACCGCAGAGCTGCTCGGGCCGACCCCCGAGATCACCATCGGCTTCGGCATGTGGGCCCAGGCAGGTATGGGAGCGGACCCCGTGCTCCAGGAACAGATCGCCCGCGAAGCGCTCTTCACTCCGATCCCCACGGCCGAGGGGACGGCGCAATTCATCAGCGAACTCGGCACTGCCGCTCTCCTGGGAGGCACATCGACCTATCTCGGCAAGCACGAGCGTGAACGCCTGCGCAAACACGATCCCGCCCTGGTGCACCAAGGTCCTCCCGACCCGAGGTTGTGCCGCCAGCGGCCCCCGTGGGTCACCAACCACACCAGCCCCTCGCAGCGGAGCGCGAGCTGGGACATGGACGCCCGCGACAGCTACCTCTTCGATCATCTGGTGCACGGGAAGCCCACCGTTCCTGCCACGTTCATGCTCGACATCGCCGCACACGCCGCGGAGTCACTGGTGCCCGGGACAGTCACTCAAGGATTCCGGCACGCCGAGTTCGAGACGTTCATCAGGCCTTTCAACCGTCGCAAGCCCACCCCCTTGCGCGTCAAGGCCCGGTTGCTGGCCGGTACGGACCACACGGAGCAGCCGATCGCTGTGGAAGTGAGCATCCACTCCGACACGCTGGCTCCGGACGGCCGCCTGCGCCACGGCGCACTCCGCAACTTCCACACCCAGGTGCTCCTGGCAAGGGGACACCTCCCTGCGCCCCGTCGCTGGAGGCCGCCGGAAACGTCCGGCACGACTCCCGCCGTCGACCCCTACGCCGGCGACGACGGCCCGGTCTCCCTGCGCGGCATCTTCCGCAACCTGTCGCACTGCCAAGTGGCGGCCGATTCGGCCCACGGCACATGGACCCCCCGGCTCGTCAGCCGGCCCTACCTGCGCAGCGCTACCACAGCGCCACTGCTGACCTGTGCCTCTCTTCGCACGGCAGCCCTTCGCCCGGACGCGTCGGGAAAGCAGCCCCTTCTCATCCCTCGCTCCATCGAACGTCTGGACCTCTACACGGAGGGCGCCAACGACCGGGAGCTGCTGGCCCGGTACGGGCACACGCTGGTGGTCTCTGTGGACCGCGACGGCACGTACCGGGCGTGCACGGCCGACGATCGGCTCCTTCTGGAGATCTCCAGTGTGCAGGCCCTCGACATGTCCGGCGCATCGAGATGACCGCGGGCTGCGCCGTCACGGTCCAGGGCGGCGATTTCGGAGACGCCCGCGCGGCAGCCCGGGCACACGGCGCGGTTCCCGGCGTTCTTACCGCACGCTCTGGTGCCGCACGACACACCTGGCCGGCGGATCGTTCGCGCCGCCTGCCTGCCGGTGGCAGGGCTCGCCAGCGGGACGCTGAAGGCCGAGTAGGAGGACAGTATGGACGGAAAGGTCTGCGTCGTCACCGGAGCGACTTCGGGGATCGGTAAGGAAATCGCTCGGGGACTGGCCTTGAAGAACGCGCGGCTGGCGATCGTCTGCCGGAACCCGGTCAAGGGCAAGGCGACGGTCGGAGAGCTGAGGAAGTGCGCGCCGAAGGCCGAGATCGATCTCTTCGAGGCCGACGTCTCCGCGCTCGCGGATGTCCGGCGGGTCGCCGACGAACTGCACAGCCGCTACCCGCGCGTGGACGTCCTGGTGAACAACGCGGGAATCCACGATCCTCGCCCCGCCGTCAGTGCCGAAGGATTCGACAGGATGATCGCGACGAACCACCTGGGCCCCTTCCTCCTGACCAACCTGCTGCTGGACCTGTTGGAACGCGGAATGCCCTCACGCATCGTCATGATCGCCTCCGAGTCCCACCGGGGCGTGATGTGGATCGACCCACTCACCTTCGCCCGGCCCGATGCGTACGGAACGGTCGGCTCCATGGCGGTCTACGCCCGCTCGAAGATGCTCAACGTGCTCTTCGCGCAGGAGGCCGCGAAACGATGGCGCGACAGAGGAGTAGCGGCCAACGCGGTATGCCCCGGAATGGTGGCCACCAAGCTCGCCACGGATGCACCACTGATCGGCCGGTTGTTCGCCGCAGGAGCGCACACGCCGTTCGTGCACAGTCCAGCGGAGGGGGCGCTCATGCCGCTGCGGCTGGCGAGCGACCCTGCGTTGGAGCACCGAACCGGCGAGTTCTTCTCCTCGACTCCTGGAATGAGCCTCCTTCCCAGCGCCTTTCTCCGCTTCAACACCCGCTTGCAAGGAGCGGTCTGGTGGCGATCGGAGCAGCTGGTCGCACTGACCGCCTGACCCAAGCCCAAGCCCCAAGCCCCAAGCCCCAAGCCCCTGGGATTCTCCGCGGGCGCGGGCCGGATACACGGCGTTGCCTGGGCAGTGCCGTGCCGACGACTGACAGGAGTTCTGATGGATGAGCAGCGCCATCGCGTAACGGGAGAGGTGCCACCACTGCGGGTTCCAGCCCATTCGACGACTCCGGGGAGCACAGATGACTGACATGAGGCCGGTCGACGGATGGACGTCTCCCGGACCGTTGAGCGGCATGGACACACTTTTCTGGCGCATGGGGTCAGACGCCCGGCTACGGCTCGAGGTGGTGTGGGTCTGGTTCCTGGACCGGGCGCCCGACTGGAGCGGTTTCCTTGCCGGTTGTGACTGGATGACACGCGCGCTGCCCCGGTTGCGCCACCGCGTGGTCGATTCCTGGCAAGTCGGGATTCCCGTCTGGTCCCCGGATACGGAATTCCGGCTCAGCCGGCATGTCCACCGGGTGTACCTGCCCGCGCCGGGCGGGCTCCGGGAACTTCTCGACCTGGTCGAATGGCGGGCATCAGCCGCGCTTGACCGGGGCCACCCGTTGTGGGAGGCCACCTTGGTGGAGGGGTATGACGACGGACGGGCCGCTGTCGTGCTGAAGTGGCATCACGCCATCGGCGACGCCCTCGGGATCCAGATCGCCATGCGCGAGCTGCTCCCGCAGTCCCCGGAAGCAGGGAGGCCCTCCCCCGCCCACACAGCGGCCTTCCGGCACACGGCGTCCGGTGCGGGGAAAGCCGTGGAACCGGAATCCAACGCTCGCTCCGCCATCCGTAACGTCAGGACGGCGGTGATGTCGATGGCCGGCGAGGCGATCCGCTCCCTGTCGGCGCCACAGGACGCCGGCGAGCGCGCTCTGCGTCTGGGCAGGCACCTGGGGCAGGTCGTCTCCCCCGTGATGCCCTCGCCGCTTCTGCGGAAGCGCAGCCTTGAGCTCCGCTGCGGGCTGGTGTCCGTTCCGCTGGCGGACCTCAAAGCCGCTGGAAAGAGCGCCGGCGTTTCCGTGACCTCCGCCTACCTGGCAGCGATTCTCGGCGCGTTCCACAAGTACCACGTACATCACGGTCTGCACCTGAAGTCCATCCCGGTCATGCTTCCGGTCAGCATCCGCGAGCCGTTCCAGACCGGGGGCGGGAACTTCGTAGCCGCGGTGCGGATCGCCGGTCCTGTGGGCGACATGGGCCCTCTCGCGCGCATGCAGGCCGTCCACCGCTCGGTCGTACGAGCACGAGGCGACCTGATCCAGGACATGTACCCGGCGCTGGCCGGCGTCAGCTCCTGGATTCCGCGCTCTCTCATCGGCATGTGCGCACCGCTCCTGGCGAAGAGTATCGATCTCGTCGTCACCAGCGTCCCCGGCCTCAGCCAGGACACCTATGTCACGGGCGCACGGATCGTCGATGCGGTGCCGTGGGTTGCCAGAGGACCCGCCGCAGCCAACATCACGACCGCGTCCCACGGCAACATGTGCGGTATCGGGACCAATCTCGATCCCGCGGCGATCACGGACACGAAAATGTTCCATCACTTGCTGCGGCAGAGTTTCGAAGACCTGTTCAGCGCGTCGGGTTCGTGAAGACGTGCTCCGCCAAGGCCACTCTCCGGTCTTCGCCACAGCGACCACTACGCGGTCGGGGCGGAAGATCCGGGGACGTACGCCAACATCCGAGGAGCGCCCGGCAAGAGAACGAGGCTGGTCAATGCTGAATTTACCCTTTGAATCGGAGCTGCGTGCGGAGCGGTTCCGCCTCCTCGACACCCTGGAGGGGCTGACCGGGGACGAATTCAACACCGGCCGCACGCTCTGCGTCGGCTGGGCCCCCCGGGACGTGCTCGGCCACCTCATCGGCGTGGACCGCTTGGTGCAGTCCTACCTGCCCCACGGGCCCTGTGTGAACGCTGCCAACCAGGCCCATGTCGATTGGGCCAGGCGGCTCCCCCCGGAGGAACTGATACGGATGGCCCGGGACTGGGCGGCCGCCCCGGCTCTCACCAGCCGCCTCTGCGCCGTGATCGTGCTGGGCGACCTCGCCATCCACCACCAGGACATTGTGCGAGGCCTGGGCCGCACACGCGACATCCCCGGCCCGATCGCCACCAGCATCTACCGGGACGGTCTGATGCTGAGCCTGCTGCTGAACCGGCGCGCCCTGCGATTCTCTCCCGTACCCACCGACAGCCTCCTTCTGTCCGCACTCCCCCGTCTGCCAGGTCTGCCCAAGGTGTACGGCACGCGGGAGGCACTGGGGATGTGGCTGGCTGGGCGCGACACCGTCAAATCCGAACTTTGGTTCCCTTAGGTCAGTCAGCCGAAACACCCCTTGCGCAGTCTCCTCCGAGCGGCGACCGCGCAGTCGACAGGAGGAACCTGTGGCGAACGAGCAGCCAACAGAGCGACGGGTTCTGGTACATGGTGTGTCGACCCTGTACTACGAAATCGGCGCGGGCCCCCCGGTGCTCCTGCTACCCGGCCTCGCCGAGAACGCCCGCAGCTGGTGGCGCATCATGCAGGATCTCGCCCTGACCAACCGCACGCTGGCACTGGTACTGCCGGGCCTGGGTGGCACCAGCCCCGTGCACGATGTACGCCCCGATCATCTCGCCTCCTTCGTCGCCGCGTTCCTGGACGCTGTCGAGGTGGAGGAGGTCACCCTCGTCGGCCACTCCTTCGGCGGCGCGGTGGCGGCCTATCTGACGCTGACGTACCCGCACCGCGTGACCCGTCTGGCGCTGGTCGACGCCGCCGGACTCGGTCGCGCGATCAACCCCTTGTTGATCGCCTCGTCGCTCATCCCGGCACGCGTGGCTGATGTGCTGTCGACGGCTGCCACGCTGCCTGGGTTCGGTGCCCTGGCCACGTTGTCGGGCGCCCTGCTCTTGCAGCAGCCTTGGCGCGTACCACCGCTGACGTGGCTCAGCCAGATGAGGCTGAGCCGCTCACGGACGCCACTGCGCACCTCCATCGAAGTGCTGCGGCAAGGGACAGGATTGACGGGACAGGACCCCCGCCTCATCGTGACCGGCCGGCTGAAGGACATCGAAGTGCCCGCCCTGGTCGTGTGGGGGCTCACCGACTGGCTGCTCCCGGTATCGCAGGGGGTACGCGCAGCGCGGAAGCTGCCCAACGGAAAGCTGACGGTTATCCCCGGTGCCGGCCACGTCAGCTTCGTGGACTGCCACGAGGACTTCATGGGCGCGCTGGGCCCCTTCGTCCGGGATGACATCAGCAGGCTCCGCCGCACACCCTCGCACGGGGAAGGCCCCGGTACAGGGATCTCAAGCCCGTAAGGCCGCCACGCAGGCGGGATGCCCGGCGCCGACTGGTCGCGGGGCGTGGACCCCTCAACAGACCTGTCCGGGGACCGAAGGCAGCGGTACCCGACCCTCGGGCGCCGCCGTCATGGCTGTCCGGGCCGCGGAAGTCACAACTACGGCTCCAAGGAGATGACCCATGCGCCTGGAAGATGTCGCGCGGCAGCTGACCACCCCATTGAACTCGCCCGCCTACCCCTCCACCCAGTACCGCTTCACCAACCGCGAATACCTGAGCATCACCTACCGTACCGACCTCAAGGTACTGCGGCGGGTCGTGCCGGAGCCGCTGACCGTCACCGTCCCGCTGGCCCGCTTCGAGATCACGCGGATGCCCGACGTGACGGGTCTGGGCACCTACACGGAAGCAGCGCATCACATCTCTGTCGAGCATCAGGACGAGCTGGGCGAATTCAGCCTGGCGGTGTACGTCGACAGCGTCCCGGCGATCTCCAGCGGACGTGAGCTCAGCGCCTACCCGAAGAAGTCCGGTTCGCCCCGGCTCTACCTCGACTCCGACACCCTGGTCGGCACCCTGGACTACGGCTCTTTGCGGGTGGCGACGGCCACCATGGGCTACAAGCACCATCCGATGGACCTGGAGGAGGCCCGCGCGCACCTCTGTGTACCCACCTTCATGCTCAAAACCGTGCCCCATTACGACGGGTCCCCGCGCATCTGCGAGCTGGTCCGCACCCGGATCACCGACCTCACGGTCAAGAGTGCCTTCACCGGCCCGGCACGACTGCAGCTCTTCGCCCACGCACTGGCCCCGCTCGCCGACCTGCCCGTCCTGGAGGTCGTCTCCGCCGGCCACATCCTCACCGACCTCACCCTCAGCCCGGCCCAGGTCGTGCACGACTACCTGGGCGACTGAGGCGTCCCCCTTGCCCCTGCACGGATCGGGACAGTCGAAGACTGTAGGCCCGGCAGCCGGTGGCCCGCCCGCGCAGTCGCCTTGAGCTGGATTACGGACGTTCCCGCGCAGCGGGACCGCCCGGCACGCCACCTCGGACAGCCGTGCCGACAGCCTTGGGCTTTTTCCTTGGCAGCATCCTTGTCCGAGACGGCCGGCAGGGGCCCCCGATAGGCAGACATGAGTGATTCATGGCTGTCCGCGCGACCCGTTTGTCCGGCGCCGGCACAAGCCTCACCGCGCGCAGAGCAAGCACCTCTTGGGAGGATTTATGCGGCACAGGACGGCTCGCTCCGCACCAGAGGGTGGGCACGACGCACCGCCCGAACCGATCGAGCCTCAGGGCAAAAATGACGATAGACCTAATCATGGAGCTTCCGCTTGGGTGAGCCATGCGAACAAGGGTCGCGAAGAACACCACCGCGTGGTGATTATCGGGTCGGGGCTGGGCGGTAGCATCACCGCCTTCCGGCTCGCTGAGGCAGGAATCAGGAACGTCGTGCTCGAACGTGGCCGTCGCTGGCCTATCACGCCGACCGGGAATACCTTTCCGCGCCTACCGTCGCTCGACAGGCACCTGGTCTGGCTGGGCCAGGACTCGTCCCCCTTTCCGCCAACAGGCGTGCCTTTGCTGTCATGCGTGTATCGCGCCATAGCGACAGCGCTCCCACGCTCCACCGGACTGCTGGAGGTCCTACCGCAGAAGAACGTCGTGATCATGTGCGGGGCGGGAGTCGGTGGCAGCACGCTGGTATACGGCGGAGTGCTGGCCCAGCCCGCACCTGGCCCCTTCCATCATCTCTTCCCCGCCGAGATCGACTATGGCGAACTCGACCGCATTTACTACCCACGGGCTCGGCGGCGGCTGATTGCCGCACCGTTCCCCGAGGATCTCCTTGCCCATGACCAGTACCGCTCGAACCGGCTCTGGCATCTCGCAGCCCAGGAATCCGGCCTTCCAGCCGAACAGGTAATGGGCAACTACGACTTCGATGTGATCCGGGCCGAACTCAACGGTGACCGAAAACCGGCGGCCACTGTGGGCCAGTACCACTTCACCGGCTGCAACAGCGGCGCCAAGATGAGCGTGGACCGGACCTATCTTGCCCGCGCGGAGGCTACCGGCAAGACGGTGGTCCGGCCCTTGCACATGGCCACCGGTATCACCCAGGACTCCCAGGGCCGGTACCGCGTCTGCGTCACCCAGCTGACCCGCAGTGGAGCAGTCCGCGAACGACTGGTCCTGATCTGCGACAAGCTTGTCCTCGCCGCCGGCGTCCAGTCCCCACGGATGCTGGTGACCGCCCGTGATACTGGCGCTCTGCCCCGCCTGCTCGACTCCGTTGGTGCCCAGTGGGGCACCAACGGTGACCAACTGCTGCTCCTCCAGACGGCTCCGCAACCGACCTGTGCTCCACAGGGCGGGCCCCCGGCCGTTCTCCTCCGCAACCGTGAGGGCACGGCGAGCGTCATGCACGCCCCCCTCCCCGTACCGAGCGGAGCTGGGCTGCTCGCCTGCATCGGCATGGGCATCAGTGACCACTTCGGACGGTGGGCATACTCCGCCAAGGCCGCCAACACGCGGCTCGAGTGGAGTGCCGGAAATGACATCACGGCCCGCCATGCCGTCGGCGACCTCGTGCGAGAGGTGGCGCGTCACTTTCCCTCCGGCGCCATCGTCATTCCTCCGGTGCCTGGGTACTCCGTGACAGCCCATCCGGTCGGAGGGGTCGTGCTGGGCAAAGCCACCGACGCTTACGGCCGGTTGCACGGATATTCAGGCCTGTACTGTCTCGACGGCGCCCTGATGCCGGGATCCACCGCGGCGGTCAACCCGGCCTTGACGATTGCCGCCATCGTCGAGCGATGCCTCGACGAGATCGTGCAGGACTTCATCACCTGAACCAATCCAACGGGCGCGACGGGAATGGACCGGCAGCACTCGACAAGGGATCGCGGCTCGTCATGGTCCACCACGCGGCCGGACGCTACGCCGGCGATGGCAGCGGTGTCCGACCGGAAGGCGTCGCTGCCGTGGTCGCCATGCTCTCGGAAGTCAGTGTGCCGGGGTCAGCAGCGAAGCCGGGATATCCACGTGGCGGGCGCGCAGGAACTCACCCAGGGACTTGCCGATCTGGTCCAGGTCGAGGTTGGCTGAGCCGCTGGGGCTGAAGTAGCCCTTCAAGACGAAGGAGATACCGTGGAGCAGGGGTTGTTCATACCTCTCCACGTCGACGCCCTCAATACCCAGCAGCCGTCGCAGCTCGGCGACTGTCAGGTAGGAGGCGAGCCAAGGATAGGCGGTTGGGTCGCTGACCCACACGCCCAGGTTGGCGTGGGCACCCTTGTCGCCCACACGAGCGTACGCCACCTCGCCCAGCGGGCGGTGGACCGTCGGGCCGAAGGCGCCCGGTTCCGCCGGCGGGGTGGCAGGCACCGCGGGCTGGCCGGTGAACGGCTGGGCTCCGGGGGGTGGGGCGATGTGCAGGACACGGCCGTCGGGCAAATGCACTTGGTGCTTCAGGGCGTCCTGGCGCACCAGGGCCGCCCTGTAGTCGATGCGGGGTTGAGGGGCATCGGTGTAGACCCGGGTGATCTCGGTGTAGAACCCGGGAAAGCTGCCGAGCCAATAGGAAGTGAGCTGGGCGATGAATTGGGAGACTGTCTCCTTGGAGGGCGCGGCCACGACGATCTGGACGGGCACGGTGGCCTGCCACTGGTCTCTTGGATCCTCGACCGGCTGCCCGCACACGAAGACCTTCAGTGCGTCGATTTGATGGTCCCGGGCCGCTCGGGATGCCTGGGCTTTGAGGATGGCGACCTTCTCCTCGATCTGGAGGCCCGTCGGGAAGATCCAGACCGCGCTACGATAGCCGTCCTGGAAATCGATGTTCACTTTCGTGGTCGTGGATGGGGCGCTGCCCCGGGCACCGGTGATGCGTACGCGATCAGGCCCCTCCTGGGTGAGAGAGACGGAGTTCGTGTGCCAGGTCACGTCGGCATTGAGGTAAAGAGGGCCCTGAATCTCGTACAGCAGCTGAGCGGTTACGGTGTCCACCGTGACCGCGCCGCCTTGTGCAGCCTGTTTGGTGATAACGGAGCTGCCGTCCTGAGCGATCTCGGCGATCGGAAAGCCGGGCAGGATGTTGTCCTCGATCCGGGTGAACCCGGAGAAGTTGCCGCCAGTGGCCTGCGGGCCGCACTCCAAGACGTGACCGGCTGCCATCGCCCCGGCGATCTTGTCCAGATCGATCCGTCGCCAGCCATGCCACCAAGCGGCAGGACCGGTGACCAGTGACGCATCCGCCACCCTGCCGGTGATCACGATGTCCGCGCCTTCGTCCAGGGCAGCCTTGATGCCCCAGCCGCCCAGGTAGGCGTTGAGCGCGAGCAGACCCCGCGCATGACAAGCCAAGGGGGCACCCGTGTCCATGTTGACCAGCTGACCGCGGGCGAGCAGCCCGGCGGCCTCCTCGCGTAGATCGTCACCAGTGATGTAGGCGACCTTCAGGCCGAGTCCCCGCTGCGCCACTGCGGCACGGATAGCCCTGGCCATGCCCCTCGGGTTGAACACGCCGGCGTTGGTGACGACCTTGATGCCCTTCCGGGCGACGGCCTCCAGCTGCGGCAGGAGTTGCTGCATGAACAACTCCGCATAGAAATTCTCCCAGTTCTGCGAACGACTGAGGAACGCAGCGATCAGCATCGAATCGAACGCCTCAGTCATGTAATCACCGAACACCACGTCGACGGGTTCGCCATGGATGGCCTGCTCGAAGGCGTCGAACCTGTCTCCCATAGCCCCGGAAAAGTTCGCGATACGCACCGGACGCTGCGTGGCCATTATGTGACCTCCCTCTTGATCCTTCTCGCTGCAGCTGACGGGGATGGACCTCAAAACCGGGGGCGCTGTCCACCGCTCCTGAGCGAACGACCCCGGACGACGGCGGAAGCGGCACCGCGCGGGTCTGCGGATCTCAAGCCAGTGCCTCGTGAGCACGCCGGACAGCAGGTCCGCTGTTCCAGATCACGACAGCGTGCCAACGCGTCGGCCAGGCGTACCCGGCCATAGTGGACGACAACTCGATTCCTCCTCAGGCATCCGCGAGCGAGCGCCACGGACCGGCCCGCCACCACTGCGCAAAGAGAAGTCCACCGCCGAGCCGCCCAGAAGTCCCGGCGGTCAACGTCGCTGCGCCACAGCTCGCGACATTCCCGACCGCACCCACCACGGGCCGTATGAGCGACAGCCTCGTTTCCGGTAGGCGTCCACGGCGCGAAGGGACCGCCTACGGCGGGTACCTGGCTGCAGATTCACCCGGTGTTCAGGCCGGCCGCGGGCCTGCCGGCCATGGAGACTGATCGCCCGCGGACCCGGTGTACGCCGCTCTCGTCGGCGCGGCGGACGTGTTGGGGCCAGGAGTGAGCATGGCCCGGCCGACGGACAGGCCGCCGTCGGCAAGATAGGACTGTCCTGAGATCCAGCCGGCTTGCGGGGAGGCGAGGAAGGCCACCAACTGGGCGAGGTCCTCTTCGGTACCAAGGCGTCCCAGCGGTGTGGCGGTGGTACAGGTGTGCCTCAGTGCCTGCGCGCCGGGGAACAGGTCAGCCGTAGCGTTGCCCAGCAGACCGGCTGACGCGGTGTTGACCCTTACGCCTTGAGGCCCCAGGTCGGCTGCCAGGTAGCGGGTGAGGGCTTCCAAAGCCGCTTTGCACACTCCCACCAACATGTAGTTGTCCATGGCCAGGCCGGCACCGATGGAGGAGACGTTGACGATGGCCGCGCCATTGCCGGCTGCCAGCAGCGGAGCGGCCCGCAGCGCACAGGCACGCGCCCCGTGCACGTTTGTGGCGAAGGCCAGTTCCCAATCCCGCTCGGTCAGCTTCTCGGAGGAGGTCAGCACCCCGCGTGCGGCGTTGTTCACCAGAATGTCCAAGCCTCCCTCTCGCGTCCCGATGTCTTCGATGAGGGAGGTGACCTGCTCGGGCTTGGCCACGCTGGCTCGTGCCGATCTCGCGGAGCCGCCGAACGCACGGATCGCTTCCACCGTACTCTCGGCAGCGGACGGGGAATGGAAATAGTTGACCACCACGTGCGCGCCCCGTCGGGCCAGCGTCCGGCTGATAGCTGCACCCACTCCTTTTCCGCCGCCAGTGACCAGCGCGGTCCGGCCTGTCAGGTCGTGAGGGATGGGAGCCAGTGAGGACTTCAACGATCCTCTCCTTCCACGCCTTTGCACAACGTGGCCATTATTTCCCTGATCCCCCTATGCGGGAAGGTGCCCGGCGGGGGCGCATAGCAGTGCGCTCACGCACAGGTTCAAGCCAATACGCCCGCGCCCAGCATGGGGCCCTTGGTTGCATTGAGCCGCGCTCTTCGAATGGAAACTCAACTATTCGCTGAAGTGATATCTACATATCTACATCAGGGGGCGAGGGCGCGGCAGCTGATACGGGTGATCCTCACACCCAAGGATTTGGGTGTGTAATCCTGTCGCGCCCGCCCGTACGCGGACACGAGCGCCTGGTCGCCCCCGGTACAGGCGCCAAAGCCAAGCTCACTCCAGCTGACCGGACCCTGGCCACCGTGCTCCACCTGCGCAAACTCGCCACCATGAACCTCCTCGGCCAACTCTTCGACGTCATCGCGATGACCATCAGCCGTGCGAAACAGGAGATCCGCCCCCCTCCTGGAAACACACGGCCGCCACATCAACGCCTCCACCGCCCGCCTCCGTACGCCAGCCGACGTCGCGACGTTCCTCGCTTCCGACCCCACTCAAACCAAGGCCAAAAAGACGAGTTAAAGATCTGCACGCCCTTAAACCCACCCGACCGGGACCAGGATGCCCCCTTGGGCTCGAAGAACTGGCGCCCCGCCGCCCACTACGACGTCGGCAAAACCATCAAGCGCCCGAGACACTCGTCGCTCTGCGTGATGGCCGATGCTACTGATTGGCCGCCCAGTGTCCTGCGACGACTCAGCCACTGATTGGGATGCGCGCGACAAGATCGCTGGGTAGGGGACACGCTGGCGTGGTCGTCTGCTGGGACAGATACAGAAAGCGACTTCGGAGGTGGCCGTGCCCGAATATGGACCGGAACGGACGCGGGCAAGGCCGAGCATCACTGCACGGCGATCGATGCTGGCAGGGGGAAGAGGTCGTCGCGGCGAGTGTGCGCCGGCACGGAGCTGATCCGGAGGCGGTGCGGCGCGTCGCCTCGATCACCTGGTGAATCCACCGACGCCGGAGAGAGGGCGGCCTCGCAGCCCCCGTCGTGAGCGGGCCGAGGAAGCGAGGGGCAGTGCTCCGCCTCGCCTCCGGCCTGCTGCCGCCCGTACCGCGGCAGCAGCCGGCCACCGCGGCCCCCGGAGTCGCCAGCCCATGGCTCCTGCGGGCGGCGGCATGGGATCACTCCGCCACTGGGCGCGGTGGCTCATCCGTCACCGTCTCCCGCCGGCAGGGCCGGTCGCCGCCCCGCCAGCAGGTCCGGCAGGCCGCGCATGTCGTCGAAGATGACGGTGCCGGGGCCTTCGAGCCAGGTCCGGGGTGTCAGCCCGCCGGCGTAGGCGAAGCAGCGCATGCCGGCGGCGCGGGCCGCCTCGACGCCGGGCCGGCTGTCCTCGACCACCGCGCACGCCGCCGGGTCGACGCCCATTCGCCGCGCCGCGTACTGGAAGAGATCCGGCGCCGGCTTGCCCCGCGCGACCTCGGTGGAGCTGTAGATGCGGCCCGCGAAACGGTCGTAGAGGCCGGTGCGGCCGAGGGTATGGATCATCTTCTCGTGCGAGCCGCTGGAGGCGACACAGGTCGGCAGCGTGATCGCGTCCAGTGCCTCCGGCAGTCCCTCGACCGGCGACAGGCCGGTGTCCACCTCGCGGCGATGCAGGGCGACGAACCGCTCCCACCACCTCGCGGCCGTTCGATCGCCCAGCCGTGCGGCGATCTGATCGGTGATGGACAGCATGGAACCCCCGATGAACCGCTCGATCGCCTCGTCCTCGGTGAGCGACCAGCCCAGTTCCGCCCCCAGCAATACGTGGACCCGCATGGCGATGCGTTCACTGTCGACCAGTACTCCGTCGCAGTCGAATATCACGAGTTCAATCTGCTTGAACGTTTCTGCGGAACCGGCGTCCGGACTCTCCACAGCCTCCACCCCCTGTGCTAGCTTCCTGGGCATCAAGGAGCATGCAGGCTGCGCTGCTCGGGGGAAACATGAAACGGGCCATACCATCGGAACGAGAGATCCAGGAGAGAGCCCAGTATCTGGCACGACAGCGGAGCCTCCCCATTGTGGGCATTTCCGCTCCCGCCGTCGACCGCCCCTCACTTGAGCCGGGAAACATCAAGACGGGTTCGTCGGGACGGCACATCGGTCGCGTTCTCGTATGGAATTTACCGACCTTGCGCACCTGCCCCGGTGCGAGCGACTGGTGTGCCAAGAACTGCTACAACGGGGACACCAGCGGTGAGGTCGATTTCAACCGGCCGTTGTGGTTCGCCAATGAACGGCATGCCCGCGAGGACCCGGAAGGGCTCGGCCGGCTTCTTCTCCTGCAACTGGCGGACGCCGCGAAGAGCGCGACTCCCCCCGTGGTCGCCGTCAGGGTGCACTCCTCCGGAGACTTCTTCGGTGACCGGTATGTCGCCATGTGGCGCGACATAGCCGATGCGGTGCCCCAGCACCTGTTCTGGGCCTACACGCGTTCCTGGGCGATCCCGGGCATGCTCCCCGCGCTCGACGAGCTCCGGCAGATGCCCAACTTCCAGCTCTTCGCCTCCGTCGACCACACCATGGGTGATCCTCCGGACGGCTGGCGGGTGAGCCGGGTGAGGGACCCGCGGACGCCCGGCACCGACGCGGAGGGGCCCCGCCCGAAGGTGCGACAGATCGCCTGCCCCGAGGAATACCGGGAAGGCATCGACTGTGCCAAGTGCAGATTCTGCCTGCTGCCGCGAATAGGGGATGTCATCTTCAATGTCCACTGACGCCGTCCCGCGCCCGGCCCCCTGTCCGGTTCTGATCGGTGGTCCCGCAGGGACCCGCAGAAGAGAGATCGCGGAGAGACTGAAGGACATCGGGGCCGCGGAGTCCGGAACCGATTCCTTTCCCGCGCCGGAGGCGCTCTCTTCCTCCGCCACGACGTTCTGCGCAGCCCTGGTCGACGATCAAATCTCTCCCGAAGAGGTGTCGCGACTGGCCGAACGGGCCCACCTCGTCCTTCATCATTCCCACCGCGAGGACACCGACGAACTCGCCCGCGTGATACGCGAGGGATTCGAGGTGCACAAGGCGTCGGATGCGTACCCGGACTGCCGGCGCATCGACCTCGACAACCGTATCGGCTATTCGGACATCGCCGAGGATTTCGTCGACGAACTGCGGCTCACCACGGCCGATTTCCACCACGCGTCGGCTCCGCACCTGAGCCGGATCCTGCGGGGGACGTCCGAAGGGTCCCGGCTGCTGGAAGTGGGCGCGGGCCGGGGCTGGCTGCGCGAGGCCGTGGAGACGGGCAAGGCCGGCTACTCGTGCCAGGAGTCCAGCGCCGGGATGGCCCGGTACCTTCCGGACGACGTCATGACGGAGCCGATCAGAGCCCTGTTCGCGCAACGCGGCGGCTACGACCATGTCGTGGGTTCCCTGGTCGACGGGATGGCCTACCCCCTCGGCGTCTTCTGCCTGGCACAACTGCTGGCGCCCGCGGGGCGGATCGTGCTCACCTGGCCGTCCTCGGTGTGGTCCACCGGCCGCCGCCGCACCACGCGCACGACGCAGTTCGTCTCCTCCAACGGCAGGACGGTCCGGGGCGTCCACTCCTTCACGCCCGACCGCATCCGGACCAAGGAGCTGTTCCGGCTGGCAGGGCTGGAACTCACGGAGTTCGTCGAGTGCCCTCCGGTGCCGCCCACCGGGCGCCCCTACAGCGCCGACACGGTGCTCGCCGACGGATCGCTGCCCGAGAGTCTGGTCTCCATAGCGGTGGGGGTCCGGCAGTGAACACCTTCGAGTCGTTCCACGAGGCCTACCACCACCTGGCGGCGCTGCTCGCGAAGGAGGGCGACCGGGTGGCCGGTCCCCGGTCGCGCACCTCCGTCGGCTCCGGCTTCGGGACCGCGGACCGGGCGACCTTCGAAATCGTCTCGCCCACGGTGCGGATACGCGACCCGAGGAACCGGCTCCTTCCCGACACCTGCCGGCGCACCAGCAAGGGATTCGCCTTCGCCAACTACCTGTGGGCCCTGACACCGGGCGCGGACGCCGGCCAGGTGATCGCGTACAACGCGCGCGGGAAGGCCTTCACCGACGACAACGGCACGCTCGTCTGCGGACTCTCCCAGCGGCTCATCGGCGACGATTCCGGCTCACCGCTGCGGGATCTGATCGCGCTCATGAGGCGGGACCCGTCCACCCGCAGGGCATACCTCGGGTTCATCTACCCCGCCGATCTCCGCGACGAGCCGAGGGACTTCTCCTGCTTCGGATCGCTTCAGTTCCTGCACCGCGACGGCCGCCTCGACTGCATCGCGTCCATGCGCTCCCAGTCCTTGATCGGGGTGATGCCGTACGACGTCATCCTCCTGACCATGGTGCAGGAGACCGTGGCCAACGAGCTGGGCCTCAGGCTGGGTTCCTACTACCACCACTGCGGATCGCTCCACTACTATGCGGGCGAAGAAGGCCACCTGCGTTCGGTTCTGGGCTGCGCGGACGAGGTGGAGGCCATGCCTCCCATGCCGGCCCGCACACCGCTCGGCGCGGACGGCGCACTGCTCGCGGCGGAGAGGGAACTCCGGCGGACCGGTCTTCTCGACGAGCGACACCTGGAGCCGTACTGGCGGGATGTCCTCGGGGCCATGAGGTGCGCCCTCACATCCGACAAGGGGTAGCGTGACGACAGGCTCAGCCGTCCTGGCGCAGGTCCGGGACCTGGTGGTCGCCCACCGTGAGTGCCTGCTGGGCGGCGAGGTCATGCCCGAGGACGCGCTCGCCGGAGTGGTGCCCTCCGAGCGCCTCCTGGACACCCTGACGCTGGGCATGTCCCTGAACTACCAGCGCAACAGCTACGCGCTCTGGCAGGCGGTCGCCGCGGCCTACCAGGACCCCGCGTCCCGCTGGGTGTTCGCCCCGGCGCAGGTCCTCGAACGCGACCCCGAGGACCTCGCCCGGCACCTCCTCGCGCACCGGGTCGCGCTCCAGCCGAACCGCCACCCCGCGATCTGGCGCCGGGTCGCCCGGGGGATCGCCGAGTCGTCGGCGGACGGCGACGTCCTGGGCCTGCTGACGTCGGCGGGGATGGACATCGGCAGGCTCGGGGACATCGTGCAGGTGCGCCGGAAGCCGGAGTTCCCCTACCTGTCCGGCCCGAAGATCTTCAACTACTGGCTGTACGTCCTGGAGCAGTACGCGGGTGTGCGGTGGACCTCCCGCGAACTGATCACCATCGCCCCCGACACGCACGTCATCCAGGCCACGGTGAGGCTCGGCCTGTGCGGGAGCGATGTGCTCGAGGGGTCGGCGGGCCACCGGGCCGCGGTCGCCCGGAGCTGGGCGGAGGTGCTGGCCGGCTCCGCCCTGGCCCCCATCGACGTGCACACCCCGCTGTGGCTGTGGAGCCGGGCGGGGTTTCCCGACATCGCGGGACTCAGGGGCGTGGCGGGACGCGCGGGCGCCACCGACTCTTCGGGCGCCACCGACTCCGCAGGCGTCGCGGGGCGCGCGGAGGTCGCGGGAAGCGGAAGGGAAGAGCCTTGGGTTTAGGGTCGGCGCCGGGCGGACGAGGTCTGACGAAGCTCTTCCCCAGCCCGCCGGCCCGCAGGCCGGTCCTGCTGATGACTCTCGGCTCCTTCGCGCTGGGCACCGACGCGTTCGTCATCAGCGGCGTCCTGTCCTCGGTCGGAGAGGACCTGTCGGTGTCGGTCGGCACCGCCGGTCTGCTCATCACGGTCTTCGCCGCCGTCTACGCGCTGACCGCCCCCTTCATCGCCGTCGGCACCGCCAACTGGGACCGACGCAGGGTCCTCCTGGCCGCCCTCGCCGGCTTCGTCGTCGCCAACGTCCTGGCCGCAGCGGCGCCCAACTACGCGATCATGATGGTCGCGCGTGTCGTGGCCGCCCTGGCCACCGCGCTGTTCATGCCCGCCGCGTCCGCCACCGCCGCCGCCATCGTCCCGCCCGAGGAACGCGGCAGGGCCCTGACCGCCGTGCTCGGCGGCATCACCATCGCCAGCGCCCTCGGCGTCCCCGTCGGCACCGTCATCGCCGCCTTCTCCGACTGGCGGGCCACCTTCCTCTTCGTCGCCCTCCTCAGCCTCGTCGCCCTTCTCGGTCTGGCCCGCGTGCTGCCCTCGGTGCCTCCCACGGCGGAGGCCCCCATCGCCGAGCGCGCCCGCGCGGCGGTCCTGCCCGGTGTACCGGCGGTCCTGCTCGTCAGCATGCTGACCTTCTGCGGCATGTTCGCCCTGTACGCCTATCTGGAGTGGATCGCCCAGCACGTCGCGGGACTGCACGGCGGCGCCGTCGCCTTCGTCTTCTTCGCCTACGGCGCGTGCGGGGTGGTCTCCAACCTGGTGACGGGCGTGCTGATCGACCGTTTCCCCCCGGAGCGCGTCGCCCTGCTCTCCTCCGTCGCCCTGCTCGCGGTCATGGGGCTCCTGGCGCTCCTGGCCTTCGCCGGCACCCACCGCGCGCCGACCGTCGTCGCCCTCTTCGCGCTGGTCGTGCTGTGGTCGCTGATCGGCTGGACCATGAACCCCGCACTGCAGAAGTGCCTGATCAACGCGGGTGGCGAGCAGGCACAGGTGGTGCTGTCGCTGTCCGGCTCGGCGGTGTACGCCGGCCAGGCGATCGGGAGCCTGGCCGGGGGACTCACCCTGTCCTACGGGCCGGGGACGCTGGCGCTCACGGCCGTGGGGTTCCAGGTGCTGACGGTCATGGCCGTGGTGGTGGCGACGCGAAGATCAGCCCCCTGACGCGACCTCTCCCGCCGTCGGCACGTCCTCGCGTACCGGCGCCGTGCGGACGTCCGACCGCGCCACCGTCACGTTGTCGTCGGCGAAGACGAACTCCCCTTCCACACGCCGGCCGGCGAGCACCTCAGCCAGCCAGTGCTTCGCGTCGTCCCACATCGCGTCGAGCGGCAGCTCGTCCACCGGGTACCAGGCCGGCGCGATCTCGTCGCACTCCCGGACGGTGCCTTCGGCCTTGTCGGTGAGGAACACCGCCACTTCCTGGTCGTAGTCCGGCCGGGCCGGGAACCGGAAGACCAGTCTCGCCGCCTGCAGGAGGTCCGCCTCGGCCACCACGAGCGAGGACTCCTCCGCCAGTTCGCGCACGGCGGCTCGCAAGGGCGTCTCCCCGGGCTCGACATGGCCGCCCAGGCCGACGACGTTGCCGGCGCCGAAGCCCCGCTTCTTCCGGCCGAGCAGTACGTCCCGGCCGGCGCCGGCGGTGGTCGGGCGGGTCACCAGGCACAGGCACATGGATGTCAGGGTCATCCCCGCATCATCGCGCACGCCGGCACGCCGCCGGCCTCTTTCGGCCGACGGGGGCCGGCACCCGAAAACGATCTCCGCGTGTTGGGGAACGGCCCGCTTACGCCGTGCCCGGCGGGTCATGTGAGTGGGTGGCTGGGGGTCCCCAACGGGCTGAAATCGGCCGAGCCGCACCACAATCAAGCCCGTCCGGCGTTTGAGGACGCGCCCGCAGGGCGCCCGCCGCCGCAGGCGGCAAAGACGGCCCGCAGTCGAAGATCGGCCAATCGGAGGGACCGCTCGCCCCGCTCAGCGGCGGTCCCGGCGGCCGACGGGCCGCGCGTCGTCGCCGGGGTTGACGTCGCGGGCCCGGTCGCCCATCTGGTCCCAGAAGCGGCGCATGCCGGCGACCGGCACCCTGCGCTGCCAGGGGGCCTCCCGCCGGAACCGCAGGAAGAGCCACGTCCGGGGCTGCCACGCCCGCAGCAGGTCGAGCTGGTGCAGGCAGAAGACCTCGCTGAACTCCAGCCGGAGGTTCTCCGCCTTGGCCGGGTACGGGCACATCCTCATCCCGCACTCGTCCGTGCAGTTGCTCCCGGGCTGTGAGGTGCGCTCCACGGCGCGCACCGGGTCCAGCCGGGTGCGGTCCCTGCTGAGGCAGGAGGGAAGCCTGCGACCCTCGGGCGAGCAGCGCTCCAGGAGACGGAAGAGGTCCTTCGGGCGGTAGCCGCGCTCGCCGAGCACCGCCAGGATCAGGACGTCCGCCAAGAGCTGCTGGGCCGCGGGGTCCAGGGTGCTCCACCCGGTGGACGGCGGGATCCAGAGGTTGTGGACCCGTTGTTCGCCGGGACGGCCGACCTCGGTGCCGACCTCGGAGGCCACCCCGGCCTCGTCGATCCACAGGAACCGCTCGGGGCGCCGCGTCTGCAGCGCGCGGACCGCCAGCTTGCCGGCCGCCTCGACCAGCGGGTGGTCCTTCTGCCCGTCGTCGCGCGTCAGCCACTCCCGTACCTGCCCGCCGGGATCGGCCCCGTGCCCGCGGAGGGGCTGGTCCTCGTGCACGTCGTCGGGCAGGGCCCACAGGGTCAGCGCGTGCAGGAGCGTCAACCGGGTGTACCAGAAGGTGCTCCGCTTGAGCATGTCCTGGGCCTGCTTCACCAGGAACTGGCGGGCTTCCCTGTCGGAGTGGGGGGACAGCCGCCGGTTGGCGGCGTATTTGAACCCCTGCGCGAGCGCCACGCCCAGAGCCGACCTGCCGCCCTGGCCGAAGGTGTCGTTCGGCGAGCCCGCCCCGTCGACCGCCTGGGCCGTCCATTTCTCCAGGTCGTCACGCGGGCTGCCGAGGTGACGGGTCATCATGGCGCTGTCCACGAGCATGGGGAGCGCCCACGCGCACATGGTGTTGGCGTACCACTTCTCCCTTTCCTCCAGGGCCTCCGCATGGGCGGCCAGGCGTTCGCACCGCTCCCTCCTCCGTTGCAGCAGCCGCACCACCGCGCGCCGCTCCCGGTCCCCTTGCGCCTCCACCCAGTCCAGGTACGGCTGCCGCGCGCCCTCTTCGCCGGGCGGTGAAGCGGGGCGGCCGGTGCTGACCACGTGCTGGGGGCTCTCCAGCCGCTCGTACAGCGCGAGCGCCCTGTACGCCTGCTCGCCGCCGCTTCCGGCTTCGCGCGCGATCGCGGCCCGCACCCGGTAGTCACGCTCGCATCGCCCGATGCCGAACAGGCTCTCGTACGCCCGTGTGCGGCCCCCGGCGACGGCGACGCGGCGTGCCGCCGACCCGCACTGCGCCACCAGGGCGAGCTTCGCGTCGCGGAGCGCCTGGGGGTCCTGGCCCCATCCGAACTCCGCCCAGTGTTCCCTGATCTCGTCGAAGAGCTCGGTCTGGCGTGACGTGGCGTCGACGCTGTCGATCTCCACGGCGGCTCCGTAGATCCTGAGCGCCCTCAGGCGCGCGCTGCCCCGGTCGTCGTGGCCTCGCCCGACGGGGCCGGCAGCGGTGCACCGCTGCCCCAGCTTCTCGGCCCGCGCCGCGTCGTCCAGCAGATCACCGGCCTCCTCCCGCAGGAGCTCACGCATGGTGGACACCGAGCACGAGGCGGCCGGGCCGGCCTGCCGGTAGTCGCATCGGCACCGGCCGTCGAGCGAGCGGGAGTGCAGGGTGAGGGCGATGAGGAGTTCCCGTCCGCCCTGCCGCAGCGCCTGGCGTATGTGCGCCTTCGCGAGCTGCGCCCACGGCGGTACGGACTCCACGCACACGCCGAAGGCCGGGGACCCTCTCACCGGGCTGCCGAGCACCCTCGCCAGGAACCGGGACCCGAGATATGCCTGCATGACACTGTGCTGGAAGCGCGCCTTCCGTCCGTACTCGTGGACCAGCCCCATCCGGGCGCCCCACGTCGCGGCGAGCCGGAGATCGGTCCGGGGGCCTTCCGGCCCCGGTCGGCCGTTCGCTCCGCTTCCCGCTTCGGCGGACTCGCACGAAGGGCAGCCGGGGTCCTGCGAACCGCCCGCCCGTCTCAGCCCGTCCAGCTGGCAGTCCAGTTCCTCCGCGACGCGCCGGTTCCATTCGTCGTTGCGGAAGGCCGGTGCGCTCCCGTCGTCCGCTTCTCCGTCCTGCCCTCCGCCGATGCGGGGGTCGAGTTCCCAGAGCCCGACCTCCGCGCGGTCCGACGCCAGCCCGACGCACGCCAGCGCGGAGAGGTGGGCGACCACCGCCAACCTGGTGTCCCGGTCGATGGGCAGCTCGGAGTGGACGTCGCCGTCGACGAGCGCGTCGAGCCACCGCTCCATCAGATCCCCCCGCAGCTCCCACGTGTCGTGGAGCGTGGGGTCCGTGGTCCCCCCTTCCGTCCACAGGGGCTCCAGGAGGTCCCTGCGGTGCAGGTCCTTGGCGATCTGGAGGTAGATGGGCGACTCCGACATCCTCGCGACCTCCACCACCCGGTCCAGGAGCAAAGCGTCCGAGCGCCAGCTGCCGCTGCTGGCGATGTACTGCAGGGCCGCCTCCGCGCTCAGCGGCTCCAGTTCGGTCATGGCGGCCTGCATCGCTCGCAGCGGTTCGTGCGGCCGGGAGGCGATGACCAGCGGCAGCCCTTCCTCGCCGGCCTTGCGTATCGCCTTGCGGATCAGGTTGTCGCGCTGGCCGCTCGCGTGGTCGCGGCTGAGCGTCTCCTCCAGGCCGTCCCCGAGGACCACGATCCGGTCGGCCCGCTGCCGCAGCCAGCGCCAGATCCGGTCCACCTCGCCGTCGGACCGCACCACCGGCTGCACGATCTCCTGGAACCGCTCCCGGGCCAGCGTGCAGAAATCCAGCGTGTCCCCCTGGGCGTCGCGCAGCCGTACGGGAATGGGGACGGCGCCCTTGGCCGCGAGCTTCTCGGCGAGACGCACCAGCAGCGCGGTCTTGCCCGCCCCGACATTGGCGACGACGATGTGCGGACGCCGCGCCTTCCGGTCCCGCAGATTGTTCATGATCGCGTTGCAGAGCTGGTCGCGTCCGACCACCTCGTCCATGAGGCTGCCCGCCGTCTGCACGAAGCTGCCTGCTTCGGTCTTCGCCTTGCGCGTGCAGAACCTGCGGACCCGCCCGATCCGCCAGGCCAGGAACAGCACCGTCGAGACGGCCAGCAGGAGCACGGGCATCACCACTCCGTTGGCAGCCCCGCACGAGGTCCCGATCTTCGAGCACGCCTTGTCGGGGTTGAAGTCCCCCCACCACCACCCGCTGTCCTTCGCGCCGGTGTCGTTGAAGAAGATCGCGACCACCAGTCCCCGCAGCGCCCAGATGACGAAGGCCGCCGTCAGCACACCGAAGACCCAGATCCCCACCGTGGTCCCGAACGGATTCCGCCACCGTCGCGCGCGGGTGATCCCGCGGTGCATCAGCCACCACGTCCGCACGCCCCTGAGGGCGGCGTCGAGGGGCCGTCGCAGGTGTGCGACCGTCTCCCGGAAGGGGCCTCCCTCGGGGGGACCGGTAACGATCCTGACCTTGGGCGGGCGGGGTTCGTTCGCCATGGGCACCAGCTCCGTACGCTGCGGTAGGGAGCGGACGCCCGCGGGCCGAGGGGCCGACCGGCATTCCGTCCCCTGCCCGGCCGTACACCGACCCCCCGATGCGGAACAGCCGGGAATCCCCTCCCCTCCACAGCTACCAGCCCTCACCCCACCGCGCCACTGGGCCCGGCGCGGGGAGGCCGGCAGGAAGGAGCACGCGTGCACCAGCGACCGCCGGACCCGGACGCAGGCCGGCACCCGGGGGCCGGGCCGCGCCCCGGCCCGCTGGAGCTCGTGGTCCTGGTAGGACTCCAGGCGTCGGGGAAGTCGACCTTCCGCGCCCGCGCCTTCACCGGGACGCACGCCGTGGTCAGCAAGGACCTCTTCCGGCGGGCCCGGCACCGGCAGCGACGGCAGATGCGGCTGGTCGAGGAGGCCCTGGGCGAGGGGGTCCCGGTGGTGGTGGACAACACCAATCCGTCGCCGCTGGAGTGGGCGCCGCTCATCGCGGCGGGCCGCGCGCACGGGGCGCGGGTGCTGGCGTACTGGTTCCCGCCGGACGTCGCCGGCGCCCTCGAACGGAACGCGGCGCGGGAAGGCCACGAACGGGTGCCGGACGTCGGCGTGTACGCCACGCTCAAGCGGCTGCGCCGGCCGCGCCGGGCGGACGGATTCGACCTCGTGCACGAAGTGACGTTCGACGGACACGGCGGTTTCCTGGTCCGTCCGCTCGACGACGACGAGGAATCCGCGAGAGACGTCGATCCACCACGCTCCGGCCACGGAGTCACTAGTCTCTGATCAGTGGCGACAAGCGAAGCAGACGACGCGCGGCCGGTTCACGGCATCCTCGGCCGGCCCGGGCACGAGCCCGCCGGATTCGCCCGTGCGCAGGAGCGGATGCGCGGATTACTGGGGTCCATAGTGGCGATCAGCGGGGAGTTGGAGCTCCCCGTGGTCCTGCGCCGGATCGTGACCACGGCGATGGAGCTGGTCGGCGCCCGCTACGGCGCTCTGGGCGTGCTCGACGAAGAGGGCACGGAGCTGGCCGAGTTCATACCCGTCGGCCTGTGCGAGAAGGAGACGGAGCGGCTGCGGGACGTCGCGCTGCCGCACGGGCGGGGGCTTCTGGGGCTGCTCATCAGCGACCCCCGGCCGCTGCGCGTCGAGGCCATCGACCGGCACCCCAAGGCCGCGCGGTTCCCGCCCGGCCACCCGCCGATGCGCTCCCTGCTGGGGGTCGCCATCACCGTGCGCGGCAGGGTCTACGGCAATCTGTACCTCACCGACCGGCGGGACGGCGAGTCCTTCGACGCCGACGACGAGTCGGTGGTGATCGCGCTGGCCGGGGCGGCGGGCGTCGCCATCGACAACGCCCGGCTCTACGGCCAGGTGCGCGCCGGGGCCGAGCAGTTCCAGCGGCTGCTGCTGCCGAGCCTGCCCGACGTCGCGCCCTTCGAGTCGTGGGCGATGTACCAGCCGGCGGCGGACCCCGCGCTGCTGGGCGGCGACTGGTACGACGCGCTGGTGCTGCCCGGCGGGGTCCGAGTGCTGATCGTCGGCGACGTCGTCGGCCACGATGTGCGGGCCGCCGCCGCGATGGCGCAGATCCGCAACATGCTGCGCGCCCTGGCCTACGACTCCGGCGCGCTGCCGAGCGACCTGCTGAGCCGCCTGGACCGCACCCTGGAGGCGGTCACGGAACCGACGATGGCGACCGTGTGCGTGGTGCGGATCGCACCGCGCGAGGGCGGCTGGTCCCTGCTGTGGAGCAGCGCCGGCCACCCGCCGCCCGTGGTGGTGACCGCCGACGGCCGGCAGTGCCCGCTCGACGCCGAGCCGGACGTGCCGATCGGGGTCGACGCGGGCCTGGCCCGGCGCGACCACGCGTGTCCGCTGCCGCCGGGTGCCACGGTGCTGATGTTCACGGACGGCCTGGTCGAGCATCCGGGCCATGGCCTGGACGAGGGCTTGGGTGCGGTCGCGGATGTCGCGGTCGCCCATGCCGGGCGGTCGTTGGAGGCGCTGGGCAAGGCGGTCGCCGAGGCCCGGCCCAGTGACGGCCACGACGACATGGCCATCCTGGCCCTGCGCGCGCCGGCCGGGTGCCACGGTGGCCGTCGCGGCAGCGAGGCTTTCGCGTCGGCGGACGACGCGCCGACGCGGGCGTAGGCCCACACGCCGCTGACCCCCGGCGTGATCGTGATCGCCACCGCACACCGGAGCACCGTCCGGGTCGGGTGGCGTCTCCAACGCCTCGCACCCACACCACCTCCGGCAGCCCTTCACGATCGGCATGCGGCGGCAGACCGCGTAACTTCCCCCGCCCAGAGCGGCAGTTGCGGCTCATCGCTCCGGCGTCACACGCTGATGCGCACTCAGGCCGCTTCGGCCACGGCCGCCTCGCGTTCGCGCATCCGGACGGCGTGTTCGTCGGTCCGCCGGTCGTAGGACAGCAGTTTCGGCAGGGCGAGTGCCAGCAGGCCCACCGAGGCGAGGCAGGCCAGGCCGCCCGCCCAGACGGAGGCGCGGACTCCGGTGAGCGCGGCCATGGCGCCCACGCGGACCTGGCCGAGTTGAGGGCCGACGGAGTAGGAGAGCAGTTCGATGCCCGCGAGACGGCCGCGCAGTTCGTCGGGGATGGTCTGGTCCCACAGGGTCGAACGGAACAGGCCGCTCACCATGTCGCAGCCGCCGGCGACGGCCAGGAACAGCAGCACGAGCCAGACGTCGGTCATCCAGCCCGCCATGGTCATCGCCGCGCCCCAGCCGGCCGCCGCGCCCACGACCATCCGGCCGTGGTGGTGGACGCGCGGTGCCCAGCCGGCGGTCACGCTCACCAGCAGGGAACCGACCGCGCCCGCCGCGTACATCAGGCCCAGCGACCAGGGCGCGCCGAGGTCGTCGGCGAGGAAGGGGAAGATCGCGGTGGGGAAGGCGAAGAACATCGCCGCGAGGTCGATCACGTACGTACCCAGCAGTTCCTTGCGACTCCACGCGTAGCGCGCGCCCTCCAGGACCCCGCTCAGGGAGGGCCGTTGGGCGCCGGGGGACGGGGGCGAGGGGCGCAGTCCCAGGGTGAGGGCGAGGGAGGCGGCGTAGGAGGCGGTGTCGAGGAGGTAGGCGCACCGCACACCGGCGAAGGTGATGAGCACGCCGGCCAGGGAGGGGCCGGCGATGGCGCCGACCTGCCAGCGCATGTGGTTCAAGGTGGTGGCGGCGGGCAGCTGTTCGTGCGGAACGATGCGCGGCACCATGGCCTGCAGGGCCGGGCGCTGGAGTCCGGTCAGGGCGCTGACCAGCGCGGCGACCACGTACAGGGGCCACGTCGGCGGGTGCGGCAGCGCGGCGTTGAGGAACAGCACGCCGGTCAGGACACCGAGGCCGCCCTCGGTCCACAGGATGAGGGTGCGGCGGTCGAGGGCATCGGCGAGCGCGCCGCCGTAGAGCCCGCAGATGATCAGCGGTACGAGCTCGGCGGCGCCGACCGCACCGACGGCGAAGGTGGAGCCGGTCAGTTCCTTGAGCTGGAGCGGCACGGCGACGAAGGTCAGGAAGCTGCCGAAGACCGTCACCAGCCCCGCCAGCCACAGGAGACGGAAGTCGCGGGAGGAGTGCCAGGGGGCGAGGTCGGGCAGGAGCGCGCGCATGCGGCGGGGGTCGAGGGGGCTGAACGCGAGGCGGCCGGCCTCGGCATCGGGTCGGTCAGACATGGCGGTTGCGGGTGTCGGTTGCGGGGGTCACGGAGCACCATGCTCGGCGGACTGAAGATCCACAGCAATCGATATGTCCAAATACGCGCCATTTGGACTAGTTTAGCTTTGGCGGATGCCGGACCACCGCGGCCCTCCCGGAGGGAGAACGGCTGGGCCATACTCGGTGGGTGCCCGGTCCGGAAGCGCGTGCGGAGGGAGTTGGGGCGGCGTGTCGAACGGAACGCTCCTCGTCATGGGCAACACCGCGGCGACACCCTGGGCCCGGGACCAGCTACGGCGCCTGAGCGAACAGACCCGGCGGCGCGGGGTGCGCCTGCTGGGCGCCGACACCGCCGACAACCTCCGCAGGGCGACGGCGCGTGACCTGGCCCTCGTCGACGACGCGCTGGTGCTCGACGTCCACGACGGCGAGGCATGCCGGGCGTGGGCCGCGGCCACCCGGCCGCCCGTCGACGCGGTCGTCACCATCCGCGAGCTCGCCGTCCACTCCACCGCGCTGATCGCCGCCGAGCTCAAGCTCGCCGGCAACGACCCGGAGGCGGTCCTGCGGATCCGCAACAAGGACCTGTGCCGGCAGCGGCTGCGCGAGGCGGGGTTCCCCCAGCCGCTCACCGCCCTGTGCCGCGACGCCGGTGAGGCCGGGCGCTTCATGCGGGGGACCGGGCCGGGCCCGTGGATCGTCAAGCCGCGCGACGGTCTGGCCGGCATCGGCGTCTCCCTGGTCGACGGACCCGGTCAACTCCCGGCAGCGCTGGAGGCGTTCGCCTCTCCCCCGCCGGCCCTGGGCCCGCTTCCCCCGTCCCCGTACTTCCTGATCGAGACCTTCGTCGACGGCGAGGAGTACTCCGCCGAGGGCGTCATGACCGGCGGCGTGCCGCACGTCCTGGCCCTGACCCGCAAGGGCACGGGGCCGGGGTTCGTCGAGACCAGCCAGCGGGTCCCGGCCGGTCTGGGGGAACCGCTCGCCGACGAGGCCCGCACCGCGGTCGCCCGGGCGCTGACCACCGTCGGCGTCACCCACGGCATCTTCCACGTCGAGTTCTGGTTGACGGCCTCCGGCATCGTCCTGGGCGAACTCCACGACCGCGGCGGCGGCGACTACATCCACGCCCTGGTCGAACACACCCGGCCCGGACTGGAGTTCTACGGCACCCTCGTCGACGACCTCCTCGGCCGTGTGCCCCCGCCGGTGCCCGCCGCCACCGGCAGCGCCCGCGCCGAGTTCCTCCTCGCCCCGCCCGGCCGGCTGCGCGCCGTCCGCGGCTGGCCGGAGCTCGTCCGCCACCCCGCCGTCGTCGCCGCGCACCTCCAGGTCGCCCCCGGCGACGTCATCGGGCGGGCGAGGGACTCCTACAGCCGCTCGGGGGTCCTCGTCGTCGGCGCCGACACTCCCGACGGCGCCGACGCGCTGGCCACCGCCCTGGCATCACGGATCATCTTCGACACCGACTGACGAGGACGGCACCCCGGCCAGGCGAAGGAACCCCATGGACCCCATGCTGAGCAACCTGCTGTACGACCAGCCCGAGCTGTACGAGGAGATCTACCCCAGCTCCGAGACGGACATCCCCGGGATGTGCCGGCGGCTCTTCGCCGAGCACGGCGCGGCGGCCGGCGGTGCGACGACACTGCTCGACATCGGCTGCGGCACCGGCCGCCACGTGGAGTACTTCACCGGGGCCGGCTACGACTGCGTCGGCGTCGACTACCAGGACGCCATGGTCTCCTTCGCCCGCGACAGGCGGCCGGGCCTCGACTTCCGCGTCGGCGACATGCGCGCCTTCCGCCTGGGCCGCGCCTTCGCCGCGATCACCTGCCTGGGCTGGGCGCTCTCCAACATCCACGGAAACGACGACCTGCACGCGGTGATGGAGACGTACGCGGCGCACTCCGCGCCCGGCACCCTGCTGTTCCTGCACGTGCCCAACGCCATCGCCACCCCCGACGGCCGGGACCTCCAGCGGCGCTTCACCATCGACACCCCCGCCTTCACGGCCACCGCCGAGGCCGCCTACCGCCTCGACCGCCGCAACCAGCTCCTGGTCCGCACCCGCGACTGGCACATCGACGGCCGGCCGCCACTGCGCGACCACGTCCGCTTCCGCCTGCTGTTCCCCAAGGAGCTGGAGGCGTACCTGACGGGGCACGGGTTCGATGTCCTGGGCATGTACGACAACACCGCCGCCGCCGAGAGCGAGCTGACCGGGGAGGCGCTGTACGTCCTGGCACGCTTCGGCGGAGCGGCCGCGGCGGCCGCTCCGCGGTGACGGCGCCGGCTATCCAGGTTGACGGTGGCGACCTCCACGAACAGGGGTGGGGCCTGCCTCGGCCGGCGGCCGGGCACGCCCCACCCGGCGGGTCAGGCGGAAGAGGCGGTGACGGCTTCCAGGACGGCCGTCCACAGGGCGGCGCGGGCACGGAGGGCCGATTCGACGACGGACGCGCACTGCCGCCACTTGCCGGTGTCGTCACCGCACAGGTCGACGAGCAGATGCATGGCCATGGGCGTGTGTTCGTCGGCGTCGACCTCGATGTGGCGGGCGAGGTAGTCCTTGAAACGGGTCAGCGTGCCGTGCGGGTCCTCGATGCGGACGACCTGCGCGAACATGTCCGGGATCAGGTCCTCGCGGCCGAAGGCGAAGACGGCGGCCTGGCAGTGCACGGGCTCCGACTCCAGCACGGTCCAGGTGGCGGTGAGGAAGTCGGCGGAGGGCCGGGGCACGTGCGCGACTTCCAGCGCCTTGGTGACCGGAACGCCCTCGCGCAGCGCCCGGACGAAGGTGTCGACGGGGCCGGTGTCCGCGCCCGCGTCGGCCATGGCGGCGCGGTAGAGCTCGAAGTGGCTGAGGTAGCCGTCGTCGAGCTCGTCGCTCTCCTCCACCAGGACGATCTCGTTGATCAGCCGCCGGCCGGCTCCCGTGCCCTCGGGCACCCAGGGCACCCGTACGCACGTGAGCCGCCGCTGCAGGCTGGTGAGCAGGGACATGAAGTCCCAGACGGCGAAGACGTGGTGTTCCATGAAGATCCGGGCGGCGCCGGGGGTGGTGATGCCGCGGTACACGGGGTGTCCGACGACGTCGTCGCGGACGGGTCCGATCCGTTCCTTGAGGGCGGTCAGGCCCGGGTGGGTGACATGGGCGTGGTAGCGGGACGGTGCCATGGGCTGCTCCCGGTGTCGGTACGCGGCCGCGTCGTCGCGGTGGCGCGGGCGGCTCGGGGTGCCGCGGGGTCAGTGCCGCGCCCCGTCGACGTCCGCGCACGCCTCGCACGGGCAGTGCGCGCACCCGACGTCGTGCAGGTAGTCGGGCGGCTGCGACTTGGAGTCGCAGATGAGGCAGTGCAGGCTGCCGATCTCGCTCAGCACCTCCTCGTAGGCCACGACCTCCATGCGCCGGTCGGAGGAGACGGGCATGTGCGGCGCGCCGACGGCGAGGATCACATGGTCGGTGATGGCGCCGACGGCGTGCGAGACGGACCCCTCGACGAGGTAGATCTCGCCGGCCTCCGTGCCGTGGACCCGGCCGTTGTAGGTGATCGTGCCGAGGCCGCCGAGCACGATGAGGACGTGGTGGCCGGGGTGGGTGTGCGGGGGGAATCCGGCGCCGGCGGGGAGGCGGATGATGTCGGCGCCGATGGTGCCGTTGCCGACCAGGCCGCGGCCGCTGGCGGCGGCGCCGTGCATGTCCACGGGCCTTCTGCCGTGCGGGATGTCGAGCGAGGTGGTCCTCGCGCCGATGGTGGCCGCCGCCCACCGGACGATCGAGAGCTCGTCCTGCGGCGCGTGTTCCGGTTTCACGACGCCTCGTCCTTCCCGCCGGTGAAGTACGCGGCGTTGACGTCCGTGAAGTGCTCCCACTCCGGGGGGAGTTCCTCCTCGCGGTAGATCGCGTCGACCGGGCAGACCGTGGCGCAGAGGTCGCAGTCGACGCACCGGGCGGGGTCGATGAACAGCTGCCGGTCCTCGGCCTCGCCCTCGATGCAGTCGACGGGACAGACGTCGACGCAGGCGCCGTCCTTGATGTCCACGCATGGCTGCGTTATCACGTAGGTCACGTGCGGTCCTCTCCTCGTGAGTCGCTCATGGGGGGTGCCGCCCGGCCGCGCGGCCGCCGGCCGTTCACCCGGCCGTGCCCGGCCCGTCCTCGACGACGGCCAGATCGGCGCACTGCGGCCCGCGCAGCCGGCTGCCGGTGCGCAGGTCGAAGGTCGCGCCGTGCCAGGGGCACTCCAGGAACGTGCCGTTGACGGTCCCCTGGGCCAGGGGGGCGCCGCGGTGCGGGCACCGGGCCGGCACCTTCACGGCGCGATCGCCCCACCGCACCACCAGGGCGGCTTCGCCCGGCAGTTCCTCGATGCTGCCGCCGGTCGCCGTCGCGCCGGTCGCCGACGTGCTGTCCGGCCGGCCGCGGGCCGTTCCGCCGCGGACCGTTCGGGAATTCTTGTCGCTCATGCGAAACCTCGATCAGATTTCGAGATCCTTGACCTTGTCCGTCCACTTCTCATCGAAGCCGAGGCCCCTCCGGTAGGTCGCGTCCGCGATGCCCTTGGCCCATTGCGTATAGCGGTGGCCGATGACCATGTCGCGGGGCAGGAAACGATTGTCACGGCTGTAGGCGGCACGATTGAGCCGGACGTCCGCGAGGCCGTTCCAGTCGGTTCCCCGATGGGTGATGGCGATGGGGAGCCGGCAGGCCAGCCGGATTCCGGCCGCGGTGTGACCGCCATGATTGGCGTCCTCGGCCACGGCGATGTCGGGGAGGTTGAAACCCTGCGGCGGGAACCGCATCACCGGTGCATAATTCTGCGCCTTCTTCACCGCGTTGTAGCGCATGCGCTGGGCGATGACGTTGTACATCATCACGCGGTCGGCGGTGATTCCGAAGTCCTCCGGCCGGAATCCGTCCCGGAATCCCGTGTAGCAGAACAGGTCCGTGAACTCCATGGTCCACGGCTCGTCCAGTTTCCGGCCGTGCGGCACCGTGAAAATGGCGAGGTCCACCGGCAGATCCCCGGCGTTCGCCGCCCAGTGGGCGAGTTCCTGCATGATCCGGGTCGGGGTGCCGCCGGCCGCCAGGCACAGTTCCAGGAAGCGGTCCCAGTCGGGCGCCACGCCCGTACGGCCGGGCAGCTCGACGCCGAACCGGTCGTACAGATGGGCGCGGAGCCCTTCCGGAACGGGCCGCTCGCGGCGGTAGACGGACAGGGGCAGCAGGAACTCGCGGCGCTCCCAGTTGCTGCCGTCGAAGTGCAGGCACCGCTCGTACCGCTCCTCGACGGCCCGGCGCAGCCGGCCCAGCCGCCGGGCGAGCCCCAGCACCCCGTCGGCCGCCGGGTCCGTCGGCCCGGGGCCGGCCGCGGGGTGTCCGGGCAGGCGGGCGGCGTACTCCCTGCTCTTGCGCACCAGGAAGAGGGCGAGCGCCGGGAAGGAGAGGAAGGACTGGTTCAGCTCCTGGAGGACGAAGCCGGCCTCGTGCCAGCACCACAGCAGGGTCGCCAGGAGGAGACGCGATTCCGGCCAGTGGGCGACCGGTGTCCCGCGACACGCGCCGACCAGGTGGACGACGCCGCGGTTGTCGAGGACGGTTTCATCGGGCAGGAGCCGCACCCGTTCGATGGAGGAGACCCGCCGCTCGAAGCCCGCGAGCAGGTCGTCGCGCTCCTGGTCGGGCAGGGCTTCCCAGGCCCGCCGGGCGGCGACCGGCAGCGGGCGCAGCGCGGGGGCCGGGCCGAGCCACAGCGCGCGGTCGTCCTCCGGGCGGCCCCGGGGCCGGTCGCCGGACCGCTCGGCGACAACGATGTCATGTCCGACACCGAAGTCATGTCCGCCAACGAAGTCATATCCGCCAACGATGTCATGTCCGTTCGCGCGGCCCGCGCCGAGCGCCGCCGGGACGTCCGTCACGGCGACTAGCGGGGCCCTCAGCCGGACCGCCGCGATCAGGGCACCGAGGTCGTCGCACTCCGCGTCCGTGACGACCACGGCCTCCGACGGGAGGCCGAGCGACGCCCCGGCCCCGACGAGGACCGACTTCAGGTCGCCGTCCGGCGGACCGAGCCACTCGGTCATCCTCAGCAGGGCACGGTCCACGCCGTCGTCGCGGCCCAGTGCCAGGCAGAAGAGGTACCACCAGACGAGGGACGCCCGGGCGTGGGGAACCTTGAAGTGGTACCAGAGCCTCTGGAAGCGGGAGAATTCCTCGGCCGGAATACCGTGCCGCTCCGGATCGAGCCGCTCCTTCCACGGGGCCGGGCCGGCGGTGATTTTCTCGATGACCGCGACGTCGGCCCGACCCGCGGCGACCATGCCGGCCACCACGATGAGATCGCCGTCGTCGGTCAGCATGGTCAGCCGGCGGAACAGGTCTCTCTCGACTCCGGCCAACTCGGTCTCGGCTGCCTCGGAGAATTCCGGGCGGGAGCGCGGCGAGATCGGCAGTGCCATATGGCGCCTCCAGAGCGCGACTCATCGGAGTGTCGAAGCCGGGCGTGGATTTCTTCGTGCCGGTCCGGGCCGATCCGGCGTGCCGATCATCCGGTGTGCGCGCCGGAAATGATCGGGTCGTGTGCCGCCGAATCACGGTACGTGTGCGCGGGCACCCAATGCCAGAGTCAGTGCGCGGAGTTGCCGTTGTCAATGGGCGCCGGAGTAACCCGGCGTCAATTCGCCGTCAGGAACGTCCGCGGCCGGAAATCACGGTGTGCCTTGGGGCAATATCCGGCCGGGGATCCCGCTCGACCGACACCGGCGCCCGGCTACCTCTGTGGACGGCCACCAGCCGCTACTCTTCGTTACCCGAGCGGCTGCCGGGCAGCCGAAGGACCAGAGGAAGTGAGTGCGCCGACATGGCAGATCCGACGCTCCTCGTCATGGGCCACGCCGGGATGCCGGCCTGGGGCCGGGACCAGATCCGGCGGCTGAGCGAGCAGGCACGCGCGCGGGGGGTGCGGCTGCTGGGCGCCGACACCCCCGAGAGCCTGCGGGCGTCGCCGGCGGAAGAGCTTGGTCTCGTCGACGACGTCGTCGCGCTGGACGTGCACGACGCGCGGGCCTGCCGGGCCTGGGCCGCCTCCGGGCCGCCCCGGATCGACGCGGTCCTGACGGTGCGGGAGCTGTCGGCGCATCCGACGGCCGTGCTCGCCCGGGAGCTGGGGCTCGCCGGCAACGACCCCGAGGCGGTGCTGCGGATCCGTACGAAGGACCTGTGCCGGCAGCGGCTGCGCGAGAGCGGGTTCCCGCAGCCGGGTTCGGCCGTGTGCCGGAACGCGGAGGAGGCCGAGCGCTTCATGCGGGAGACCGGTCCGGGCCCGTGGATCGTCAAGCCGCGCGACGGGCTGGCCAGCATCGGCGTGTCCCTCGTCGAACGACCCCGCGAACTGGCCGCAGCGCTGCGGAAGTTCGAGACCACCGCGCCGGCGATGAGTCCGCTGCCCCCGAGCTCGTCCTTCCTGGTCGAGACGTTCGTCGACGGTGACGAGTACTCGGCGGAGGGCATCGTCCTGGACGGGGTGCCGCAGGTCCTGGCCCTGACCCGCAAGACCGTCACCGACGGGTTCATCTCCACCAGCCAGCGGGTGCCCTCCGGCCTGGACAAGGTGACGGCCGACGAGGCCCGCGACGCCGTCGCGCGGGGGCTGACCGCCGTCGGCGTCAGCCACGGCATCTTCCACATCGAGCTGTGGGTGACCGCGGCCGGCGTCGTGCTGGGCGAGTTCCACATCCGCGGCGGCGGTGACTACATCCACGCGCTGGTCGAGCACGCCCGGCCGGGGCTGGAGATCTACGGCACGCTCGTCGACGACCTCCTCGGCCGCGCCCCCGCCCCGGTCCCCGACGCTTCCCGCGCCGCGCGCGTCGAGTTCCTGTTCGCCCCGGCCGGGCGGCTGCGCGCCGTGCACGGCTGGGAGGAGCTCACCCGCCATCCCGCCGTCATCGCCGCGCACCTCCAGGTCGCGCCCGGCGACGTCATCGGAGAGGTGAAGGACTCCTTCAACCGCTCGGCCGTCTTCGTGGCCGGCGCCGACTCCGCCGAGGACGTCGACGCCCTGGCGGCCTCCCTCTCGTCGCGGGTCACCTTCGAGACCGTCTGACCGTACGCCCGTGGCGGGACGGCTCCCCGCCACGGGTGGGTGTACAGGGCGAGCGGGCACGGCGGCCCGCTGCCAGGATCCGGAATATGCGACTCATACGCCCTGGATCCGGAACACGGCGCGGCCGCGCCGCCCGCCGGCTGCTGACCGTACTCCTCGTCCTGGCGGGCGCCGTGTCCTGCGCCAACTGGGACGTGCTGAAACCCGGGTCCGACGACGGACAGGCGCCGGCCGGGAAGGCGCGGATGGGCGAGGCACGGGTCGGTGAGGCACAGGGCAGTGAGGCACGGGCGGCCGCCGCGAGGAAGTGGGGCCTGGATCGCGTACCCCTGGTGGCACCGCCGCCGCCCAAGGACAAGCCGCGGCTGACGACACCGGAGTGGGCCGACCAGGGGGCGGGGCTCATACCCGCGTTCACCCATGTGCCGACGTCCGAGAAGATAGCCTTCCTGACCATCGACGACGGCGCCGCGAAGGACCCGCGGTTCCTGGAGATGGTGCGCGAACTCAAGGTCCCGCTCTCGGCGTTCCTCACCCACGAGTCCGCGGCCGAGGACTACGGCTACTTCCGCGACCTGCACGCGCTGGGCGTCTCCATCCACAACCACACCGTGCACCACCCGCAGATGACCACGCTCGACGCCGACGAGCAGTACAGCGAGATCTGCGTCCAGCAGAGCATCCTCCAGGAGGAGATCGGTGTCCGGCCGGACCTCTTCCGTCCGCCCTACGGCGACTTCGACGCCGACACCCTCGCCGTCGCGGAGGAGTGCGGCGCCCGTGCCGCACCGCTGTGGCACGAGGAAGCCTTCGCGGACCGGATCGACTACGGCCACGACGACCAGCGGTTCCACCCGGGCGACATCATCCTCACCCACTTCAACGGGCCCAGTGCGTGGGGCGGCACCATGACGGACATGCTGCGCCTGGTGCTGAACGAGGTGACGGAGCAGGGCTACGCGCTGGCCCGCCTGGAGGACTACGTCTGACCCGGCCGGCGCTCAGACGTCCCCGTACGCCTCGCCGCCGAGTTCGAAGCCGGCCGTGCCGGCGGTGGCGTCCGCGAGCCAGGACCGGAAGCCCTCGACATCCGCCTCGGGCAGGCCGACCTCGATGCGCACCTCGGCGCCGTAGCGCACCTCCCGCACCACCCGTCCCGTGGCCCGCAGGTCGTTCTCCAGCTTGCCGGCCCGCTGGTGGTCGACGGTGACCGTGGCCAGCCGGAAGCGCTGCCGCGTGACGGTGCCGAGGGTGTCGAGCGCCTCGCCGACGGCTCCGCCGTACGCGCGGATCAGGCCGCCGGCGCCGAGCTTGACGCCGCCGAAGTACCGGGTGACGACGGCCACGACGTACCGGACCTCGCGGCGCAGGAGCATCTGGAGCATGGGGACACCGGCGGTGCCGCCGGGTTCGCCGTCGTCGCTCGCCTTCTGCACGGACCCGTCGACGCCGAGGACGTAGGCGAAGCAGTGGTGCCGGGCGGTGGGGTGCTCCTTGCGGATACGCGCGATGAACGCCTGGGCCTCCTCCTCGGTCGCGGCGGGCGCGAGCGCGCAGAGGAAGCGCGACTTGTTGATCTCGATCTCGTGCACGCCTTCGCGCGCGACCGTCCGGTATTGGTCCTGCATCCGGCCCACCCTATGCGCAGCGCCGGGAATGCTCCCTGCCGGCCGGTCGTTGAGCGGGCATGTATGCGGAGACGGGAATCATCCGGAAGATCATCGAGCAGGCCGGCGACACCTGGGCGGTGGTCGGACTGTCGACCAATGAACGGCGGGCGGCTTTCGGCGTCGCCGAGGTGCTCCGGCGCCACGGCAAGCGGGTCGTGCCGGTCCACCCGAAGGCCGAGACGGTCCACGGGGAGAAGGGGTACGCGTCGCTGGCCGAGATCCCGTTCCCCGTCGACGTGGTGGACGTCTTCGTCAACAGCGACCTGGCCGGCGGCGTCGCGGACGAGGCGGTGGCGATCGGCGCGAAGGCGGTCTGGTTCCAGCTGGACGTCGTCGACGAGGAGGCGTACGAGCGGACGCGCGCGGCCGGGCTGGACATGGTGATGGACCGCTGCCCGGCGATCGAGCTCAAGTCGCTGGGGTAGGGGCCCGCCGGGTGCGTCATGACGGGTGCGTTAGCGTCGGTTCATGATCACGACCCGTTTCGCGCGGCCCGAGGACGCCACTGAGATCGTCCGGCTGCGGCGCCTGATGTTCGCCACGATGAGCGGGACCGATGCCCCCGGCGACTGGGAGGCCACCGCGGAGCGGATCGCCCGCGAGCAGCTGTCGGCCGCGGTGCCGCGGCTCGGGGCGTTCGTCGTCGACGGGGACTCCCCCGGGGGCGTCCCGCACCTGGCCGCGTGTGCCGTGGGCCGGGTCGAGGAGCGGCTGCCGGCGCCGGGGCACCCGACCGGGCGGTTCGGGTTCGTCTTCACCGTATGCACCGACGCGCGGTATCGGGGGCGCGGCCTCGCGCGGGCGACGACGGAGGCGCTGCTGGAGTGGTTCGCCGCGCAGGGTGTCACGCGCGTCGATCTGCACGCGACGGAGGACGCCGAGCGCCTGTACCGCGGTCTCGGCTTCGCCGAGCACTCCCTCGCGCTGTCCCTCGACGTCTCCCGGTGGACGCCGGCGGGCTGAACCACGGGCGGCCCCGCCGGGGTTCAGCCCGCCGGCGGGATGGACACCGCCATCGTCATCTCCACCGGTTCCGGACCGCTGTTGCGGTACGTGTGGGCGACGCCGCCGTCAAAGGTCGCCGAGGTGCCGGCGGGCAGGGTGAGCTCCTCGCCGTCCACGACGAGCGTGAGCTCGCCGGCCGTGACCCGGAGCATCTCCACGGTGCCGGGTGGGTGCGGGTCGGAGTCCTTGCTGTCGCCCGGCGCCAGGAGCCAGTCCCACAGCTCCAGCGGCCCCCGGCCCTCGGCCCCGACGAGCAGGGTGGTGTGGCTGCCGGCCTCCGTGGCCCACATCCGCACCGCCTGGTCCCGGGGTACGAGCCGGACCCGCGCGCCCTGGTCCTGGTCGAGCAGCGTCGTGATGCTGACGCCGAGCGCGTCGGCGAGCTTCACGGTGGTGCCGACGCTGGGATTGGTCCGGGCCTGCTCGATCTGGATGATCATGCCGCGGCTGACCCCGGAGCGGGCCGCCAGGGCATCGAGCGTGAAATTGCGTTCACCGCGCCACCGCTTGAGGTTCCGGGCGAGTGACTGGGTGAGCTGGTCGAGGTCCGTCACAGCTTCCGTCCAATATTTTTAACGACACAGTCCAATGAACTGCACTACAGTGCGCTGCACCACCTGTTGAGCACACTGTACTGCGAGGTCTCCCCCATGACAGCGGTCTTCGCCCTGACCACCAGCCTCCTGTGGGGGCTCGCCGACTTCGGCGGTGGGTTGCTGACCCGTCGCCTGCCCGCCCTGACCGTGGTCGTGGTCTCGCAGCTGCTGGCCGTCGTGGTGCTGGGCGGCGTCGTGGTGGCCACCGGCGGCTGGAGCGAGGCCGGGCCCCGGCTGTGGTTCGCGGTGGCCGCGGGCGTGGTGGGCCCGGCCGCGATGCTCGCCTTCTACCGCGCACTGGCCCTCGGCCCGATGGGCGTCGTCGCCCCGATCGGCGCACTCGGCGGCGTCGCGGTACCCCTCGGCGTCGGCCTCGCCCTCGGCGAACGACCCGGCCTCACCCAGTTCGCCGGCATCGCCGTCGCCATCGCCGGAGTCGTCCTGGCCAGCGGACCCGCCGGTGGCGGCGGCGCTCCCGTCCAGCGCCGGACGCTGGTCCTCACCCTGGGTGCGGCCTTCGGCTTCGGCACGGTGATGGCACTGATCGCGGAGGCGTCGACCACGCTGACCGGCCTGTTCCTGGCCCTGTTCGTCCAGCGCGTGTGCAACGTCGCGGTCGGCGGCGCCGCACTGTACGCCTCCGTGCGCCGCGGCACCCCGGCACTGCCCGCCGACGGCCGGAGTGCGATCATGGCCGCGCTGCCCGCACTCGCCTTCGTCGGCCTCGCGGACGTCGCCGCCAACGGCACGTACAGCATCGCCGCCCGCACCGGCCCCGTGACCGTCGCCGCGGTACTCGCCTCCCTCTACCCCGTCGTCACCGCACTCGCCGCCCGCGGCATCCTCAGCGAACGACTGCGCACGGTACAGGCCGCGGGCGCGGGCCTGGCACTGGTGGGAACGGTGCTGCTCGCGGCGGGGTGACGCGATCCGGCTGTCCGCCGACAGGGGCCGGCATGGGCGCCCGCAGCGGCGGCGCTCAGCCGGCCCTTCCCCAGCAGCGCGCGACCTTGGCCAGAGAGTGACGCGAGTCCGGTTTCGGCCGACTTCAGCCGAGTCTCTACGGGTCTGCGTCCCGAAATGGTCCCGAAGTTCGGGCCGCCAAGTCCGGCAAGGCTTGGGCTGTCTCGACACGCTTCTGGAGGTCCGGAAGCTGTCCAGTGACGCATCGAGCGTAAACGGCCAGGAGGACGGGGACGCTGTTGCCGGCCCACTCGGCACCCTGGGCGGGTGGGATTCCGTTGTTCAGCCAGGTGGTCAGACAGGGATGCCGAAGGTCGTAGACACGCTTACCGACGGGCGACTGATACTGGTGCTCGTCCAGTACCGCCCTGCGAGCTGCGGCCCAGGCAGGCCGGAACACACTTCCGGACAGCAGCCCACCCCGTTCGCCCGGGAACAGCAGGTCTCCAGGCTGGAGACCGTCCCGCGCGATCAGGTCACGCAGAACGGCCACCAGCGCGGGGTGGGCGGGCACTATGCGGGTGTCCCCCTCAGGCCGGCCCTTGAGGTGGCGGCTTTCGTGGACTTCGCCGGTGTCAGTCCAATGCTTACCTACCTCTGGTCGAGCGGTGTGAACGAGGATCTCCCCCCAGCCTTCTTCAGGGAGTGCGGCATCCGCGACTCGCAACCCGACAGCTTCCTCGGGTCGGGTGCCTATGAGCTCATAACAGGATCTTGTATGTCGGTTGAGTGGTGGCGGTCCCGCTGCCTCCCGAGCTATACGCTCGGACGTTTTCCGTAGTACGGGCTGACGGTCCTGGCCAGCTTCCTCTGGATCACCCGCAGCAAGGTGATCGTCGCCTCGTCATCACGCCCGGTGGTCGTCGGCCATTCGACGCCCGACCCGGCGAGGTCGCTCACGAAGACAATCTCTGTGGCCAGGAGTGTCCGGGCCCAGTCCGCCGGTGTGAGCGGGGCGTCCTCGCCGAGTGCATTCCGCAGCCTGAGGGCCTGGTCGAGCAGATCCTGCGAGTCGATGAATCCCATGCCGGCGGCGAGCTGATCGCTGCAGTGTGCTGGCCCGCCCCATTCCAGTAGCGCGCGACGCAGCAGATCAACCTCATGCTTCTCCAGCAGTTCGCTCGCCTTCGGAATCTCTTGCGACATCGGGGCAGTCCTTTCGTGTGCTCCTGTGACATGCTCGGTCCCGCAATGATCCCTCGCGGACGGCGCCCGCGTCGCACATGGTCAGCGGACTGTTCAAGGCCGGCTCACGATCACGCTATCTGTTTCCTCAGGCGTCGCCAGCAGATAAGGCTGCAGGCCAGCGAGAGGAACGCGTCATGTAATTCGAGGCGTCGTTCCCAGCGGACGGTAAGCCGTTTGAACTGGTGAAGCAGCGCGAAGGTCTGCTCCACGACGTAGCGGAGCTTTCCCAGACCCTTGATGTTCGGGGCACCCTTGCGGGATATCACAGGCGGGATCCGACGGCTGCGCAGTGAGCGTCGCACGGCTTTGGAGTCGTACGCCTTGTCACCCAGCAGACAGTCGGGGCGTCGCCGCGGATGTCCTGGGCGTCCGGCCACGGACGGGATGCCGTCGACCAGCGCGAGGGTCTGGGTGATGTCGTTGACGTTCGCGGCGGTGGTGATCACCTTCAGCGGCGTGCCGTGTCCGTCACAGATCAGGTGGTGCTTGCTGCCCGTCTTCCGCCGGTCGACCGGTGACGGACCGGTCGCCGCTCCCCCTTTTTCGCGCGGACGTGGGAACCGTCCACGCAGGCGCGGGACCAGTCAAGCGCACCGTCCGCGTTCATCTCGGCGAGCAGGGCGCGGTGCAGCTGATCGAATACGCCCGCCTGCTGCCAGCGGTTCAGGCGGCGCCAGCAGGTCTGTCCGGAGCCGAACCCCAGCCCAGCGGCAGAAGTTGCCAGGCGATGTCGTTCACCAGGACGTACAGAATGCCTTGTAGACACAGCCGGTCGTCCATCGGCTTCGGTCCCGGGGATCGCCCGGGCCATGCCGGCAGCAACGGCTTGATCCGCATCCAAAGGTCGTCGTCCACGATCCACGGCCGAGTGCTCACACGACCATCAACGGCCAGAACATCACATCCGACACGCTCGACCAGCACACCTCAACAAGATCGCGTTACGAGCTCTTACAAAACGGCGCGTCTACAAGAAGACAAGTACCTGAGTGCTGAGGGCGGCGACATGCTCCGTCAATCGGCCCACTCCCATGCCAGCTCACCCTCAACGACCGTCGGTACGTACTCACGCACCGCCCTGCCGGACTGCAATGCCTGCGCCACTTCATGGAGCATGACTGCGAAACTCGACCAGATGCCGTCAGCGTGATCTTCATGACGGAACTCACCGATCCGTCCATGGTCTTCGCCCTCTCGCATGTCGACGAACAGGCAGTCACTTGCGATATGGGTGGCGAAGGGCACCCATTCCGGATGCCACCAGTAGCCGACCATGCTCTCGCCGAGCTCGTCGAGCAAAGTGTTCAGCATGACGTACTGCTCAACGATTTCGTCGCACCCAAGAAGGCGGTAGCTTCCGGGAAGGAATCGACCGTTGGGCTCTGATGCGCCGTCACACTCCTGAAGGGTCGCCGCCAGATCCGCGCTGAGTTCGCAGCGCAGCGTCCCCCGCAAGCGCTGCATGTCGGCCTCCTGAGCTGGAGGACGCAGGGCTTGCATCGCTCGCGGTGCGCGGGCCGCCAGGTGGTCTTTGAATGACGCAAAGTCCATGCGTTCTCCTCACGTGCGCGGCACTCCGGCCGAGTCCGTGGGACTGCCGCGCCTCTGCGGTGGATCGTGTCGCAGCCTAGGGGTTGGTCGGACGACAGTTGGGGCGGCCTTCCAGGCGGCAGCGGAGCAGGGGGAGGCGTAGCCGAAGCCCACGGCGGCGAGCAGCGGGTGCATGAGTACGGATGCTCATGCATCCGCTGTCACGCGATAGGAGCATGAGGCGATGGGCAAGAGGATCGTGCGGTGCGTGAAGGCCGCTGTCGTCGGAGCGTTAGCCGGCCACGCCATGTACTGGACGGTGACGGCCGTACGGGACTGGGCGAACACCGACTCGACCACTGACAACTACGGTCAAGCCATCGGCGAGGCGGTCTTCCAGATCGTCATGACAGGTCTCGTGGGGATGGCACCCATGCCGGTGCTGTTGTGGGCGGGGATGCGGCTGATGCAGGAACGGGGCAACATTTTGCTGATGTTGTTCGGTGCCGTGACCTGGGGATTCATTGGAGGCCGCGCGGCGCAGCTCAAGATGAGCTGCGCCGAAACCGAAGGGTGGATGATCTTCTTTGCCATCGCTTGTGGCCTGCTCGGCCTGACTCGATTGCCGGAACGCTGACACGGCGTCGGCTGCTACCGCGTTTTCCGGCCCGGCCGCGTGCGTGCGCGATGCTTACCGCCGCCCCGAAACCGCCTACGGCGAGGACGCTGTTCCTCACCTGCTCGGACAGGTCCAACGCCTTGGGCATGGAGGACCTGGCGGGCGTGCAGGATCACGTGTCGTCGCTGGAACCGGCGCTGATATGGGTGTAATGGACGTTCGTGCTGTCTGCGGGACGGCGGTCACCAGCACCCCGCCGTCGTGGCCGCCCAGCGGGGCGTCGCTGGAGGCGCTGACGGCCACCCGCAGCGTTGACGTCGAGCCGTTTGCTGTGAGTGTGGGGTCGACGTTCTCGAAGGTGAGGGTCTGCCGGTCGGGCGACAGCGTTCCGACGTACGTCTGCGTGCCGGAGGCGCTGGATACGGTCAGCTGGTAGCCGGGGCCGCCTTCGGCGACGAAGGACAGGCCCCGGTCGGGCGGGAGGGTGGCGCTGTAGCGCAAGTGCACGAGCCTGGCCCGCAGGCGGTCGACAATCACCTGCTTGGCACCGGCCCCGATCGCCCGGCGACGGGGGCGGGATGCGCTTGTTGCCGGTGGGCACGCGGCAGGGCATGCCGCCCGGCAGGCGTTTCCTGGGCGGCATGCCCTGCCGCGAGCTTCCGTCCTCGCGGGTCAGATGGGCGAGCAGTCGGCCTTATCGGCCCATTCCCGCCTCGCACCGGTGGAGGGGGAAGGGGGTGTTGTAGCCGTGGGCGGCGCCCAGCTTGTTGTACTCGGCCACGGTGATGCGCTGGGCCACGTAGTGGTCGGTCGCGGTGCCGATGACGGTATCGGAATAGGGCGGGATCGTGCTGGTCGGCGTCGGCGTGCTCGTGCCGGTCGGGGTCGGCGTGGGCGAGGCGCTGCCGCCGATGCCCCAGAAGCGGACAAGGTGGTACGCAGAGCAGATGTTCACGTCCAGGATGTAGGCGGCTGCGGTGCCGCACTGGGCCGGCCCTGTGCCGGGGTCGACGGGCTGGCCGTGCCCCATGCCGGTGATCTGGTAGGTCTCCACGGTGCCGCCGTAGACCCGGTGGGGATAGCCTCCGACCGTGTCCGTGGTGTCGGGTGCCTGATCGGTGCCGTTGGCGTTGGTGAACTGCTCCATGAGCTCGGTGCCGTTCATGGGTTTCACGGTCGAGTCCGTGGTGCCGTACCAGATGGAGACCTTCGGGCGCGGCCCGGAGTACGACGAGAAAGCCGCCCTGACCTTGTCTCCCCACTCCTTGGGGCTCTTGCTGACACCGGGACTCATGCAGGTGAAGGCGGAGGATACCGAGTTGGCGCAGCCGTAGGGCAGACCTGCGATGATTCCCCCGCCCGAGAAGACGTCGGGGTAGGCCGCCAGCATGGCGGAGGTCATCCCTCCCCCCGCCGAGAGGCCGCTGACGTAGGCGCTCGTCGAACCGTTGTCCCGTTTGGCGCGGTCGACCATCTGCTTGATCGACAGCGCTTCTCCGGAGTCACGCCGGGTGTCACCGGCTTCGAACCAGTTGAAGCACGAGTTCATGTTGTTCGCGGTCTGCTGCTGCGGGAAGACCACGGAGAACTCGTACGTGTCGGCCAGCCGCAGCCAGCCGGTGTTGGCCGCATAGGTGGCGGCGTTCTGGGTGCAGCCGTGCATGGCCACGACGACGGGGCGTCCGTCGGCCAGTCCCGGGGGCGCGTAACGGAACATGCGCAGGTTGCCCGGGTTGGAGCCGAAGCCCGTCACTTCTAGCGGTGTCGCCGCCGCGCGGGCCGGACTGGACATGGTGACGACGGACAGCGCGGCGAGCAGCAGAACGGCCATTCCTGCGGCGAGTGCCGCGGCTGGTCGGCGTCGGGCCTTGGGCCACGACGGGCCGGCGGCTCGGCGCGCGGGCCCGGGCTCTGCGGTGGATTTCATGGGATGTGATGACATGGCGGCTCCCTCGGGTGACATGTGGGGGTCCCGGAACGCTTCCGGCGCGCGGGGGTCGGAAGCGGCCCGGTGTCCGGAACCGTAGGTGTCGACGAAGTGTCGGCGACATGGCACGGATCGCCACAGTCGGGACAACTCCCGGTGGCCGCCGATGGGGTTGTGTCACCGGCCTGGCAGGTGCTATCGACTCAGGCGAGCGACCGCGAAGCGAGCCGGTCGGGCACGGTCAGCCGGGCTGCCGTGGCCGCCCTGACTTCCTGGACCGTCACGCCGGGCGCGAGCTCCGCGAGCCGGAATCCCTCAGGTGTGACGTCGAGGACGGCGAGGTCGGTGATCACGCGCTGGACCACCTCGCGCCCGGTGAGCGGCAGGGTGCATTCCCGCACGAGCTTGGGGCTGCCGTCCTTGGCCGTGTGTTCCATGAGGACGATGACCCGTCTGGCTCCGTGCACCAGGTCCATGGCGCCGCCCATGCCTTTGACCATCTTGCCCGGGATCATCCAGTTGGCGAGGTCGCCTGTGGCCGATACCTGCATGGCGCCGAGGACGGCGGTATCGATGTGGCCGCCGCGGATCATGCCGAAGGACAGTGCGGAGTCGAAGAACGAGGCGCCCGGCAGCGTGGTCACGGTTTCCTTGCCCGCGTTGATCAGGTCGCTGTCGATCTCGGCCTCGGTCGGGTAGGGCCCTACTCCGAGAATGCCGTTCTCCGATTGGAGCACCACCTCGACTCCGGCCGGCAGGTGGTTGGGGATCAGAGTGGGCAGGCCGATGCCGAGATTGACGTACGTGCCGTTCGCCAGCTCCTGGGCCGCCCGGGCAGCCATCTGCTCGCGGGTGAGGGCCATATCAGGCGCCGCCTTCCTGCTCGGGTCGGACCGTGCGGCGTTCGATCCGCCGCTCTGCCGCGGGGTCGCCGGGGTGCACACGGATCACGCGCTGGACGAACACGCCGGGCAGGTGGACCTCGTCGGGGTCGAGCTCTCCGGGTTCGGCCAGGTGCTCGACCTCCGCGATGGTGATGCGGCCGGCCATCGCCGCCAGCGGATTGAAATTACGGGCCGAGGAACGGAAGACCAGGTTGCCGTGACGGTCGCCGATGGTTGCGCGCACCAGCGCGAAGTCGGTGGTGATGCCCTCCTCCAGCAGGTACTCGCGCCCGCCGAAGACACGGGTCTCCTTGGGCGGTGAGGCGACCGCGACGCTCCCGCCCGCCCCGTACCGCCAGGGCAGGCCGCCCTCGCTGATCTGCGTCCCGGCCCCCGCCGTGGTGTAGAAGGCGGGAATTCCGGCCCCTCCTGCGCGCAGCCGCTCGGCGAGAGTGCCCTGCGGCACCAGCTCCACCTCCAGCTCACCGCTGAGGTACTGCCGGGCGAACTCCTTGTTCTCTCCCACATACGAGCTGGTCGTCCTGGCGATCCGGCCTGCTCGCAGGAGCAGTCCCAATCCCCAGTCGTCCACACCGCAGTTGTTGGAGACGACCGCCAGCCTCGAGGTCTTCCGGCGCAGCAGGGCCTTGATCAGTGCGCTCGGTATGCCGCACAGTCCGAATCCGCCGACGGCTAGTGACGCCCCGTCGGGGATGTCCGCCACCGCCTCGGCCGCGTCCACGACCGTCTTGTCCAGACCCATTCGGTCCCTCTCCATCGGGGACACCGACCGCCTTCCTCACCAACGGCTTGGCTCGACCCGCCTTGAACCGCTGCTCCGGTCGGTGTCCGCTCGGCCAATTGGCGTCGACCCTAGGAAGAGGTCGCCTCGCTTTGCCATGGAAGCGACCCACACATCGGCAGGCACGTGCAGAGGTGCTGCCGCCGCTCACACCTCGTGGGACCTGGTGAGGCGGCTGGCTGCTCGACGCCGATTCAGCCGTAGTGATGCCACACGGTTGGGTGCTCGACATGTGTGTCGTCCACGTACGTTGCCGGGTGTCCTCTCCACCCGCGGGCCCTCCTGCCCACCCACCCGATCGCTGAACCGCGCAGAGTCTCCGGACGCCGCCTCCCGCCGACCCGGCGCTGTACCGGCCGCCGGCCAGAGCGACCGCCGGAACGAGTCGGCCTCGCCCGGCGGGGACTCGACGAGGAGGCCGACGCCACTTGGGGGCGATCCTGCCGCTGGTGGGTCCCGCGACCTGGCCGAAGCACAGGCTGTCGAGACCGGGGGAGGGGCAGCATCGGCCCGTCGCTCCGCATGGGGGTGGAACCCGTTCCGAGCGCCGCGACCGTGGTGGGCGCACCCATGTCGAAAGCCTGTCGTGGCCGCCTAACCTCCGGCCCGTCACTGCCTTCGGAACCAGAGGTACTGCATGCTCTCGCACCTCACTCCCAGGCCGCGCCCTTGCCAGCGCGCCGCTTCGGTCCTCCTGTCCCTGGCCTCTCTGAACCTCGCCGTGCCGACGGCCGCGGCCACACCGCCCGCTGCGGGCGCGGCACCGGGCGGCCACTGCGCCGGCCCGCGGCACATCATCGTCCCCGGTGCCGCACACCAGCGGGCGGGTTGCCTGGCGGAGCTCACAACGGCGGGAACGGTGGAATCCGGCCACACCGATCCCGCCGACTGGGCAGGACTGACCCCGAAATCCCTGGCCGCCCCCGTCGGCGTGCCCGGTATCCAGATCGACGGCTACTTCCCCGACACCTCTGCCACCAACACCAACCACGGCTGGAACCACGACGCCCAGTTCGTCATCCGCCTACCCGACCGCTGGAACGGCGGCCTGGTCGTGGCGGGCACCCCCGGCAACCGTGAGCAGTACGCCAACGACCCTGCCATCTCCGACTGGGTCCTCTCCCGCGGCTACGCCTATGCCGCCACCGACAAGGGAAACACCGGGCTCACCTTCCACCGCGACGGTGACCGGCCGGGTGACGCCATCGCCGAGTGGAACTCGCGCCTCACCCAACTCACCCGCGCGGCCCGCGCCGTGGTCGCTCAGCGCTACCACCGCCCGCCCACCAGGACGCTGGCGACCGGCATGTCCAACGGCGGCTACCTGGTGCGCTGGCAGTTGGAGAACCATCCCGAGCTGTACGACGGCGGCATCGACTGGGAAGGCACCCTGTGGCGTGCCGACGGGCCGAACCCGCTCACGTTCCTTCCTCCCACGCTGCGCCATTACCCGGTGTACGCGGCCGGAGGGCCCGCCGCCGAGGGGGCAGGCCAGGCGATGCACGCCGCCGGCTACCCGGCCGGGTCGGAGTTCCTGTGGCCGTACCACCACGAGGTGTACTGGGATCTCACCCAGCGCATCTACCGCGAGGAGCTGGACCCCGGTTTCGACGGATCGGCCGAGGCCGGCACTCCGTACTGCCCGACGGGAAGCCCGGCCTGCGACGCGGACTACGACTACGCCCTCCGCCCCGCGGAAGTCCGCCGGGCCGTGGAGCGGATCGCGCTGACCGGACGCATAGGCAAGCCCTTGATCACCATCCACGGCACCCTGGACGTACTGCTTCCCATCGGCCAGGACTCCGACGTGTACGCCCGGATGGTTCACCGGGCGGGCCGCGGCGGGCTTCACCGCTACTACCGCGTCGAGGCCGGTACTCACACCGACTCCCTGGTGGATGCCTTCCCCGATCGGCTGAGGCCGCTCGTTCCCTGCCACCGCTCGGCCTTCACCGCCCTGGAGGGGTGGCTGGCCCACTCCCACATGCCGCCGGCCAGTCGCACCGTGCCCCGTCCGCCCACAGCCGACGCCGCCGCGCTCCTGACGACCTGTCCGCTCGGCCGCTGACGCGCCACGACCCGCCGCGAGCGACGTCACGGCGGGCCGTGCTGGCTTCAGGGAAGTGTGCCGGTGCGGAAAAGCCTGCCACTCCGGGCACCCGTAGGAGAGTCCGCCAGCCTCAGGCGGGTCATTGTGGTGGTCATCCCCATAGGAGAGCCGGTGCGGTGACCCTACTGTTTCCGGCCATGACCAGCGAATTCACCTTCCCGCACACGCCGAGGCCGGCCGCCTCGACCCTCTCGGCCGCGCACGGCACAGACCTGTCGGGCCGCGCCGCACTGGTGACCGGCGGCGGCAGCGGCATCGGCCTGGCATGCGCCGCCGCCCTCGCGGCGGCCGGTGCCGAGGTCCACGTGGTCGACCTGGACGCCGAGAAGGCCGCAGCGGTCGCCGACGCCATCGGAGGGAGGGTGCACATCGCCGACCTGGCTGATGCTGCCGTGATCGACACGCTGCCCCAGGACGTCGACATCCTCGTCAACAACGCCGGGCTGCAGCACGTCGCTCCGCTCCCCGAATTCCCGCCGGAGCGCTTCTCCCTCATGCAGCAGGTGATGGTCACAGCCCCGTTCCTGCTGATCCGCCGGGTGCTGCCGCACATGTACGCCGGCGGATGGGGCCGGGTGATCAACATCTCCAGCGTCCACGGACTTCGCGCCAGCGCGTACAAGTCCGCCTACGTCACGGCCAAGCACGCCCTGGAGGGCTTGAGCAAGGTCACCGCCATCGAGGGCGCTCCGCACGGTGTGACCAGCAACTGCGTGAATCCCGGCTATGTCCGTACCTCTCTGGTCGAGAGCCAGATCCACGATCAGGCCGCGGCCCACGGCATCAGCGCCGGCGACGTCCTCTCCGACGTCCTGCTCTCACGCGCCCCGGTCAAGCGGCTCCTCGAAGCCGAAGAGGTCGCCGCCGCCGCCCTGTGGCTGTGTGGACCGCACACCAGCTACATCACCGGCGCCTCCCTGCCCCTGGACGGCGGCTGGGGAGCGAATTGAGCCCCTGCGCCTCCCTTCCTTCAGCCCACACGGCCCTTCCCGCACATGAAACTGGTGACACATGACCGACTCACCGGCCACCGGTCCCGGCACTACCGGCCGTTCCACCGGGATCGCCCGTATCGTCAGCGCGAGCCTCATCGGCACCACCATCGAGTGGTACGACTTCTTCCTCTACGGCTCCGCCGCCGCGCTGGTGTTCAACACCCTCTTCTTCCCCACCGCCGACCCGCTCGTGGGCACCCTGATCGCCTTCATCACCTACGCCGTCGGATTCGCCGCCAGGCCGCTGGGCGGCGTGGTCTTCGGGCACTTCGGCGACACGATCGGCCGCAAGAAGCTGCTCGTCACCAGCCTGCTCATGATGGGCGGGGCCACCTTCGCCATGGGCCTGCTGCCCACCTACGAAACACTCGGCGCAGGCGCACCGATCCTGCTCACCGTGCTCCGCCTCGTCCAAGGCTTCGCGCTGGGCGGCGAATGGGGCGGCGCGGTCCTCATCGTCTCCGAGCACGGCGGCGACGAGCGGCGTGGCTTCTGGGCCTCGTGGCCGCAGGCCGGAGCCCCGGGCGGCAACCTCCTGGCCACCGGTGTCCTCGCGCTGCTCGCCACCGTCCAGTCGGAGGAAACCTTCATCTCGTGGGGCTGGCGCATCCCGTTCCTGCTCTCCGGCATCCTGGTGCTGCTCGGCCTATGGATCCGCGTCTCCGTCTCCGAGTCCCCCGTCTTCCTCGCCGCCCAAGCCGAGGCCCAGGCCGGCACCGCCCGCGGCAGCAAGGAGCAGGCCCCGGTGATCGAGGTGTTCCGCCGCAACCGGAAGGAGGTCCTCACGGCGATCGGCACCCGGTTCGGCGAGAACATCTCCTACTACGTCCTCACCGCCTTCCTCCTCGTCTATGTCACCACCCACCTCGGACTGCCCAAGAGCACCGCGTTGAACGCCGTACTGATCGGCTCGGCGGTCCACTTCGTCACCATCCCCCTGTGGGGCGCGCTCTCCGACCGCGTCGGCCGCAGGCCGGTCACCCTGATCGGCTCGGCCGGCATGGCACTGTGGGCCTTCGCCTTCTTCGCCCTGCTCGCCTCCGAGTCGTTCACCGTGATCACCCTGGCGGTGACGGCCGGCCTGCTGCTGCACGGCGCCATGTACGGCCCACAGGCCGCCTTCATCACGGAACTGTTCGACACCAAGGTCCGCTACTCCGGCGCGTCGATGGGCTCCCAGCTCGCCTCGATCGTCGCCGGCGCGCCGGCACCGATCATCGCGGTCGAACTCCTCAGGGAGTACGGCTCCGCCGTCCCCGTCGCCCTGTACCTCTGCCTGGCAGCGATCGTCACCACCGTGACCGTCGCCATCGCCAAGGAAACCCGCGGCCGGGACCTCACCGCCACCATGGCGGCCGACTCCCCCGACCGGACACGCCGGCCCGGGCCGACGGCCGTCGGCCCGGACACCGTGTGAGCCGACGCACCCCGCCGTCGCACCGAGGACGGTACGCGGCGGACAATCGGCGACACACGGTAAGCCGTGCCCTGCCCCTCACCGGACCGCACCCCTCACGCGTCCGGCTTCCCGCACCCGGACGGAAGGAGTGCCGACATGGCCGCCGTCAACGACCACACGTCCCGCGCAGCGGCACACAGCGCGATGGTGTCCCTCGGGCGGCTGCTGACCATGCTGGCCTCCGGAGCACCCACGGAGCAGTTCACCCGCCTGTCGGCCGACGCATCCACCGAGCGGCTCTCGCCCGGGGAGCGGTCCCTCCTGGAGGAAGCTACACAGGCCGCGCTGGAGATCAGGCGGACCCTCGACCAGCACCGCAAACGAGAGGCCGAACTGGCCGCGCTCTTCGACACCGCGAGCGACCTCGCCGCCCTGCGTGACCTGGACGCGGTCCTCCACGCCATCGTCCACCGGGCCAGAACCCTGCTCGGCACCGACGTGGCCTATCTGACCCTCAACGACCCCGTCGCCAAAGACACCTTCATGCGGGTCACCGACGGCTCTGTCTCCGCCCGTTTCCAGCAACTGCGGCTCGGCATGGGCGAGGGCCTCGGCGGACTGGTCGCCCAGACCGCCCGTCCGTACGCCAGCGCCGATTACCGCACCGACCCCCGCTTCACCCACACGCGCCCCATCGACGAAGCAGTCCTGGAAGAGGGGTTGCGCGGCATCCTCGGGGTTCCACTTCGTGTCGGCAAACGCGTCATCGGCGTGCTGTTCGCCGCGGACCGCACCACCCGGGGCTTTCCCCCGGACGCCATCGCGCTGCTCACCTCGCTCGCCGACCACGCCGCCGTCGCCATCGACAGCGCCCGCCTGCTGGAGGAAACCCGTTCCGCCCTCGTGGAGCTCAACACGGCCAACGAGACCGCCCGTGCCCACAGCACGGCCCTCCGCCGTGCCGCCGACGCCCACGACCGGCTCACCGACCTCGTCCTGCGCGGCGGAAGCGTCGACGACCTGGTGCGCGAGATCGCCGCCCTGCTCGGCGGCGGCCTCGCCCTCCACGACTCGGACGGCACCGAAATGGCCCGGGCCGGCACCGGCCCCCTCACCCCGTCCTCCCAGGGCATCACCGCCTCCCGCACCGGTGGCCATGCCGTCCCGGTGGACGGCACCTGGATATGCGCCGTACTGGCCGGCTCCGAGCTCCTCGGCAGCATCGTCCTGACCGGACGCGCGGACCTGGCCGACGCCGACCGGCGCCTGTTCGAACGCGCGGCCCTGGTCGCCGCCCTGCTGTTGCTGCTGCGCCGCACCGTCGCCGAGGCAGAGGACCGCGTCCGCGGGGAACTCCTCGACGATCTGCTCACCTTCGACCAGCACGGCGGACGCCACGACACCGCAAGCCTTGCCATCCGCGCCCGTAAGCTCGGCCTCAATCTCTCCCAGCCCTGCGCCGTGCTCACCCTGGACACCGGCAAAGAGCCGCGTGCGCGGCTGTTCGCGGAAGCCGTACGCCGGGCCCGCTCGCTGGGCGGGCTCGCGGGGGCCCGCGACGGCCACGTCGTCGTCCTCGTACCGTCATCGGAGCCCGGTGCACTCGCCGCGGAGCTGGCCCGGGACCTCGGGCAGGCAGCCGGGGCGCCGGTCACCGTGGGATCCGCCGGGCCGGCCACCGGCCCCCGACAGCTTCCGGGCGCGTACGCCGAAGCCTGCCGCTGCCTCGACGCCCTGCAGGCGCTCGGCCGCACCGGAGACGGCGCCGACATCGCCGGACTGGGTTTCCTCGGCATCCTGCTCGGCGACCGGACGGACATCGACGGCTTCGTCGAGCGTTTCCTCGGCCCTGTGCTCGCCTACGACCGGCAGCGGGGCACCGATCTGACCCACACCCTCGACACCTACTACACCCATGGCGCGAGCCTGTCCAAGGCCAAGGACGCCCTCCACGTGCACGTCAACACCGTGGTGCAGCGGCTGGACCGAGTGGCGCGCCTTCTCGGCCCCGACTGGAACAGCCCCACCAGGGCCCTCGAACTACAGCTTGCCCTGCGACTGCATCGCCTGAACAGCCACAAGAAGTCACGCGGTGTGCCCGAAGCAGTGCCTCGAATGAGCTGACCTCCGGTGCCATCAAGGGCTCGCCGCAACGGCACTTCCTGGGGAGAACCTGGGGAGTACGGACGGTGCCGGCGATGGCGTGGGGTGGATCGACCGCGTAATGCCCGATCCTGAAGGACGCTGATCATCCGGCATCTTGGGCAGCGCCCTTGATCCAGGCGTCCGCCGGAGTCCACGTGCCGCTTTGGCGGAGGTCGAATATCTCGTCAACCGCTGCCCCAGCCATATGGACGCCTGGTACATGCGCCTTGAAACTCCGGATGACTTCAGCGCATCTTCTGCAGCTTTCTCGAGTTACTTCCAGGCGGTACTCAACTGGGTGCGCAACGGCGGATCGGTGCGGCGCCTGTTCTGCCTCGGCTCGTCCAGAGCGTATGGCGACTGGACAGCACGGCACCGGGAACAGACCCGCCACCTGCGCAGCTACAGCATTCGCGAGGTGACCTGGCCCATCAAGGCCGACCTCATGAGCATGGCCATCATGGACACGAGCGCGGTGTTCCTTGCATTCACCGTCGGCGACCGAGTGCAGGGCATGCGCATTGAGGACAGCGAGGCCGCCGCGTACTTCCAGTCGTACTTCGACCGGCACTGGGAGAACGCCAGGGAGGTGACACGTACCCCCGCGCCGTGAGGTCTGCAGCCAACGCTCAGCTGGACAACTAAGAGGCTATTTCAGTTGGTGAGTCTGCGGTGGCATATGAGGGTGGCGGCGATGGCGGTGAACGCGAGGAAGTGTTCGGGCTTGCGCTCGTAGCGGCGGTGCAGTCGCCGACAGCCGGACAGCCAGGACGCGGTTCGTTCCACGACCCAGCGGTGCCGGCCCAGTCGTTGGGAGGACTCGATGCCCTTGCGGGCGATGCGGTGCCGGATGCCTCGGGATGACAGCCAGCGTCGAAGGTGCTGGTAGTCGTAGCCCTTGTCTCCGTGCAGTTTCCCGGGCCGTCGGCGTCGGCGGCCACGGCGGGAGCGGATGGGCGGGATGCCGCGGACCAGTGGAATGAGGGCCTGGCTGTCGTGGAGGGTTCGCGGCGGAGATACCGATCGACAGGGGCAGGCCCCGGCGGTCGACGATCAGGTGAATTTTCGATCCGTTTTTGCCGCGGTCGGTCGGATTCGGTCTCGTCAGTTGCCCCCTTTGAGAGCACGGACGCTCACGGAGTCGATCGCGCACCGCGACCAGTCCAGGTCACCGCGGGAACCGAGTTCGTCCAGGACCAGGCGATGGAGCTTGGCCCACACCAGGGCCTCGGTCCACTCAGTGAACCGGCGAAAGGCGGTCACTCCCGACAGCCCGAAGCCCGGAGGCAATTGGTTTCAGGTGCATCCCGAGGTGGCCACGAAGATGATCGCAGCCAGCACCTCTCGGTCACCTCGCCGACGCCGTCCCCCGCCCTGCGGCCGTGCCGGAGCCGGCGGAACCACCCGCTGAAACAACTCCCACAGTCCCTCCGATGCCATCCGCTCGACAAGCGCAGCAGTCATCACCCCAGACTGCCGCAAGATCACACCAACTGAAATGACGTCTAACTGAGCATTTGGTTCTGTTTC
>NZ_JAGGOL010000078.1 GCF_018614525.1 Streptomyces sp. ISL-11
GCGTGCGGCGGCCGCGGAGCCCCGGCTGGGCCCGGTGGCGGAGTGGGCGCGCATCGGCCCGTACCGGGTGCTGGCCGCGCTGCCGGTGGCGGCCGCGGCGGACCCCTCGGTACGCCCTCTGCTGGCGCCGGCCCACGCCGAACTGGCCCGGACGGCGGAGACGTTCCTCGACCACGCCGGCCAGGCCGGCCGCACGGCCGCCGCCCTCGGCATCCACCGCCAGACCCTCTACTACCGCCTGTCCCGCGTCGAACAACTCACGGGCCTCGACCTGGACAACGGCGAGGACCGGCTGCTCCTTCATATGACGCTGAAGGCGGCGCGGCTGTAGGGCCTTGCAGGATCCGCAGTTTCAGGTCAGGGTCGGAGAGGCGGTCAACCCGCTGACGAGTTGAGCGAATGCGGTGCGCTGGTTGGGCCGCCTGCGGCGGCGAGCGCCCTGCGGGCGCGTCCTCAATCGCCGGACGGGCTGACATCGGCTGAGCTCAGCCGATGTCAGCCCGTCCGGCGATTGAGGACACCGCCGCGCAGCGGTGGTGCACACGACACGGCCTAGGACACACCGCCGAGCGGCCGGAGGAAGCGGCGTTCGTACCGCTTGATGCACCGCGTGCGACGAGCCAGTTCGAACGCGTCCTGGCACTCCGGATCAGACACGCTGTCCGTGCGGTACTGCTCGTACGCGGCGAGACTGGGAAACGAGAAGAGGGCGTAGGCGATGTCGCTGTCGCCCTCACTCGGCAGGAAGTAGCCATGGTGCGTCCCGCCGAAACGGTTGACCAGCCCAACCCAGCGGCGACCGTATTCCTCGAAGTCCTCAAGCTTGTCGGCGTCGATCTCGTACGTCAGATGAATGGTGATCATGCCTACATGATGCAGCGAGACGGTTCGGGCCCGGCTTCCGGTAGTTCCGCAGGAAGCAGTGCTCACGAACGCGCGGATCCTCCAGCCCGCCGCCGCGGGTGACGGCGTTGGGTGATCATGGTTCGGTGACGGACGACATCGAGAACATCGAGGACAGGATCATCATCGACCTGGACCGGGCCGCCGCGGAGATCACCGGGCGGCTGGCCGGGTGGCGGGCGCGTGGGCTGGTGGCCGGGGCGGTGACCTGGGTCGATCTGGACGCGCCGTGGCCGCAGCCGCTGGAGACCGACCGGGCGCGGGTGGCGAGGCCGTACTCGGTCGGGATCCAGGTCGAGGGCCCCGGGGATTCGGGGCTGTCGGTGGTGCTCTTCCGCGACGGGCGGGCCGACGTGGACTTCCTGGCCGTCGGCGCGGACGAGGTACGAACGGAGGCGCCCGACTCCGCGACGCCCCGGGCGTTCGGGGCCGTACTGGACGACTGCGTCGGCCGCGCCTTCGGTACCGGCCGCCTCAGCTCTCCTCGACCGTGATCGCCTGCACCGGACACGCCCGTGCCGCCTCCCGTACGAGGGGGTCGCCCGCCCCGTCCTCGCGGCCGGGCAGGACGGTGCCGAAACCGTCGTCGTCCTGGGTGAAGACGTTCGGCGCGGTCAGGGCGCACTGGCCGGAGCCGATGCAGTTGTCGCTGTCGATGCTGACGCGGATGTCGCTCATCGTGCTGTTCCTTCTGTTGTTGACGGGTGTCACCAGGTGACGGGAAGGGCGAAGAGTCCTTGCAGGGTGTCGCCGGGCTTGACGGGCACCTCGTCCGGTGCGACGGCGAGCCGCAGGGTCGGGATGCGGCGGACGAGCGTGAGCAGGGCCAGCTCCATCTCCGCTCGGGCCAGGTTCTGGCCCAGGCACTGATGGATGCCGTAGCCGAAGGCGACGTGGTGCCGGGCCGAGCGGTGGAGGTCGAGGGTGTCGGGGTGGTCGTAGGCGGCGGCGTCGCGGTTGGCGACCGAGGTGCCGATCATGACGCCGTCGCCGGCGCGCAGGGTCCGTCCGGCGATCTCTATGTCGTCGGTGGCGACGCGCACGAGCCCGTCGGCGATGGACAGGAAGCGCAGCAGCTCCTCCACGGCGGTGGGCATGAGGGTGGGGTCGGCGCGCAGGGCCGCGAGTTCGCCGGGGTGTTCGAGCAGGGTGTAGGTGCCGAGGGAGATCATGTTGGACGTGGTCTCGTGGCCTGCCACGAGCAGCAGAAGCGTCATCATGACGAGCTCGTCGCGGTCGAGTTGGTCCTCGGCGAGCCGCTCGGCGATGAGTTCGTCGAGGAGGCCGTCGCCGGGGTCGTCCTTCTTCCGGTCGACGAGCCGGTGGAGGTAGGCGCGGAGTTCGTCGCGGGCGGTGGTGGCCTCGCGGTCGGTCCGCGCGGCGAGCAGTGCGCGGGAGCGGGTCTCGAAGAAGTCGTGGTCGGCGTAGGGGATGCCGAGCAGTGAGCAGATGACCATCGAGGGCAGGGGTAGGGCGAAGGCGGAGACGAGCTCCGCGCCGGGGCCCTTGGCGAGCATGGTGTCGATGAGGCGGTCGACGACGGCCTGGATCTGCGGACGCATGGCGTTGACGCGCTGGAGACCGAAGCGGGGGATCAGCATGCGGCGCTGACGGGCGTGTTCGGGGTCGTCGACGCCCAGCAGCGGGAGGACGACGGTGTGCTGGGACTCGGCGCGCGGGGCGACCACGGGAAAGGCCGGATTCTGCCGGTCGGTGGAGACCCGGGGGTCGGTGAGCAGCGCGCGGGCCTCGGTGTGGCCGGTCACCAGCCACACCACGCGTCCGTCGTAGAGCGTCACGCGGGTGAGCGGGCCGTCCGCCGTCAGCTCGTCGTAGTCGGCCGGTGGCTGGTACGGGCACGTACGGTCGCGGGGAAAGGCGGGGGCTGACGGGGTGGTGGATCGGATCCCGGTGTCGGTCATGTCTTACCTTCCAGGCGTTCGGACTGTTGTCCTCTACATCCAGTGCGTCCAGTCCAAGCTCCTCGGCTCCTCTCCGCCATGCCTAGTTCGGCCATATCCCGCACAACGCCGGAATATGTCTCAGGGGCGAGTCTTTTGGACATGAGTCACCGCACGGCACGGCCGACGCGGTGGTGGCCTGGCGGCCGCGCACAGGGAATGGACGCAGGTAAGGGCCGTCGGCCAAGGCGTACGGTCCTTACGACGTACGGTCCTTACGCCGGGCCGGTGGCACCCGGCCCGGCCGACCACGCCCTACCGCCGGTCGTCCCTCCGCTCCGGCCGGCGGCCTCCGATCACTCCCCGTCGGCGCCGGAGGCGTTCAGCACCGTCCCGGCCAGCACCCTGCGCATCCCCTCCACCAGTTCGGCGCCGGTCGGTGCGGTCTTCGCGTCGACGAGCCACTGCACCCACATGCCGATGAAGAGCGCGTGGTACAGGGCGCCCGCGGTCCGCGTCGCCTCCTCGCTCACCTCGGTGTCCTGAACGCCCTCGAAGATCGCCACCAGCCCTTCCCGGCCGCTGGGCAGCACTTCGGCGAACCATTTCTTCAGATCGGGGTTGGACCCCATCTGCCCGATCACTTCCAGCTGGACCCCCCAGAACGGGCGGTCCCGTTCGAACTGCCCCGTCAGTGCGTCCAGCGCGCCCGCGAGGTACTCGCCCCGCGAGACGGCGCCGTCGGCGCGGGCCGCCAGCGTGCGGCTCACCTCGTCGCCCCACTCCTCGGTCAGCTTGATGAACGCGGCCATCATCAGCGCGTCCTTGGAGCCGTAGTGGTAGCCGATGGAGGCGAGGTTGGCGCCCGAGGCGGCCACGATGTCGCGCGCGGTGGTCCGCACCCAGCCCTTTTCGAGCAGGCATGCCTTGGCGCCTTCGAGCAGATCTTCGCGATGTCCCATGCCGGAAGCCTAGCCGGGGTCATACGGGCGTACCAGACAGCCGTACAAGACGGCCGTCCCAGACGTCCGTCTCACACGACCGTCCTATACAAACGTCATAGACAAGCGTTTAAGACAACCGTATAGTCCTCGGCATGACGAACTCCGGCGCACGTGCCGGGCGCAGGGAATGGACGGCCTTCGTCGTCCTCCTGCTGCCCCTCCTCCTGGTCTCGATGGACGTCTCCGTGCTCTTCTTCGCCATCCCCGCCATCAGCACGGAGCTGGCCCCCACCGGCACCCAGCAGCTGTGGATCTTCGACAGTTACGCGTTCGCCCTCGCCGGGCTGCTGATCACGATGGGGTCGCTCGGCGACCGGATCGGCCGCCGCAAGCTGCTGCTCCTGGGCGCCACGGCCTTCGGCGCCGCCTCGGTCGCCGCCGCGTACGCACGGAACCCGGAGATGCTCATCGCGGCGCGGGCCGTCCTCGGCATCGGGGGCGCGACGCTGATGCCCAGCACCATGGCCTTGCTGCGCAACATGTTCCGGGACGGCAAGCAGCGCTCGAAGGCGATCGGGATCTGGAGCGGCGCCATGGCGGGCGGTATCGCGCTCGGCTCGGTACTGGGCGGTGTGATGCTCGACCACTTCTGGTGGGGCTCGGTGTTCCTGATCAATGTGCCGGCGATGGTGCTGCTGCTGGTGCTCGTGCCGCTGCTGGTACCCGAGTTCAAGGACCCGGCGCCGGGCCGGTTCGACCTGCTGAGCGTGCCGCTGTCGATGGGCGCCGTACTGCCGGTGATCTACGGGATCAAGGAGATGGCCGCCCACGGCATCACCCTCCCCATGGTGCTGTGCGTCGCCGTCGGCCTGGTCCTCGCCGTGACCTTCGTCCACCGTCAGCGCACCCGCCCCGACGCGATGATCGGCCGGGCGCTGTTCCGGCACCGGGCCTTCGGGGCCGGCATCGGGCTGAACACCCTCGCTACCTTCGGAATGATGGGTTCCGCCTACTTCACCACCCAGTACTTGCAGTCGGTGCTCGGCAAGAGCCCGCTGGAGGCGGCGCTGTGGGGCACCGTCCCGTCCCTCGCGGTCGGGTTCACCGCGCCGGCGGCCGCCACCCTCGGCCAGAAGCTGCCGAAGTCCTGGGTCATGGCCGCCGGGTTCGTCATCGGCGCCGCCGGCTACGCGCTGCTCGCGGTGTGCGGTCCGCGGTCACTGACCCTCGTGCTGGTCGGGGCGGCCGTCGTCAGCTGCGGCATCGTCGTCGTGATGGCACTGGTCTCCGACATGGCGCTCGCCACCGCCCCGCCGGAGAAGGCGGGCACCGCCGCCGCCCTGCTGGAGACCGGCCAGGAGTTCGGCGGGGCCATGGGCATGGCCCTCTTCGGCACCGTCGGCGTGGCCGTCTACCGCCGCGACGTGAACGACGCCCTGTCCCCGGACCTGCCGCACGGTGCGCTGGAGGCGGCGCGCGAGACGCTCGGCGGCGCGGCCTCCGTCGCGGCCGACCTGCCGGGCCAGGCCGGCGGGACCGTGCTGACCGCCGCCCGCGAGGCGTTCACGCACGGCATGAACGTCGCCGCCCTCGGCGGCACGGCGGTCCTGCTCCTCGCCGCCGTCCTCACGGTGGCCGCGCTGCGGGGCGTACGGACGGAGCCGCCGGCGGCGGAGCCGGAGCCCGAGCCGGCGGCGCGAGCAACGGCCGTCCGCTGAACCTTCCGCCTGGCGCCCCCGTCCCTCACGGACCGGGGCGCCGCCGCGCGATGTGGGCACCCAGCCCGTCCAGCAGCCGCAGCAGCCCGAACTCGAACATCGAGTCCAGGGTCAGATCGACGCCCGGATCGCGCATGATGCGCCCGTACATCGCGTACCGGCCCGACTCGACGATCTCGACCATCGCCGGGTACTGCGCCTCCAGCCACTGGTCATTGGTGATGCCGGTGTCCTGCTCGGCCTCCGCCTCGTCCTCCAGGTTCACGGCGACGCCGCGCACGTAGCCCGCGACGGTGACGGTGATGTGGAGCATGGCCTGCGGGTCGAGCCCCAGCCGTTCCACCGGCGCCATGGCCCACTCCATGTGGGCGAGGGCGTTCGGGGACAGCAGGGGCCGGGTGAAGGACATCGCCTTCGCGAGCCAGGGGTGGCGCCGGTAGAGCGCCCATTGCAGGCGCGCGGCCGCCTCCAGCCGCTCCCGCCAGCCCTCGGGCGCGTCGGCCGGCAGCTCGTCCTCGCCGAAGGCGGCGTCCGCCATCAGGACGACCAGCTCGTCCTTGCCCGGCACATAGCGGTACAGGGCCATGGTGGAGACGCCGAGTTCGGCCGCGATGGCGCGCATGGACAGGGCCGCCGCACCCTCGGCGTCGGCGATGCCGATGGCAGTCCGGACGACGCGCTCCCGGGTGAGCGCGTTCTCGCCTTCGCGCGCGCTGTTGCGCCGGGGCGCGCGCGCCAGGGGTCCCGCACGGCCGCCGGGCGACTCCACGACCGTACCCACGCCCGGCACGGCCCGGACGAGTCCTTCCCGCCGCAGCACCGCCAGGACCTTGGTGGCGGTCGCCATGGCCACGCCCCACTCCTGGGTGATCTGCCGGGTGGAGGGGACCTTCTCGCCCGCGCGCAGTTCGCCGGAGGTGATGCGGTCGCGGAGTTCCGCGGCGATCCGGAGGTACGGAGCGGGGGCCGGAGTCGCCGACCGTTCTAGTGCACCCATGGACGGAAGGCTAGCACCGGATCCCGCTTGCACTAGTGCACTACCTCCCAAGTACGCCCAGAATTGCGGATGTCAGAGGTCTGTGCGTACCTTGTACGCGATGACGCGTACGCCATAAACAGACCGCACTAGGGGGAGCCTCCGATGTCCCGACGGACAGCAGCGCACCACACCGCCTCCGGCCCTCGCGCCGGCCGCAGGGAATGGATCGGGATGGCGGTGCTGACGCTGCCGCTGCTCCTGGTCTCCATGGACGTCTCGGTGCTCTATTTCGCCGTACCGTTCATCAGCCACGACCTGGAGCCGACCGCCACCCAACAGCTGTGGATCTTCGACATGTACGGCTTCGTGCTGTCCGGTCTCCTGCTGACCATGGGCGCGCTGGGCGACCGGATCGGCCGCCGCAAGCTGCTGCTGATCGGTGCCGCCGCCTTCGGCGCCGCGTCCGTGGCGGCGGCGTACGCGCACAGCGCCGAGACGCTCATCGCCGCACGGGCCCTGCTCGGCGTCGGCGGCGCCACGCTGATGCCGTCCACGCTGGCACTCGTACGCAACATGTTCCGCGACGCGGCGCAGCGCGCCACGGCGGTGGCCGTCTGGTCGGCGGTGATGACGAGCGGGATCTCCCTCGGCCCGGTGCTCAGCGGCTTTCTGCTGAGCCACTTCTGGTGGGGCTCGGTGTTCCTGATCAACCTGCCGGCGATGCTGCTGCTGCTGATCCTCGCGCCGCTGCTCGTGCCGGAGTTCAGGAGCCCGGCGACCGGCCGCCGCTTCGACGTGCTCAGCTCGTTGCTGTCCTTCGCGGCGGTCCTGCCCGTCGTCCACGGCTTGAAGCGGATCGCCGCCGACGGCTTCGGCGCCCTGCCCCCGCTGTCCATCGCGGCCGGGCTCGCCGTCGGCGCGCTGTTCGTGCGGCGACAGCGGCGGGTGGCGGAGCCGATGATCAGCCCGGCGCTGTTCCGGGGCCGGGCCTTCGGACCGGCGATCGGCGTCAACGCGGTGGCGATGTTCGCCATGGCGGGCTTCACGGTGTTCTCCATGCAGTACCTGCAACTGGTCCTCGGCAAGAGCCCGCTGGAGGCGGCGCTGTGGTGCCTGATCCCGTCCGTCGCGGTGGGCGGCGCCGCGCCGGCGGCGACGGCGCTGGTACGGCGGGGCGTCGACCGCGCGTACGTGATCGGCGGGGCCTTCGCCGTCGCCGCGTTCGGCTACCTCTTCGCCCTCGCCGGGGCCGGCTCGGGGATCTGGGTGATCCTGGCCGCCTCGGGCATCGTGGCGGTCGGCATCGTCACGGTGATGACCCTGATCACCGACCTGGCCCTGGACGCCGCCCCGGCGGAACACTCGGGCGCGGCGGCCGCGCTCCTGGAGACGGGGCAGGAGTTCGGCGCGGCGCTGGGCACGGCGGTGCTGGGCAGTGTCGGCGCCGCGTTCTACCGCCACGACATCGGCGAGGCGATGCCGGCCGGCCTGCCGGCCGGGGCGCGGGAGTCCGTACGGGAGACGCTGGGGAACGCGCTGGCGGCGGCCGACGGGCTGCCGTCGCGTCTGGGTGACACGGTCGCGGCGGCGGCGCGCGACGCCTTCACCGGCGGCATGCACGCGGCGGCGATCGGCGCGGCGGCGGTCCTGGCGGCGGCGGTGCTGGCCCCGGTGCTGCTGCGCGAGGTGGGCGCGCGGACGGAGGGGACAGGGGCGGACATGGCGGAGGCGGCGCCCGCGGAGACGCCCGTGCGCTGAGCGGCGTACGGGGTGGGGCGCCCGGCGGCTCGTACGCCGGGCGCCCCACCCGTCCGGTGACTCGGACGCCCGCGATGATGATGTCCGGCGCCACCTGCCGTTGCCGGCGGCGGTTCGCGTCACCCGGCCGCATCACGGCCTGCCGCGGCCGTCGGACCGTACCCGCGCCCGGCACGCTGGGCACTGGACCACTGAGCGGAACAGGACAGGAAGCCCTGCGCACCCGTGGGGAGGTACAGCTCAGCTCGCGGGCCACGGCGCCGAGGCTCCGGCCCGGCACACGGCGACGAACACGCGCAGGTCATCCAGAGTCACAACTCCCAAGCCACAGCCGGGAGATGGCAAGCGATCCCCAGGATTGACCGGGGCCCACGAAGGCGGCGAGGATCGTCACAGGGCCCCAGACGGCAACCCGTCCGGTGCCTTCGCGAGGATCCGGACCGGGCGAAGGCACTGGACGGGTGCCGACCGCCGACCGTCGAGCACCGAAAGGACACGGACCTGTGCCGACTCCCCCTGTCGCGTCCGCCCGGGCGGTGACGCTCCTGCGCCGGCTCGGCGCCGAGGCCATCGCCCACCCCGGCGGTACCCTCCTCGCCCACCTGCAGCGCGTCCATGACCGGCTCGCCACGTGGAAAGCCCGGCCGGCTCTCCAACTCGCCGGCCTGTGCCACGCGTTGTACGGCACCGACGGCTTCCCCACGGTGTTGCTGCCGCTCGACCGCCGTGCGGACCTCGCAGCGGTCATCGGCACCGAGGCCGAAGCGATCGTCCACCTCTACGCCTCGTGCGACCGGAAGGCCACCTATCCGGCCTTCGCGCAGGCCGACGCCGCCTTCCACGACCGGTTCACCGGCCGCACCCACACGCCGGAACCGCGGCTGCGCCGGGACTTCGCCGAGCTGTCCGCCGCCAACGAACTCGACCTCGCTCGCTTCGACCCCGTCTTCCGCGAGAAGTGGGGCCCCGAGCTCCTCGCCCTGTTCACCCGCTTCCGCGACTGGCTCAGCGACGACGCCTGGCTCGACTGCCGCACGGTGCTCGCCGCGCCTTCACACCTGCCTCCCGCGCCTGCCATCCCTACGGGAGAACAGATGCGGCGCACCACCTGACAAGGGGGGATTGCCTGGCATTTGAGCAGCACACACTCGCGCTAGTGTGCGTGCGTGAGCCTTTATGTGGTTGTGGGATTCGGACCCGCCGGGGCGGCCACTGCTCGGCTGCTGGCCGAGAAGGGGCACTCGGTACGGGTCGTCACCAGGTCGGGCGGGAGCCCGGAGCCCGGCATCGAGCACGTCGCGTCGGACGCGACGGACAGCAAGCGGCTGATCGAGGTGTCGGGGGGCGCGGCCGCGATCTTCAGCTGTGCCGCACCGCCCTACCCCCGCTGGGCGAGTGGATGGCCGCCACTGGCCTCGTCGGTCTGCGCGGCGGCCGAGGCGACCGGGGCCGTCCTGGTCATGCTGGGCAACCTCTACGGCTACGGTCCGGTGGACGGCCCCATGACCGAGAAACTGCCGCTCGCGGCGACCGGCCCCAAGGGGCGGGTGCGCGCCGCGGTGTGGGAGCGGGCGCGGATGCTGCATGAGCAGGGCGATATCAGGGCGGTCGAAGTGCGGGCCTCGGACTTCTTCGGGCCCGGCGTGACCGACGGCGGGCACCTGGCCGCGCGGGTCGTGCCGCGGCTGCTGCGCGGCAAGCCGGTCTCCACGCTCGGGGATCCGGACGCCCCGCACAGTTGGAGCTATCTTCCTGATGTGGCCAGGGCCCTGGTCGAGGTCGCGGGCGAGGAGCGGGCCTGGGGGCGGGCCTGGCACATCCCGACGGAGCCCGCGCTGTCCACCCGGGAGATGGTCGACCGCCTGGCCGCCCAGTCGCGAACGGGACCGGTAGCGGTGCGCAGGCTCTCGCCGGCCGTGCTGGGTGTCGCTTCGATCTTCTCCCCGCTGATCCGGGAACTGAGGGAGATCCGCTACCAGTTCGAACATCCTTTTGTGGTTGATTCGAGCGCTTACGAATCCGCGTTCGCGGTACGAGCCACCCCGGTCGAGGAGCAGGTCGAGGCGACGGTGGACTGGTGGCGTGAGCGACTGGCCACGGGATGACGCCTGCGGCGGCGAAGGATTCCATGGGTGGGATTCAAGCTACGGTCGAACCATGAAGCTGGGATCCTCGGAAGCCCGGGCGCGCTTGACCGGATCGCCGGTCGCCCGGCTGGCCACGGCAGACGAGACGGGCAGGCCGCACGTCGTGCCCATCACCTTCGCCGTCAGCCGGAATCTCCTGTACTTCGCGATCGACCACAAACCGAAGACCACCCGGAACCCGCGCCGCCTGCGGAACATCCGCCGCAACCCCCAGGTCTCCGTCCTCGCCGACCACTACGCGGACGACTGGCGGCAACTGTGGTGGGCACGGGCCGACGGCCAGGCGGAGATCTGGACGGAAACCGCGGGGCTCGCCACGGCGGTCGGGCTGCTCCGGGAGAAGTACCCGCAGTACGCGGAGCAGCCGCCGGAAGGGCCGGTCGTGGCGATCGAGGTGACGAAGTGGAGCGGGTGGGCGTTCGGCGGTGATATTCCGCTCTGACGGCAGCTTCGATAGCGGAACCGGACTCAGACGCGGGCGACGGCGAGCAGATGGGAGCTCGCGGCCAGCAGGTCCGGATACGGTTCCGCCGCCCGGGCCGCGGCGAGGGCCGCGCGGAACATGGGCGAGTCGACGAGCGACACGCCGCCGTGCAGCTCGGCGGCCTTGAGCAAAGACCAGGTGGGACCTTCGACGCCGTACACCGTGACGTCGCGGAGACCGGCGGCGCGCATCTCCTCGGCCAGCTGGGAACCTGTGTGGAAGTACGCGGCGGTGAACCCCTTGCGGCCCGGCTCGTGCACGCCCGTCGCCAGGATGTCGGTCACCGCGTCCCGCACACTCGCGCGGTCCAGCCAGGTCGTGGCGGTGTGCTCGAACAGCGACGCGTAACGGTTGATCGCGGCCGCGACGACCAGCCCGCCGGCCGCCGTGACCCGGCGCGCCTCGGCCAGCGCCTGATCACGGTCGGCCCGGTCGAGCAGGTGGTACAGCGGGCCGAGCAGGAGCACGACGTCGTACGAGCCGTCGCCGGCGGCGAGGCCACGGGCGTCCCCGACCTCCGCCGTGCAGCCTGCGTCGGCCGCCTGCACGACGTGCTTGGCGACCGGGTCGACGAGGTGCACGCGGTACCCGTCGGCGGAAAGCCACCGCGCGTGCGCGCCGGGACCACCGCCGACGTCGAGAACGGTGCAGGGTGCGGGCGGCAGGTGACGGCGGAGAAGCTCCTGCGTACGGACCATCTCCAACACCCCGTCCGCGGTGCCCGTCAGGCGGGTGGCCTCGTCGAAGGTGTCGGTGTAGAAGTCGATGATCTCCGGATTCACTGGCAGGGTCGTCATGCTGCGGATGCTCTACCGTGACCGGTCCACCTGTCCAGCGATACAGGAGTGTTGAGCCATGCCGATGCTGAAATACGAGCAGATCGCCGACTCCTTGCGACGCCGGATTACCGAGGGGGAGTTCAGCCCTGGCGATCTCCTGCCATCCGGCCGCGATCTGTGTGAACAATGGAACGTATCCCGAGCGACGGTCAATAAGGCATTCGATGTCTTGCGCGCCGATGGCGCGATCATCGCTCACCAGGGCCTTGGCTTCCGTGTGACGGAGGTGCCGTTGGCCCGCTCGGCCGGTAGCCGTGGAGCCACCACCACGCGATCAGCCACAGGCCGTCCATTTCGACGGCTGGGCCAACCGGCCCGGGAGACGCCTCCCGCACGTATCGCTGACGCTCTGGGGCTCCGGGCAGGAGAATCGGCACTGCGGCGGGACCGGCTGGTACTGCTCACCGATGGGGCGCCGTTGTCGCTGGTAAGCGCGTGGTTTCCACCGGATGTGGCAGATCATTGCCCAAAGCTGGCTCAGGCGAAGCCAATCGTCGAGGGGACGACTCACTACGTGACGCGTCAGACTGGCCGCTCCCCCGCTCAGGGCACCGACATGACGACAGTGCGATTGGCGACCGCAATCGAGGCCGAAGTGCTGGAGCGCTCGATTCCACTCGCGGTGGCAGTGGACCTCCACGTCGCTCGTGATGCTGCTGGGGTCCCTCTGGTGTGCGAGGAGGGTGTGACTCCGTCGGACTTGTGGGAGCGAACCGCAAACTACCCCATGGGAACGGCAAGTTGACGCGGGCTTGACTGGTCCGGTTTACCGGTCCAGTGTGGAGGGTGTGACGCAAGCCACGCCCTTCCTTGTCGTGGAGGGGCGCTCTTTCGATCCCTGCGGTCAGAGCGATCGACAGGGATCCGCTCGAAACGAAGACCCCGGCGGCCGCTCCAACGACCCCGGGGCATGGCCAACGCTGAGTAGGAGCGTCAACATGCACGACCTTATCCGCCGCTGGTTCGCATGGGTACGGGCGTATTTCGCGCCCGGCGTCCCCGAAGAGGGCCCGCGCCCCCGCGCGAACGACCCCGCACCCTCACCGAACCGCGCGCCCGCCCCGACGCCACCACCGCACCCAACCCCCACCTGCGCCGTCCACCTCTGGGCCACCGCCCACGGCATCGATCTCAAGCCGAGCTCGCCCCTCCGTACCTGTACCTGCGCCGCCCCGGAACCCCCTCCGCTCCCCGCCCCCGGCACCTTCGTCCTCGACGAGCGCACCGGTCAGGTCGGTGAGGTCATGGCCCACGACGGGCCCCACCTCCAGCTGCGTCCGCCGTCCGGCGGCAGGGAGTGGGACGTCCAGCCCGGCACCGCCCGCCCCGCCACCCCCGCCGAGCTGCTCAGCGCCAAGGTGCGGGCCGTCAACGGTGCCGGGCGGTGGGGGAAGTGAGCGCCCGGACCGTCATCCGGTACGCGGACTGGACGATCGCGCCCGAGAACGCTCCCGAAGCGCCGCCCGTCGTGTTCGAGATGCAGTGCACGACATGCGGCGCCTCGTCCGACGCCGGTGACGACTTCGAAGACGTACGGGACTGGGCGTTCCGGCACGTCGGCCGGAACCCCTCCCACACCGGCTACCGGGAGGTCGTCCACCGCTTCTGGCGCGCCGCGCTCACTCCGTAACCGCGGCCGGCCGCGCCACGCCGGCGCGGCCGGCCTCCGCCGGTTCGTACGCCGAAGGCAGATCGCGGCGGCCCCGCATCGGGCCGAGGGCCAGGATCAGCCAGCAGGGTGCGAGCAGGCCGGTCATGACCCACATCGTGGGGCGGAGGCCGATCACCTCGCCGAGGAAGCCCGCGAGCAACGAACCGAGCGGGATCGTGCTGTGGTTGAGGACCATCGTCGTCGCGACGACCCGGCCCAGCAGGTGCGGCGGGCAGTAGGTCTGCCGGAAGCTGCCCAGCACGACGTTGCAGGCGACGATCCCCGCGCCCACCGTGAACGCGCCGAGCGCGAAGAACAACAGGCCGGCCCCCGGGGTCGTCAGCGGCAGCAGCAGCGCGAACGGGCCGGTGAGCAGTTGCAGCACGAGCATGCCGCGGGCGGTGCCGAAGCGCCGGCCGACGGGGCCGGCGAGCAGCGCGCCGAGGATGCCTCCGCAGCTCCCGGCCATGATCAGGGCGCCGACGGTCGCGGGCGTGACGCCCACCGTCCGCACCAGGAAGACGATCTGGACGCCCTGGTAGCCCATCAGCGCGAGGTTCACCACCGCCCCGTACGTCACCATCGGCCGCAGGTAACGGTCCCGGGTCACGAACCCCAGGCCCTCGCCAATCTGCTGCCGCAAGGTGGCCGTCGGTGCGGGCGCCGCCGGTTCCGGTTCGCGGGCCCGGATCAGGACGAGACAGACGGTCGAGATCACGAACGTCACCGCGTCGATCAGCAGCCCGGACACCGCGCCGAACGCCTGGGCGATCAGGCCCGCCGCTCCCCGGCCGAGAACCCGCGTCGCGGCCTCGCCGCCCTGGAGCTTGGCGTTGCCCTCCAGCAGGTCGGGGCCGTCGAGGACGGCGGGGATGTACGCATGGTAGGCCGTGTTGAAGAACACCGCCGCCACTCCGCACACCAGCGCCACCACGAGCAGGTGGGCGAAGGTGAGCGCGTCCAGCCACGCGGCGAACGGGACGCTCGCGTACATGACCGCCGATACGGCATTGCACGCGATCATGACGGGCCGGCGGCGGAGACGGTCCACCCACGCGCCCGCCGGCAGCCCGATGACCAGCCAGGGCAGCCAGACCGCCGCCGCGAGCAGGCCGACGGCGAACGTGCCGACGTGGAGTACCGCGACGGCTATGAGGGGCAGGGCCACGGTCGTGATGCTGCTGCCCAGTCCACTGGCGGTCTCGCCGGTCCAGAGGAGTCGGAAGTCCCGCGTCCGGAGTACCCCGAAGCGGCGGCGTCCGACGACCCTCGCGCCATTCGTCGTCGTGTCCATGATCAGGATCATCTCCCGCGCCGCCAGAGGACACCCGGCATTTTCCCCGGGCCGGCCGGCAGGGAATTGAGCCCGGCTACTCAGGCGAACCGAGTACGTTCCCCGGTCACCCGCACCGCCCCACCGCGTTGAATGAGGCCATGGCACCTTCCGACACCGGCCTCGTCGCCGACGCACTTCCCGCGGAGCCGTACACGTGGAGCGCCCGCGATGCGCGCAGAGGAGCCGTCGCCGGGCTGGTCCTGCTCGCCCCCATGGCCATCGTCTCCTTCATCCTGTACCTCACCACGGAACGGGCGGCCGCCTGCCTGATGAACGGCGAGCAGTGTTCGGCGTGGCCCGGGGCCTGGATCTACGGAGGGTTCTTCGCGGCGGCGGTCCTCGGTGTCCTGGCCGTCAACTGGCCCGAGCGGTGGGCGAGGTCCGGCGGGGCGCGCGCACTGACGGTCCTGTTCCAGTGGGGCGCCCAGCTGATCATGGCAGCGGCCATCCTCAGCTGACCCGCGTCCCCCATGCGCGTGGGCCCGGCCGCTGTCCCGTACAGGGAAGGGCGGCCGGGCCCACGTACGTACGGTTGACCTCAGTCGGTCAGGTTCACCGCGCGGGCGGACACCGCGCCGATCTCCTCCGCGATCTCCGTGAGGACCGGCAGCGGGATCGACTCGTCGACCGTGAGGGCGACCAGCGCCTCGCCGCCCTCGGTCGCGCGGGAGACCTGCATGCCGGCGATGTTGATGCCGGCCTCGCCAAGGATGCGGCCGACCGTGCCGACGACGCCGGGGCGGTCGCCGTAGCGGAGGAAGGCCATGTGGTCGGCGAGGGCCAGGTCCACGTCGTGCTCGCCCACGGCGACGATCTTCTGGAGGTGCTTGGGGCCGGCCAGCGTGCCGGAGATGGAGACCTCGTCGCCGCCGGAGAGCGTGCCGCGCACGGTCACCACGTTGCGGTGGTCGCCCGACTCCGAGCTCGTGGTCAGCCGGACCTCGACGCCGCGCTCCTGGGCGAAGAGCGGCGCGTTGACGTAGCTGACGGTCTCGTCGACGACGTCCTCGAACACGCCCTTGAGCGCGGACAGTTCGAGCACCTTGACGTCGTGCTGGGTGAGCTCGCCGTACACCTCGACGTCGAGCCGGACCGCGACCTCGCCCGCGAGCGCGGTGAAGATGCGGCCGAGCTTCTCCGCCAGCGGCAGGCCGGGCTTGACGTCCTCGGCGATGACGCCGCCCTGGACGTTGACGGCGTCGGGCACCAGCTCGCCGGCGAGCGCGAGGCGGACCGACTTCGCGACCGCGATGCCCGCCTTCTCCTGCGCCTCGCCCGTGGAGGCGCCCAGGTGCGGGGTGGCGACGACGTTGTCGAACTCGAACAGCGGGGAGTCCGTGCACGGCTCGGAGGTGTAGACGTCCAGGCCGGCGCCGGCGACCCGGCCCTCCTTCAGGGCGGTGGCCAGCGCCGCCTCGTCGACGATGCCGCCGCGCGCGGCGTTGACGATCCGGACCGACGGCTTGACCTTGTGCAGTGCCTCGTCACCGATGAGACCGAGGGTCTCGGGGGTCTTGGGCAGGTGCACGGTGATGAAGTCGGCGGTCTCCAGCAGCTCGTCGAGCGTGAGGAGCTTGACGCCCATCTGCGCGGCCCGCGCGGGCTGTACGTAGGGGTCGTAGGCGACGATCTTCATGCCGAACGCGGACATGCGCTGGGCGACGAGCACGCCGATGCGGCCGAGGCCGACGACGCCGAGGGTCTTCTCGGACAGCTCGACGCCGGTGTACTTCGACCGCTTCCACTCGCCGTTCTTCAGCGCGGAGTTGGCCTGGGGGATGTTGCGCGCGGTGGCGATCAGCAGGCCGCAGGCGAGCTCGGCGGCGGTGACGATGTTGGAGGTCGGGGCGTTCACGACCATGACGCCGGCCTTGGTGGCGGCGGAGACGTCGACGTTGTCCAGGCCGACGCCGGCGCGGGCGACGACCCGCAGCTTCTTCGCGACCGCGATCGCCTCGGCGTCGATCTTGGTGGCGCTGCGCACGAGGACGGCGTCGACGTCGGCGATCGCGGGTAGCAGCTCCGCGCGGTCGGCGCCGTTGCAATGGCGGATCTCGAAGTCCGGACCCAGGGCGTCGACGGTGGCGGGCGAGAGCTCTTCGGCGATGAGTACGACAGGTTTGCGGGAGGAAGCAGTGCTCACGTGGTCCTCAGTCCTCACTAATCCTTCGCGGACGGCCGTCCCGACGGCCGAAGGCGGTGAAGGGGGGCAGCCGCGGGGAAGACGCACGACGCTGTGAGCCTACGGCGTTTGTTGCGAAGCAGTGTATCGGTGGATACGGGCACGTCCGCCGCCGATACGGAAACGTCACCCGCGGGTGGCCGGCCGGGAGACGCGAGCGGTCGCCGGGCGGGCCGCGTGGGCCCGCCCGGCGACCGGCGGAGTGCTACTCCTTGTCGTCCACCCAGCTCATGAGCTTGCGGAGCTTCTTGCCCGTGGTCTCCAGCAGGTGGTCCTCGTCGGCCTTCTTGTACTCGTTGTACTTCGGCAGACCGGCCTGGTACTCCTTCATCCAGTTGTTGGCGAAGGTGCCGTCCTGGATCTCGCCGAGGACCTTCTTCATCTCGGCCTTGGTGCCGTCGTTGACGATCCGCGGGCCGGTGACGTAGTCGCCCCACTCGGCGGTCTCGGAGACCGACCAGCGCATCTTCTCCAGGCCGCCCTCGTACATCAGGTCCACGATCAGCTTGAGCTCGTGGAGGCACTCGAAGTACGCGATCTCCGGCTGGTAGCCCGCCTCGACCAGGGTCTCGAAGCCGGCCTTGACCAGGGCGGAGGCACCGCCGCACAGGACGGCCTGCTCACCGAAGAGGTCGGTCTCGGTCTCCTCGGTGAAGGTGGTCTTGATGACGCCGGCGCGGGTGCCGCCGATCGCCTTGGCGTACGAGAGCGCCAGGGCGAACGCCTTGCCCGTGGCGTCCTGCTCGACGGCCGCGATGCACGGCACGCCGCGGCCCTCCTCGTACTGACGGCGGACCAGGTGGCCCGGGCCCTTGGGGGCGACCATGCAGACGTCCACGCCGGCCGGGGGCTTGATGAAGCCGAAGCGGATGTTGAAGCCGTGGCCGAAGAACAGCGCGTCGCCGTCCTTGAGGTGGTCCTTGACGGACTCCTCGTAGACCTGGGCCTGGATCGGGTCCGGCACCAGGATCATGATGACGTCGGCCTCGGCCGCGGCCTCGGCCGGGGTGACGACGCGCAGGCCCTGCTCCTCGGCCTTCTGCTTGGACTTGGAGCCCTCGTGCAGGCCCACCCGGACATCGACGCCGGAGTCGCGCAGCGACAGCGCGTGGGCGTGGCCCTGGCTGCCGTAGCCGAGGACCGCGACCTTGCGGCCCTGGATGATGGACAGGTCGGCGTCGTTGTCGTAGAACAGCTCGGCAGCCACGTGAGGTATCTCCTTGTTTCCGGGTTTCCGGTTGTGCGTCCCACCGTATGACGGGCGGGTGAGGGGGGAAGCGGTAAGGGGTCTTCTGACCGGAAGACGTTTTCCGGTCGGAGGAGTGAGGCGTCGGGGGCGGCGCGTCAGGGGCCGGCGCGTCAGGCCGTACGGTCCAGCGCGCGCAGGCTGCGGTCGGTGATGGAGCGGGCGCCGCGCCCTATGGCGATCGTCCCGGACTGCACCAGCTCCTTGATGCCGAAGGGCTCCAGCATCTTGAGCATCGCGCCGAGCTTGTCGCTGCCGCCGGTGGCCTCGATGGTGACGGCCTCCGGGGAGACGTCGACGGTCTTGGCGCGGAAGAGCTGGACGATCTCGACGATCTGGGAGCGGGTCTCGTTGTCGGCGCGGACCTTCACCAGCACCAGTTCGCGCTGGATGGCGTTGCTGTCCTCCAGCTCGACGATCTTCAGCACGTTGACGAGCTTGTTGAGCTGCTTGGTGACCTGCTCCAGCGGCAGCGACTCGACGTTGACGACGATCGTGATGCGGGAGATGTCGGGGTGCTCGGTGACGCCGACGGCGAGCGAGTCGATGTTGAAGCCGCGGCGGGCGAACAGGGCGGCGATCCGGGTGAGGATGCCGGGCGTGTTCTCCACCAGGACGGAGAGCGTGTGCTTGGTCATCTCTAACTTCCTCTTCGTCCTCAGTCGTCTTCGTTGTCGCCGAAGTCCGGGCGGACGCCGCGCGCCGCGAGGATCTCGTCGTTGGAGGTGCCGGCGGCGACCATCGGCCAGACCATGGCGTCCTGGTGGACGATGAAGTCGACGACGACCGGGCGGTCGTTGATGGCGTTGGCCTCTTCGATGACCTTGTCCAGGTCGGCCGGGTCCTCGCAGCGCAGGCCCACACAGCCCATGGCGTCGGCCAGCTTCACGAAGTCCGGCACCCGCGTCCCGGCGTGCGTCTCCTTGCCGTCCGACTCCGGGCCCGCGTGCAGGACCGTGTTGGAGTAGCGCTGGTTGTAGAACAGGGTCTGCCACTGGCGGACCATGCCCAGGGCGCCGTTGTTGATGACGGCGACCTTGATGGGGATGTTGTTCAGGGCGCAGGTGACCAGCTCCTGGTTGGTCATCTGGAAGCAGCCGTCGCCGTCGACGGCCCAGACCGTGCGGTCGGGCGCGCCGGCCTTGGCGCCCATGGCGGCGGGCACGGCGTAGCCCATCGTCCCGGCGCCGCCGGAGTTGAGCCAGGTGCGGGGCTGCTCGTAGTCGATGAAGTGGGAGGCCCACATCTGGTGCTGGCCCACGCCGGCCGCGTAGATGGTGTCCTTCGGCGCGAGCTGTCCGATGCGCTGGATGACCTGCTGCGGGGAGAGGCTGCCGTCCTCGGGCTGGTCGTAGCCCAGCGGGTAGGTCCGCCGCCAGCGGTCGAGGTCGGCCCACCAGGCGGTGTAGTCGCCGGTGTGGCCCTCGGCGTGCTCGGCCTGGATCGCGACGATCAGGTCGGCGATGACCTCGCGGGCGTCGCCGACGATCGGCACGTCGGCGGCGCGGTTCTTGCCGATCTCGGCGGGGTCGATGTCCGCGTGGACGATCTTGGCGTACGGGGCGAAGGAGTCCAGCTTGCCGGTGACGCGGTCGTCGAAGCGCGCGCCGAGGGCGACGATCAGGTCGGACTTCTGCAGGGCGGTGACGGCGGCGACGGAGCCGTGCATGCCCGGCATGCCCAGGTGCTGCGGGTGGCTGTCGGGGAAGGAGCCCAGCGCCATCAGGGTGGTGGTGACGGGGGCGCCGGTCAGCTCGGCGAGGACCTTGAGCTCCGCGGTGGCGCCGGCCTTCATCACACCGCCGCCGACGTAGAGCACCGGGCGCCGGGCCTGGGTGATCAGCTTGGCGGCCTCGCGGATCTGCTTGGCGTGCGGCTTGGTCACCGGGCGGTAGCCGGGCAGATCGGTGTGCGGGGGCCAGCTGAAGGTGGTACGGGCCTGGAGGGCGTCCTTGGCGATGTCGACCAGCACCGGACCGGGGCGGCCGCTGGAGGCGACGTGGAACGCCTCGGCGATCGTCCGGGGAATCTCCGCGGCATCGGTGACCAGCCAGTTGTGCTTGGTGATCGGCATGGTGATGCCACAGATGTCCGCCTCCTGGAAGGCGTCCGTGCCGATCGCCTTGGAGGCGACCTGCCCGGTGATGGCCACCAGCGGCACGGAGTCCATATGGGCGTCGGCGATCGGGGTGACGAGATTGGTGGCGCCGGGCCCGGAGGTGGCCATGCACACCCCGACCTTGCCCGTGGCCTGCGCGTAACCGGTGGCGGCATGACCCGCGCCCTGCTCGTGACGGACCAGAACATGGCGGACCTTCGAGGAGTCCATCATCGGGTCGTACGCGGGGAGGATCGCACCGCCGGGAATGCCGAACACGACCTCGGCCCCGACCTCCTCAAGCGAGCGGATGAGGGACTGCGCACCCGTGACGTGCTCGACGGTGGCGGGCTGCTGCGCCGCGCCGCTACGGGCCCGCGGCTGCGGATGGTGGGCCCCGGTGGCCTGCTCGGTCATCGACATTCTCTTCTCGAAGGATTCGACGGATGATTCGACGGATGAGGATTTGGGTGGGTCTGCGTGGTTCCGCGTCGTTCCGGTGCAACAAAAAACCCCTCGTGCCGCGAGGCAAGCGAGGGGAGCGCGCCGGAGAGTTCAGCAGGGCTTATGGGGGGCCTGCTTCAGCCGACGCGCTTTCCAAGTACGAGAATTCGGGTGCGCATGGGACTGACCCTCCACCCGGCGCACATGAGGTGTCAAGTGGGTGGGACAGGCGTCTCATTATTTGAACGCAATGGAGCATGGGCGAGCGATCCCGCGCCGCCCGCGTGCCCCGAACGCGCGCTCGACGGCAGCGCCACGCCCGCCGGCAGCACGCCGCCGACCAGCACGTTCGCAGGGCCGGGCACACGGGGTACGGGGTAGGCGCCGAGGTCCAGGGTGTGGCGCAGGCGGTGCTCGTCGAGCGGCCCCGAGAAGGCCGCGCCCAGACCGTGGGTGCACCCCATGGCGCGCAGGGCCAGTGCCTGCTCGGGCACGTCGACGCCCTCGGCCACGGACCGCATCCCGAGGTCGGAGGCGATCCTCAGGAGCCCGGCGGTGATCTTGTGCAGCCGGGCGGACTCGACCACGCCGTCGACCAGCCCCCGGTCGAGCTTGAGCGTATCGATGGGCAGCCTGCGCAGGGCGCTGATCGCGGCATAGCCGCTGCCGAACCCGTCCAGGGCGATCCGCACGCCGAGCCGGCGCAAGGTCACCAGCCGCCGCTCCAGCTCGTCCAGCGACACGCGGGGATCACTTCCGGACAGCTCCAGGACGAGCGCGCCGGTGGGCAGCCCGTGCCGGATCAGCAGCCCTTCGAGGTACTTGGGCGGCAGCGACCTGTCCATCAGCCGGCCGGCGGACAGCCGGACGTACACCGGTGCGGAGTGACCCGCGCGGCAGCGCTGCGCGGCCTGCTCGACGGCCTTCTCGACCGTCCAGCGGCCCAGCTCGGCGGCGCGCGCGCCTTCGTCGCCGCGCTCGCTCTCGGCCACCCTCAGATACTCGGCGGGGGTGAACAGTATCCCCTGGGCCGAGCGCCAGCGGGGCTGTGCGGCGACGGCGGTGACCAGGCCGGTCTCCAGCTCCACGATCGGCTGGTGGAGCAGCGCGAACTCGCCCTCGTGCAGCGCGGTGCGCAGCCGGGTGGCCAGCTCGGCGCGGCGCACCACGTCGGCCTGCATCTGCGGGGCGTAGAGCTCGACGCGGCCCTTGCCGGCCTGCTTGGCGCGGTACATCGCGAGGTCGGCGTTGCGCATCAGGGCGCCGGGGGTGATGCCGGGCTCGGCGAAGGCCACGCCGATGCTGGCGGCGACGCGGACCTCGGTGCCTCCTTCCACGCGGTAGGGCTGGGAGAGGGTGAGCCGCAGCCGGTCGGCGATCTCGTGAATGCGGTACTCGCGGGCGGCGGGGTCGCGGGTGCCGTCGCCGATGATGAGCGCGGCGAATTCGTCGCCTCCGAACCGGGCGGTGCTGTCGCCGGACCGCACCGAGTCCTGGAGGCGGCGGGCGGCCTGGACGAGCAGCTCGTCGCCGGCCTGGTGGCCGACGGTGTCGTTGACCGCCTTGAACCCGTCGAGGTCGATGAAGAGCACGGCGGTGCCGGCGTCGGTCGCTCTGCGGCCGGTGAGGGCCTGCTGGACGCGCTTGGTGAACAGGGCGCGGTTGGGCAGGTCGGTGAGCGGGTCGTGCTCGGCGGTGTGCTGGAGCTGCGCCTGGAGGCGGACCCGTTCGGTGACGTCCCGGCTGTTGAAGATCAGGCCGCCGTGATGGCGGTTGACGGTGGACTCGACGTTGAGCCAGTCGCCGTCGCCGGAGCGGAAGCGGCACTCGATCCGGGTGGTCGGCTCCTCGGCGGGTGGCGCGGCGAGGAAGCGGCGGACCTCGTGGACGACCCGGCCCAGGTCCTCCGGGTGGATCAGCGAGGCCAGTTCGGAGCCGACGAGATCCTCGGCCTCGCGTCCGTAGACGCCCGCGGCGGCGGGGCTGACGTAGCGCAGTATGCCGGTGGGCGCGGCGATCATGATGACGTCGCTGGAGCCCTGCACCAGGGAGCGGAAGTGGTTCTCCTTCTGGGCCAGTTCCTGGGTGAGGGAGATGTTGTCCAGCAGCATGATGCCCTGGCGGATGACCAGGGCCAGGACGACCGTACAGCCGGTGAACAGCACGACGCGGTCGACGCGGTGGCCGTTGAGGACGTTGTAGAGGATGCCCAGCGTGCAGACGGCGGCGGCGAGATACGGGGTGAGGGCGGCCAGCGAGCCGGCGATGGGGCGGCTGGGGTGGTGCGGGTGATGGACGGCGGGGCCGGGCTTGGCGGAGTCGTCCTCCTCCTCACGGGCCACCCAGGGCGCGTACGCCATCAGCATGTAGCCCGCGAACCAGCCGGCGTCGAGGATCTGGCCTGAACGGTAGTGCGAGCGCAGTAGGGGCGAGGTGAACAGGGCGTCGCACAGGACGGTCAGGGCGAGCGCGGCGATGGCGGTGTTGATCGCGGAGCGGTTGGCGGTCGAGCGCCGGAAGTGCAGGGCGAGGACCATGGACACCAGGGCGATGTCCAGCAGCGGGTAGGCCAGCGAGAGCGCGGTGTGGGCCACGCTCTCGTCCTTGAAGTGCGCGTTGTGCGCGAGGGCCAGGCTCCAGGAGAGGGTCAGCAGCGAGCCGCCGGTCAGCCAGGCGTCGAGGGCCAGGCAAACCCAGCCGGCACGGGTGACGGGCCGGCGGGCGAGGACCAGCAGGCCGATGATGGCCGGCGGGGCGAAGAGCAGGAAGCAGAAGTCGGCCAGGGACGTGCTGGGGACGGACCGGTCGAGGACGACCTCGTACCAGCCCCAGATGAGGTTGCCCAGGCCGGCCATGGCCGAGGAGACGGCGAACAGCAGCCAGGCGAGCCGGAAGCGGGTCTTGTGGGTGCGGCCGTACCAGAAGCAGGAGACGGCGGCGAGGGCGGCGGCGCCGCCGAGCCCGAAGTCGCCCATGGCCGAGGCCAGCTCCCCGCCGCCCCAGCCGAGGACGGCGCCCGTCGCGTAACCGCCGCAGACGAGGGCGAGCAGCAGCTGGGAGGCCAGCTGGGTACCGCCGGCGGGCCGGCGGGGCAGCGTCACTCCGGGGGCGCTCACCGCGCCGCCGTCCCGAGCGAGGGGCCGCACCGGGGTCCGGTCCAGCAGCGCCTCGGGGGTGGGACCGCCGCACAGCGATGCCCTGGTCGGTGCGTGAGCCGCGTCGGGTTGATCGTCCATTGGCCGTGCATCGCCCGTCGCCCCCCTCGAGTTCCGGTACTTCGCTGCGGCCGTTCGGTGCGCGGCGCAGCCCCCGGTCGGGACGATACACCAGACTCGTCACTCAGGGACATAGCTCATATACGTAGCGTAATCGACAGCGGCGTTATGGACACTCACTGCAGTCGAACGGTACCTCTACGTGGCAACTACGGGACGGTGACTACGACATTTTGCAGGGGCGCGTCCAGGGCGAATTCGGCCAGCTGATCGCGCAACAGCCGCTTGGCGCGGGGCAGGTAGGCCGACGAAGGACCACCCACATGAGGGGTGATGAGCACGCCGGGAGCGCTCCACAAGGGGTGTCCGGCGGGCAGCGGCTCCGGATCGGTGACGTCCAGGGCGGCGCGCAGCCGGCCGCTCCCCAGCTCCCCCAGGAGCGCCTTGGTGTCCACGACCCCGCCGCGCGCGATGTTGACCAGCAGTGCGCCGTCCCTCATACGGGCGAGGAACGTCTCGTCGACGAGACGGCGGGTGACCTCCGTGAGGGGCGTCGCAAGGATCACCACGTCGGCGTCGGGGAGCAGAGCGGGCAGCTCGGTGATCGCGTGCACGGGCCCGTGGTCGCTCTCGCGCGAGGAGCGCGCGACGCGCACGACCCGCGCGCACTCAAAGGGGATGAGCCGGTCCTCGATGGCGCGGCCGATCGAGCCGTAGCCGACGATGAGCACGGACTTGTCCGCGAGCGCGGGCCGGAACCCCTGCCGCCACTCCCCCGCGTCCTGGGCCCGGACGAAGCCGGGGATGTCGCGCAGCGCGGCGAGGGTGAGGGCCAGGGCCAGCTCGGCGGTGCTCGCGTCGTGCAGGCCGCGGGCGTTGCACAGGAGGGCGCCGCTCGGCAGCAGATGCAGGGACGGCAGGATGTCGTCGACACCGGCGGTGAGGGTCTGCACGACGCGCAGACCGGTCATGGCGGGCAGGGGGCGCACGGACACCTCGGTGCCGAGCAGATACGGGGGCACGTAGAAGGCGCAGCGGGCCGGATCGGTCGGGAAGTCCGGTTCGCCGTTCCAGTGGGCGTACTCCAGGTTCTCGGGCAGCCCCTCGATCTCCTCGGGCGGGATGGGCAGCCAGACCAGGGGGCGGGCGAGATCGCTGTCATCTGCATTCATGCCTGGAGGCTATGCGAAGCGGGCCGGCCGGCAGAGGTTAGCTTTGGGGGCGAGGAACGGGAGGGGTACGGCCGGTGGAGCGCAGGACAATCGGTGCGACGGCGCTCGAAGTGGGGGCGATCGGCCTAGGGTGCATGCCCATGCACTGGGGGTACACGGCCTCTCAGCAGAGCGGCGAGGGCGCGTTGCGCACGGTGCACGCGGCGCTGGACGCCGGTACGAGCCTGCTGGACACCGCGGACATGTACGGGCCGTTCACCAACGAGCTACTGGTGGGACGGGTGTTGCGCGAGCGGCGCTCCGAGGCGTTCGTGTCGACCAAGTGCGGGCTGTTGGTGGGCGAGCAGCACGTGGTCGCCAACGGGCGGCCGGGCTATGTGAAGCGGGCCTGCGACGCGTCGCTGCGGCGCCTGCAGACCGACGTCATCGACGTCTACCAGCTGCACCGGCCCGACCCGGAGGTGCCGGTGGAGGAGACCTGGGGCGCGATGGCGGACCTGGTCTCCGCCGGCAAGGTGCGGTCCCTCGGCTGGTGCGCGATCGGCGCGCGGGCGCAGCGCCGCTCGCGGGCGGGGATGTACGACGCGACGATCCGGCAGCTGGAGCGGGTGCAGCAGGTCTTCCCGGTCAGCTGTGTGCAGGCGGAGTTGTCGGTGTGGTCGCGGGAGGCGCTGACGGCGCTGATGCCGTGGTGCGCGTCGCGCGGGGTCGGACTGCTGGCGGCGATGCCGCTGGGGAATGGTTTCCTCAGTGGCACGCTCACCCCGGGCCAGGGCTTCGAGCCGGCCGATCTGCGGGCCCGGCACCCGCGCTTCACGGCGGAGATGATGGCCGCCAACCAGCCGATCGTGGCCGGGCTGCGGCGGGTGGCGCACCGTCACGACGCGACGGCCGCGCAGGTCGCCCTGGCGTGGGTGCTGACGCAGGGGCGGCACGTGGTGCCGGTGCCGGGCACCAAGAAGGAGCGGTGGGCGGTGGAGAACGCGGCCGCGGCGCGGCTGCGGCTCACGCCGCAGGACCTCGCGGAGATAGCCGCGCTGCCGCGGGCGATGGGCTCGTGGGAGTGACACCGCGTGCGGGCCGGACGCGCGAGGCCGACGCCCCGGGCGCGGACACCGGCTCGTAGGGCGGGCCGTGCGGGTGCGGCGTGTATAAGGAAGCCTGTGCAGGGAAGCGTGCGCACGGCCCCGTCGCCGCTTCCGCCCCGTCCCCGCTCACGCGAGAGGATCGAACCATGCGACGCGTGACACGTCTGCGTGTCCCGGCCGCGCTGGCCATGGCCGTGCTCCTGGCGGTGGCGGGCTGTTCGGACGACGAAGGCTTCCCGGGCGAGGGCCCGCCATCGGGTACGGGGGCCCCGGCGCCCGGCTCCGGCAGCCCCTCGGCCCCGGCGTCCGCCGCGCCCGCCAAGGGCTCGGTGAAGGTCGTCCGCACGCTCACCACCAAGCTCGTCTCGCCGTGGGGCGTGGCGCCGCTGCCCGACGGTGATCTGCTGGTGGGCTCACGCGACACCGGGAAGATCATCCGGGTGTCGGCCAAGGACGGCGCGCAGAGCGAGGTGGGCACGGTGCCGGGCGTCGCGGCCGGGGGCGAGGGCGGCTTGCTGGGCCTGGCGGTGTCCCCCGCCTTCCGCACCGACCACCTGGTGTACGCGTACTTCACCACCGACGACGACAACCGCGTCGCCCGTTTCCGCTACGACGAGGGGAAGCCGGCCGGCCGGCGGATCGGCGCGCCGGACTCGGTGTTCCGGGGCATCCCCAAGGGCGCCGTCCACAACGGCGGGCGGATCGCCTTCGGCCCGGACGGGATGCTCTACGCGGGGACGGGCGAGAGCGGCGAGCGCGGCCTGGCGCAGGACGCGGAGTCCCTCGGCGGAAAGATCCTCCGCATGACCCCCGACGGCCGCCCCGCGCCCCGCAACCCCGGGACCGACTCGGTGATCTACTCCTGGGGCCACCGCAACGTCCAGGGCCTGGCGTGGGACGCGGACAAACGGCTGTGGGCGACGGAGTTCGGCCAGAACACCTACGACGAGCTCAACCTGATCGAGCCGGGCGGCAACTACGGCTGGCCGACCGTGGAGGGCAAGGGCGGCAAGGCCGGCTACAAGGACCCCGTCGAGCAGTGGCGGACCGCCGACGCCTCCCCCAGCGGCCTCGCCTTCGCCAAGGGCTCGCTGTGGATGGCGGGGCTGCGGGGCGAGCGGCTGTGGCGGATCCCGCTGCGGGGCGCGACGCCGGTGGCCGCGCCGCAGCCGTTCCTGTCGGGCGCGTACGGGCGGCTGCGCACGGTCGTGGCCACCGGCGACGGCGGGCTGTGGGTGACGACGAGCAACACCGACGGGCGCGGCAAGCCGGGGGCGGACGACGACCGCGTTCTGCGGCTGGAGGTGAGCTGACGGTTCCGCTCACGCTCACCGGGTTCGTACAGCCGTCCGCGTACAGTGGAGTGCCAGGGCTGCGACGGGAGTTGAGATGTTCGATCTGATGGAGGAACTGTTCGCGCCGGGCCGCAAGCACAGCGAGGACGAGCGTAACCGCCTGGAGCTGGTCCGCGACGACGTCGGGGACTCCGATCCGGGGAACGGGCCGATAGACCTCGACTCGGGCCACGTCGTCATACGGCCCCGGCGGGGCTGAATCCGCGGGGGCCGTGTCCGGCGGATCATGTGAGCGGGCGGCTGCGGGGCCGTGGCGTGCGCACCACCGCTGCGCGGTGGTGTCCTCAAACGCCGGACGGGCTTGATTTCGGCTGAGCTCAGCCGATTTCAGCCCGTCCGGCGATTGAGGACGCGCCCGCAGGGCGCCCGCCGCCGCAGGCGGCAACGACGGCCCGCCCCGCCGCAGGCGGCCAGGCGGCAAAACAGCCCGCAGCCGAAGACCCGCCGGCCACCGCCTAGACCGGTACCCGGGACGGCTCGGGGGCCGGGGACGGCTCGGTCGTGCGCGAGATGCCGGATCGCGGGATTCCGGGCTCCTCCGCCCGTACCCGCACCGGCACGACCACGGGTTCCGCCGGCACCGCGTGCTCGTCGGTCGGTTCGATGCTGATGCGCGGCAGGAGGCGCTCCAGCCGGGCCGGCAGCCACCAGTTGGCGCTGCCGAGCATGTGCATGAGGGCGGGGACCAGCAGGGTGCGCAGGACGAAGGCGTCCAGGGCGACGGCGGAGGCCAGGCCGATGCCGAACATCGCGATGACGCGGTCGCCGCTGAGCACGAAGGCCAGGAAGACGGAGATCATGATGACCGCCGCGGAGTTGATGACGCGGCTGGTCTCGGCCAGGCCCACCCGCACCGCCCGGCGGTTGTCGCGGGTGGCCAGCCACTCCTCGTACATCCGGCTGACCAGGAAGACCTGGTAGTCCATGGAGAGGCCGAAGAGGACCGAGACCATCACGACCGGCAGGAAGGGCTCGATGGGGCCGGCGGCGCCCAGGCCGAGGAGTTCACTGCCCCAGCCCCACTGGAAGATCGCGACGATCACGCCGAAGGAGGAGGCGACGGCGGCGATGTTCATGAGCGCGGCCTTCAGGGGGATGCCGATGCTGCGGAAGGCGAGGAGCAGCAGCAGGCAGCCGAGGCCGACGACCGTGCCGACGAAGAGCGGCAGCTTGCCGAGGATGACGCCGGCGAAATCGTCGTAGCTCGCGGTCAGGCCGCCGACGTGCACCGCCAGGCCCGTTCCGTCGGTGGCCTTGGGCAGGACGGTGCCGCGCAGCCGCTCGACGAGGTCGCTCGTGGCGGCGGACTGCGGTGAGGTGGTGGGGACGACGGTGATCACGCCGGTGTCACCGCTGCCGTTGACCGTCGAAGGGGTGACGGAGGCGACGCCCTCGGTGTGGTGGAGGGTGTCGGGCAGGCGGTTGAAGGCGAGGCGGTCGGCGGCGCTGTCGAGGTCGGCGACCAGGGTGAGGGGCCCGTTGACGCCGGGGCCGAAGCCCTTGCCGAGCATGTCGTACGCCTGGCGGGTGGTGGAGCTCGCCGGGTTGTTGCCCTGGTCGGAGGTGCCGAGGTGGAGGGAGAGCGTGGGCAGGGCGAGGCCGAGCATGACGGCGGCGGCCACCGCGCCCAGCAGCTTGGGGTGGCGCTCGACGAACGCGGACCAGCGGGCGGCGAACCCGGTGAGGGACTCCGGGAGCGGGCCGCGCGCGGCGAGGTGGCGGCGTTCGCGGCGGCTGAGCGCCCGGTGACCGATCAGGCCGAGCAGCGCGGGCAGGAGGGTGACGGACGCGGCCACGGTGAGGACGACGGTGAGCGAGGCGGCTATCGCCACGCCGTTGAGGAAGCTCAGCCGCAGGATGAGCATGCCGAGCAGCGCCACGCAGACCGTGCCGCCCGCGAAGACGACGGCGCGTCCGGTGGTGGCGACGGCCCGTTCGGCCGCCACGTGGACCGGCAGCCCGGCCCGGAGGCCCTTGCGGTGCCGGGTGACGATGAACAGCGCGTAGTCGATGCCCACGCCGAGGCCGATGAGGGTGCCCAGCATCGGCGCGAAGTCGGCGACCGTCATCAGGTGGCCGAGCAGGACGGTGCCCATGGCGGCCGTGCCGACGCCGACCAGGGCGGTGGCGATGGGCAGCAGGCTGGCGGCGAGGGAGCCGAAGACGACGAACAGCACCACCGCCGCCACGAGCACGCCGATGATCTCGCTGAGGTGGCCGCTCTTGCCCTCGGCCGTGCCGATGGAGCTGCCGCCGACCGCGACCTGGAGGTCGTCGGTCGCGGCGGCCCGCGCCGTCTCGACGACCTTCTTGACCTGAGCCTTGTCCGGGTCGCCGCCGTCGGTGGCGAAGGTCAGGGAGGCGTAGGCGGTGTGCCCGTCGGGGCTGACGCGGGCGGCGCCGTCGGAGCCGTACGGACCGTTGACGTCCGTGACGCCGGGCAGCTCGCCGACCTCGCGCAGCACGGCGGACATGCGCTGCTCGACGTCGGCGGCACGCACGGTGCCGGAGCCGGTGTGCCAGACGATGCTGTCGTTGCCGCCATCACCGGGGAACGCCTTGGTCAGCAGGGCGGTCGCGTGGGCGGCCTCGGTGCCCGGTACGCCGTAGTCGTTGGAGTAGGCGGAGCCGGCGACCGTGGCGGCCGCGCCGGTGCCCAGGAGGGCTACGAGCCACAGCACGATCACGGTGAAACGGCGGCGCAGGCACCACCGGGCGAGTGAGGTCAAGATCCCTGCTTCCGGGACGACGCGTCGAGCTCTCCGGGAGACGACCCGTGCTTCCGAGCGCTTGAGAGCTACTGGGCGGAAGGCCCCGTCCGGCGCGCGGGACGCGGGCGGAGAACAGCAGGGGCCTCTGCCGATCCACTGTGGCAGGGGAAAAAGATCCTTTGTCCCTTTTGTGGGTTAGGCCACACGAGGGACGGTGGTGTCAGCCGGTGACGGATTCCCTGCCGTTCTCGATGTGCCCCATGAGCCGCCGTGCGAAGGACCGGTCCTCGGCGACGCCGATCACCAGGTCGTACCACCCGTCCGCCCCGCCCGCGGCGTGCGGCAGGGTCCGCGTCGCCCCGGGCGCGAGGGTGACGGTCCGGGGCCGCCCGGTGCCGTAGCCGTGGACGGACAGGGTGACGGTCAGGGGCACGGGTCCCCGGTTGGCCAGCGTGAGGTGCAGCTCGCGCCGGGCGGCGTCGAGGCGGGTGGCCAGGTGCAGCCCGGCGGCCGCGCCCCGGGCCGTGCCGGCGCACTCGCGCCGGAAGCCGCCGGGGCCGGTGAGGACGAAGTCGTACGCGCCCTTCCGCACCGGTACGTCCCACGAGGCGCTGCCCAGCACGTCGCGGTGCTGCGGCGTGCCGTACTCCCCCGCGTACGGGTACAGCGCGAAGTGCGCGCTGGAGCGTCCGGCGTTGCGCAGCCGCAGCCGGAACAGCTCGCCGTCGAGTCCGCCGTCCGCGTCGGGCCGGTACGGCAGCGGGCGCGTGGGGCGGGTGCCGGGCTCCTGGCGGGGCATCCGCTGCTCGGCGGGCGGCCGGGGGCTCCAGCGGCCGGTGAACGGCGGAACGGCGCCCGGCCGCTCCACCGGGGGCAGCCGGCGGCCGCGGGTGAAGTCGAAGGCGCCGGTCAGGTCGCCGCAGACGGTCCGCCGCCAGGCGCTGATGTTGGGCTCGCGGACGCCGAGGCGGCGCTCCAGGAAGCGGATGACGGAGGTGTGGTCGAAGACCTCGGAGCAGACGTAGCCGCCCAGCGACCAGGGCGAGACGACGAGCATGGGCACCCGGATGCCGAGGCCCACCGGGCGGCCCTGCCAGAACTCGCCCTCCGTGCCGGGCGGGGGCACGGGCGGCGGCACGTGGTCGAAGAAGCCGTCGTTCTCGTCGTAGGTGATGAACAGCGCCGTGTGCCGCCAGACCTCGGGATTGCGGCCCAGCGCGTCGAGGATCCGGTAGACGAGGGAGGCGCTGGCGACGGGCGAGGACGAGCCGGGGTGCTCGGAATCGGCGGCCGAGGGGACGAGGTAGGAGACCTGGGGCAGCGTGCCGGCGGCGACGTCCGCGGCGAAGGCGGTCGCCAGGGAGCCGGGCTCGCCGCGCCGCAGGGCGCGGCGGAAGAGGGTGCGGTCGGCGTCGGTGAGCGCGGCGACGCCCTCGTCGAGGAGGGCCAGGAGCCGCTCGCGGGCCGGCGCGTCGGCGGCGGCCGCCTTCTCGTAGAAGGCGGTCATGGTGCGGACGCCGTCAATCCTGGCGAGGGCCTTGCGCGCGACGGCCTTGAAGCTCGCGAAGAACTCCAGGTTGTTGTCGGTGAAGTTGTCCCACTCCTGGTAGACCTGCCAGCCGACGCCCGCCTTCTGGAGGCGCTCGGCGTAGGTCGTCCAGGTGTAGCCGGGGTGGGTGTCCTCGGCGTAGGCGTCGTTGCCGACGGCCCGCTTGCCGCCGGCGCCCGGCTCGAAGCCGGTCCAGCCGCTGAACAGGTGGTTGCGATTGGGGCTGGTGGAGGAGTGGATCGAGGAGTGGTAGGCGTCGCAGACGGTGAAGGTGTCGGCGAGCTCGAAGTGCAGGGGCACGTCGGCGCGGTCGTAGTGGGCCATGGTGGCGGGTGACTTGGCGGCGGTCCAGCCGTCCATCCAGCCGTCGCGCCACGCCTTGGCGCCACCGTCCCAGCTGTGGTCGAGGGCGCCGATGTACTGGAGGTCCCGGTGCTGGGCGGCCGCCGCGTCCCGGACGCCGAACGGCAGAACAGGCCCGGAGGGGCCGGGCTGCCGGAAGACGGTGCCACCGCCGGGCAGCCGTACGGCGTTGCGGTCGCCGAAGCCGCGTACGCCCCGGAGCGTGCCGAAGTAGTGATCGAAGGAACGGTTCTCCTGCATCAGGATCACCACGTGCCGGATCTCGTCGAGCCCCTGGCGACCGCCCCGCCCGGCGTCGGCCGCGATCACCCGCTGGAGGGACGGCGGCAGCAGCGAGCTCCCGGCGGCGAGCGCCGCCGCGCCGCCGGCGCCCAGGGCCAGGGCGCGTCTGCGCGACATCTCCCCGCGCGGTATCGCCCCGGCCGGTCCCGGCATCCCCTGTGTCACGATCGGCCTCCCCGCCTGTGGTCCACGGTCCGGGAGGTCCGGATCACGCCGTGGGTACCGGCCGGGACGGTAGTGGCACGGGGTGGCCGAGGGAAGTCCCCCGGCCGGCCCGGCGGTGAACAGCGTCAGCCGGCGGGCGCCTGCCAGCTGTGCGCCACGTCGACGACGAGGCGGTCGCCCCACTGGAAGACCCGGAACGGCAGCTTCCCGCGCACGCCGAGCCCGATCTGGGTGTCGCCCTCGAAGCTGCTGGCGTAGCGAGTGTCCTGGAACGTGCGGTACCCGCCGATGTCCACGCCCGGCAGCGGCTGTCCGGCACGGCCCGGGTAGGTCGGCTTGCCGGTGTTCGGGTCGTAGCTGGGCGCGGCCACCCGGACCTCCAGGATCGCGCCGCCGCCGACCGGGATCGGGTCTCCGGAACCGTCCTGGTACAGCGTGTCGACGTAGCTCACGCGGTAGCCGATCGGGCGGCCGCCGGTGTTCCTGACGTCGAAGACCATGCGGTCGTAGCACTCGTGCTGCCCGGTCCTGATAGCGGTCAGCGGCTTGTACCCCGTGTCCGTGCTCGCCCTGGGCAGGCTCCCCCAGCCGCTGTCGCAGCTCGTCGTGGACGCCGTCCCCTTGTCGAGCGCCGTCGACGGGACCGTCGCCGCCGTCAGTCCGGCGCCCGCCAGCACGATCGCGGCCAGCGTCCTGCTCCACCGTCGCATCACTACCCCCAGCCATCGGTTACGGGCACACCCTGGGCCCGCACCACGCGATCATGCCGGACCGTTTCCACACACGGGGTGCGTATGAGTCAATTCCAGCCAACTGCGGCTGACTTCGGCTGTTTTCGGTAATACGAGAAGGCGGTTGTAGGGCTTACGGCCGGCGTTCGGCCCGCTCACGACGACGGCCGGCGTTCGGCGCGCTCACGACGACGGCCGCCCCTCGCGCGGAGGGACGGCCGTCGCACTGCGGAACGGGAAGGGGTCAGCCCTCGACGCCCAGCTTCTCCAGGATCAGCTCCCGCACGCGTGCCGCGTCCGCCTGGCCCCGGGTGGCCTTCATGACCGCGCCGACGAGCGCGCCCGCCGCGGCGACCTTGCCCGAGCGGATCTTGTCGGCGATGCCGGCGTTGGCCGCGATGGCCTCGTCCACGGCCGTGCCCAGCGCGCCCTCGTCGGAGACGACGGCCAGGCCGCGCTTCTCGACGACGGTGTCCGGGTCGCCCTCGCCGGCCAGGATGCCCTCGATGACCTGGCGGGCCAGCTTGTCGTTGAGCTTGCCCTCGGCGACCAGGGCGCACACGCGCGCGACCTGCTCCGGGGTGATCTCCAGCGCGGCGAGGTCGGTACCGGCCTCGTTCGCCCGGCGGGCCAGCTCGCCCATCCACCACTTACGGGCGGAGGCGGCGTCCGCGCCCGCCTCGATGGTGGCGACGATCAGGTCGACGGCGCCCGCGTTGAGGATCGACTGCATGTCGTGCGCGGAGACGCCCCACTCCTCGCGCAGCCGGTTGCGGCGCACGCGCGGCAGCTCGGGCAGCCCCTTGCGGAGCTCCTCCACCCACTCCCGGGCGGGAGCGACCGGGACCAGGTCCGGCTCGGGGAAGTAGCGGTAGTCCTCGGCGTTGTCCTTGATACGGCCCGCCGTGGTGGACCCGTCCTCCTCGTGGAAGTGCCGGGTCTCCTGCACGATGGTGCCGCCGGAGGACAGCACCGCCGCGTGCCGCTGGATCTCGAAGCGCGCCGCGCGCTCGACCGAGCGCAGCGAGTTGACGTTCTTCGTCTCCGAGCGGGTGCCGAACTTCTCGGTGCCGTTCGGGCGCAGCGAGAGGTTCACGTCGCAGCGCATCTGGCCCTGCTCCATGCGGGCCTCGGACACGCCGAGCGCCTTGATGAGCTCGCGCAGCTCGGCGACGTACGCCTTGGCGACCTCGGGGGCCCGCTCGCCCGCGCCCTCGATCGGCTTGGTGACGATCTCGATGAGCGGGATGCCGGCCCGGTTGTAGTCGAGCAGGGAGTGCGAGGCGCCGTGGATGCGGCCGGTGGCGCCGCCCACGTGCAGCGACTTGCCGGTGTCCTCCTCCATGTGGGCGCGCTCGATCTCCACGCGGAAGATCTCGCCGTCCTCCAGCTGGACGTCCAGATAGCCGTTGAAGGCGATCGGCTCGTCGTACTGGGAGGTCTGGAAGTTCTTCGGCATGTCCGGATAGAAGTAGTTCTTCCGGGCGAAGCGGCACCACTCGGCGATCTCGCAGTGCAGCGCGAGACCGATCTTCACGGCGGACTCGACGCCGATCGCGTTGACGACCGGCAGCGAGCCGGGCAGGCCGAGGCAGGTGGGGCAGGTCTGCGAGTTGGGCTCGGCGCCCAGCTCGGTGGAGCACCCGCAGAACATCTTGGTCCTGGTGCCGAGCTCGACATGGACTTCGAGGCCCATGACGGGGTCGTAGGACGCCAGCGCGTCCTCGTACGACACCAGATCAATGGTGGTCACGGAAAACTAACCTCTCAGTCCGCGAGGACGTCGTCGCTGCTCATCCGGCGCAGTTCGCGCACGAGCAGGGCGACACCGGTGGCGATGGCGGCGGCGGAGACGATGGCGTCCACGAGCTGGAGAGTGTCCTGCTCGCCCTTGGCCTTCTTCGCCTGCTTGATGACGCTCACGGCGCCGAAGAGCGTGGTGCCGATGGACAGGTACGTGCCGGGCTTGGACTTCTTGAAGCCCTTGGCCTTCGCGAGCTTGCCGGTCTTTTCGGTCACAGTGACGGTGCCTCCTCGAGCAGCGGGTGCCCCCAGCGGGCGTTGAACGCGGCCTCGACCGCGGCGCCCACTCGGTAGAGCCGGTCGTCGGCCATGGCCGGCGCGATGATCTGCAGACCCACGGGCATCCCGTCCTCGGGTGCCAGACCGCAGGGCAGCGACATCGCGGAGTTGCCGGCCAGGTTGGTCGGGATGGTGCACAGGTCGGCGAGGTACATCGCCATCGGGTCGTCCGCCCGCTCGCCGATCGGGAACGCGGTGGTCGGGGTGGTCGGCGAGATCAGCACGTCGACACCGCCCTCGCCGAACGCCTTCTCGAAGTCGCGCGTGATCAGGGTGCGGACCTTCTGCGCCGAACCGTAGTACGCGTCGTAGTAGCCGGAGCTGAGCGCGTACGTACCGAGGATCACGCGGCGCTTGACCTCGTCGCCGAAGCCGGCCTCGCGGGTGAGCGCGGTGACGTCCTCGGCGGACTTCGTGCCGTCGTCGCCGACCCGCAGGCCGTAGCGCATGGCGTCGAAGCGGGCCAGGTTCGAGGAGCACTCGGACGGCGCGATCAGGTAGTACGCGGCCAGGGCGAGGTCGAAGGAGGGGCAGTCCACCTCGACGACCTCGGCGCCGAGCTCCCTGAGGAGCTCCACGGACTCGTCGAAGCGCTGGAGGACACCGGCCTGGTAGCCCTCGCCGCGGAACTGCTTGACGACGCCGACGCGCATGCCCTTGACGTCGCCGTTGCGGGCCGCCTCGACGACCGGCGGGACCGGGGCGTCGATGGAGGTGGAGTCCAGCGGGTCGTGGCCGGCGATGACCTCGTGCAGCAGGGCCGCGTCCAGGACCGTACGGGCGCAGGGGCCGCCCTGGTCGAGGGAGGACGAGAAGGCCACCATGCCGTAGCGGGAGACGGCGCCGTAGGTCGGCTTGACGCCGACGGTGCCGGTGACGGCGGCGGGCTGGCGGATGGAACCGCCGGTGTCCGTGCCGATGGCGAGGGGGGCCTCGTAGGCGGCCAGGGCGGCGGAGGAGCCGCCGCCGGAGCCGCCGGGGATCTTGGTGAGGTCCCAGGGGTTGCCGGTGGGCCCGTAGGCGCTGTTCTCGGTGGAGGACCCCATGGCGAACTCGTCCATGTTGGTCTTGCCGAGGATGACGACGTCCGCTTCCTTGAGCCTGCGGGTCAGGGTCGCGTCGTACGGCGGGATCCAGCCTTCGAGGATCTTGGAACCGACGGTGGTCGGGATCCCCTTGGTGGTGAAGATGTCCTTGAGCGCGAGCGGGACGCCGGCCAGCGGGCCGAGCTTCTCGCCGCGGGCCCGCTTCTCGTCGACGGCGCGGGCCTGCGCGAGGGCGCCCTCGCGGTCGAGGTGCAGGAAGGCGTTGACCTTCTCGTCGACGGCCTCGATGCGGGCCAGGTGCGCCTCGGTCACCTGGACGGCGGTGACCTCGCCCGAGGCGATCTTCGCGGCGATCTCCGCCGCGGTCAGCTTGATCAGTTCAGACATGGTCAGTCCTCCCCCAGGATCTGCGGCACCTTGAAACGCTGCTGCTCCTGGGCCGGGGCGCCGGACAGCGCCTCCTGCGGGGTCAGCGACGGACGGATCTCGTCCGGACGCATGACGTTGGTCAGCGGCAGCGGGTGGGACGTCGGCGGTACGTCCTGGTCGGCGACCTCGGAGACGCGGGCGACCGCGCCGATGATGTCGTCGAGCTGTCCGGCGAAGTGGTCGAGCTCTTCGTCCTTGAGCTCCAGACGTGCCAGCCGGGCGAGGTGGGCGACCTCCTCGCGCGTGATGCCAGGCATGCGGCGATCCTCAGGGTTCGTGACGGTTTCTGGGCGGTTTATTGGCCCAATCCTATGGCTCCGCCACCCATGCCCGCGAAATCCTTTCGCGGGGGGCCCACCGATCCAGCCCGTCCGGCGTTTGAGGACGCCCGCCGCAGGCGCCACGGACCCGCGCCTTCGCGTCCGGCCGCCCTGCCAATGCAGCCCGTCCGGCCTTTGAGGACGCCCACCGCAGGCGCTACGAACCCGCGCCTCCGCGTCTGGCCGCCCTGCCAATCCAGCCCGTCCGGCGCTTGAGGACGCCCGCCGCAGGCGCCATGGACCCGCGCCCCGCGACCGGCCGCGCCCTACGTCACCGGCTGATCCGCCTCCTCCGAAGGCGCCACGGGCGCCACCGGCGGCACCGGCGCCACCCGCAGCCGGTCCACCTCCCGGTGCCACCCGCTCTCGTTCCGCAGCCGCAGCCACGCCGTCATCTCGTCCGGCGGCATCGCCGCGGCCACGAGCCAGCCCTGGACCGCGTCGCAGCCCAGGTCGCGCAGGCGCTCCCAGGTCTCGTCGTCCTCGACGCCCTCGGCGACGACCAGCAGGCCCAGCGAGTGCGCCAGGTCGAGCGTGCAGCGGACGATCTCCGCGTCCTCGTTGTCGATGACGAGGCGGGCGACGAACGACCGGTCGATCTTGAGTTCGCTGACCGGGAGGCGGCGCAGGTGGACCAGGGAGGAGTAGCCCGTGCCGAAGTCGTCGAGGGACATCTTCACGCCGTGTCCGGTCAGCCCGGCGAGGGTGTCGGCGGCGCGCTGGGGATCCTCCAGGAGGACGTGTTCGGTTATTTCCAGCTGGAGGGCCCCGGGGGGAACGCCGTGCCGGGCCAGCCGCGCCGCGACCGATCCCGCGAAGCCGGGTGTGTGGACGTCGCGCGGCGAGACATTGACGGCCACCGGCACCTCCAGGCCCATCGCCCGCCACTTCGCGACCTGGCCGAGCGCGGTCTCCAGGACGTACTCGGTCAGCCGCGGCATCAGTCCGGAGGATTCGGCTATGGCGATGAACTCGTCCGGCGAGACCCGGCCGCGCTCGGGGTGGACCCAGCGGACGAGCGCCTCCAGCCCCTCGACATGGCCGTCGAAGCCGACCTTCGGCTGGTAGTGCAGCTCGACGTCGCCCGCGTCCAGCGCCCGGCGCAGGTCGCCCAACAGGCCCAGCCGGTCGCGGGTGTTGCCGTCGCGCCGGGTCTCGTAGACCTCCACCCCGCTGCGGTCGCGCTTGGCCTGGTACATCGCCACGTCCGCGCGCTGGAGCAGGCCCGCCGCGTCGAGCGCGTGGTCGGGGTAGACGGCGACGCCGGCGCTGGCCTCCAGGACCAGCGTGAGGCCGTCCAGGTCGAGCGGCGAGCCGAGCGCCGCGACGAGGGAACGCGCCGCTCGCTGGGCGCTGGTGAGGGAGTCGGCGATGGGCAGCAGCACGGCGAACTCGTCGCCCCCGAGCCGGGCCGCCTCCGCGTCGCGCGGCAGGGCCAGCCGCAGCCGCTCCGCTATCTGCAGGAGCAGCCGGTCGCCGGCGAGGTGGCCGAGGGTGTCGTTGACGGACCGGAAGCGGTCGAGGTCTATGAGGACGAGGGCGGCCCTGGTCCCCGCCCGCTCCGCCTCGTCGAGGGCGGTGCGGGTGCGCTGCAGCAGCCAGTGGCGGTTGGGGAGACCGGTGAGGGGGTCGCGCAGCTGCTCCTCGGCGCGGGCGCGGGCGATCCACAGGGTGGAGTCGAGGGCGATCAGCGGGACGGCGAACAGCGGCAGCAGCAGCGGCATGTGATCGGCGACGACGGCGATGAGCGGCGCGATGCCGAGCAGGGCGCCGCCGACGAGGCCCTGCCGTACGAGCGCGGTCTGGGCGATGGTGGTGAGGCCGCTGGTGGGGGCCATGGAGTACCACAGCAGGGCGCGCGTGACCACGAGGTACAGGAAGGCGGCGAGGGCGATCTTGGGGACGGCGGTGAGCGGCCAGTCCTCGGGCAGCCAGGGGTTCTCCACGCTGGCGACGACCCCGCACAGGGCGAGGGAGAGGGCCGCGGCGCCGATGCCGAGGATGTCGACGGCGCCGTGGAGTAACGCCTGCCGCCAGCGGTGGCGGCGCGCGGTGGCGACGAGCAGGACGACGGCGATGCTGATGAGGACGGCGGGCAGCCAGCCGTAGAGCATCAGGACGGCGAGGGTGAGGGCGGCTCCGGAGCCGGTGCCGCCCCACCAGCGGTCGCGACCCAGGGCGACGAGGTGGGCGACGATGAGGCCGCTGAGGGCGGCCAGTGACCAGCCGACCGTACGGCCGGGGAATATGGCGTGGCCGTCGGTGAGGACGCGGCAGATCCCGGCGGCCAGCGCGAGCGCGGCCACGGTGACACAGACCGTCGGCAGCGCGGGCGGAGGAACCCGGCGCAGCCGAGATGCCGGTTCGGCGCTGTCGGTGGGTTTCATGCCCGTCCCTCTCACAGCCGGCGGTGCCCGCGCCACGGCAGGCGCACATCTCAACAGTAGGCCGCAGAAGGCTACGACGGGCAGCGATCGGCAGCGGTTGCCCGATTGGGACACGGCCTGTTGTAGCCATCTGGTAAGCGCTGTAGAGGTAATGCCCAATGCCTATGCAGGCATTACTCCACTGGGGTGGCCGGCTGGCTCCGGACGGCCGTCGCGGGGCCGGGTGGGGCGGGGGCGGCGGGGGTGCCGCACGGGGCGCGGCACGTTCTCCGGCGCACGCCCCCCGGGCCGCCGCGACCGCACCCCGCCGCCCGCCCCGGCGCCGCGTCAGGGCTGCGCCACAGCCGCCTCACGGGCGGCGTCGGGCCCCTCGGCGAGCAGTACGGCGAAACCGTCCTCCTCCAGCACGGGAACCTTCAGCTGCATCGCCTTGTCGAACTTCGAGCCGGGGTTGTCGCCGACGACCACGAAGTCCGTCTTCTTCGAGACCGAGCCCGTCACCTTGGCGCCCCGGCTCTGCAGCGCGTCCTTCGCCGCGTCGCGGGTGTACGAGGCGAGCGTGCCGGTGACGACGACGGTCAGGCCCGTCAGGGGGCCGGGGCCCTCGTCCTCGGCCTTGGACTCGTCCTCGAAGCGGACGCCGGCGGCCCGCCACTTCTCCACGATCTCGCGGTGCCAGTCCTCGGCGAACCACTGCTTCAGGGACGCCGCGATGGTGGGGCCGACGCCCTCGACGGCCGCCAGCTCCTCCTCGCTCGCCTCGGCGATGCGGTCCAGGGAGCGGAAGACCCGGGCCAGCGCCTCCGCCGCGACGGGGCCGACGTGGCGGATGGAGAGGCCGGTCAGGAAGCGGGCCAGCGGCCGGTTCTTGGCGGCCTGGATGTTCTCCAGCATGGCCAGGGCGTTCTTCTTCGGCTCACCCTTTTGATTGGCGAAGAAGGTGACGACCTTCTCCTCGCCGGTCTTCGGGTCGTGCTTGGGCAGCCCGGAGTCCATGTCGAGGACGTAGGACTTGATGGGCAGGAGCTCCTCGATCGTCAGGCCGAAGAGGTCGCCCTCGTTGACCATCGGCGGGGTGGCGGGCTCCAGCGGCTGGGTGAGGGCGGTGGCCGCGACGTAGCCGAAGTTCTCGATGTCGAGGCACTTGCGGCCGGCCAGGTAGTAGAGGCGCTCGCGGATCTGGGCGGGGCAGCTGCGGGCATTGGGGCAGCGGAGGTCGATGTCGCCCTCCTTCATGGGCTGCAGTCCGCTGCCGCACTCGGGGCACTCGGCGGGCATGACGAACTCCCGCTCGCCGCCGTCGCGCAGGTCGACCACCGGGCCGAGGATCTCGGGGATGACGTCGCCGGCCTTGCGCAGCACGACGGTGTCGCCGATGAGGACGCCCTTGGTCTTGACCACCTCCTGGTTGTGCAGGGTGGCGAACTCCACCTCGGAGCCGGCGACCGTGACGGGCTCGACCACCGCGTAGGGCGTGACGCGTCCCGTGCGGCCGACTCCGACGCGGATGTCGACCAGCTTGGTGTTGACCTCTTCCGGCGGGTACTTCCAGGCGATGGCCCAGCGCGGGGCGCGCGAGGTGGAGCCGAGCCGGCCTTGGAGGGGCACCTCGTCGAGCTTGACGACGACGCCGTCGATCTCGTGCTCCATGGAGTGGCGGACCTCGGGGTCGCCGTAGTGCGCGATGAACTTCCGCACGCCTTCGAGGGAGTCCACGACCTGCGCGTGCGCGGCGGTCGGCAGGCCCCACTCGCGCAGCAGGTCGTACGCCTGCGACTGGCGGTCGATGGCGAAGCCCTTCCGGGCGCCGACGCCGTGGACCACCATGTGCAGCGGGCGGGAGGCGGTGACCTTGGGGTCCTTCTGGCGCAGCGAACCGGCGGCGGCGTTGCGCGGGTTGGCGAAGGGCGGCTTGCCGGCCTCGACCAGGCGGGCGTTGAGCTCCTCGAACTTCTCCATCGGGAAGTAGACCTCGCCGCGCACCTCCACCAGCTCGGGCACGCGGTCGCCCCGGAGCCGGTCGGGGATCTCCTCGATGGTGCGGACGTTGGGCGTGATGTCCTCGCCCGTGCGCCCGTCGCCGCGGGTGGCGGCGCGGGTCAGGCGCCCGTGCTCGTACGTCAGGTTGACGGCGAGTCCGTCGACCTTCAGCTCGCACAGGAAGTGGTACTCCGCGCCCTCGCCGACCTCCTTGGCGACGCGGTCGGCCCAGCCGGCGAGCTCCTCGTCGTCGAAGGCGTTGTCGAGGGAGAGCATGCGCTCGCGGTGCTCGACGGCCGTGAACTCCGTCTCGTAGGCCCCCGCGACCTTCTGGGTGGGCGAGTCCGGGGTGCGCAGCTCCGGATACTCCTCCTCCAGCTTCTCCAGGGAGCGCAGCAGCCGGTCGAACTCGGCGTCGCTGACGACCGGGGCGTCCTTCACGTAATACCGGAAGCGGTGCTCCTCGATCCGCTCGGCGAGGCGCGCGTGCTCTTCCCGCGCCTCCGCGGGTGCCGTGGCAGGCGACGTCTCCGCCGCGAGCCTGTCGCCGTGCTGTCCGCCAGCCACCGTCTCGTCCTCCCGTTGTCCCATGGGCGAGCCCTTGAGCGCCGTCACTCAGGGTTGTCCGCGAGCGATCTCGCCGCCCGGGCGCAGTGCGCGAGGGCCGTACGGGCATATGCGGGCGAAGCGCCCGCGAGTCCGCACGACGGGGTGACCACCACGGACTCGGCGAGAGTCCCCGGCGACAGCCCCAGCCTGCGCCACAGCGTCCTGACACCCATGACGCTACCGGCAGGGTCTGACAATGGGCCGTCCACGCCCGGCACCACGCCCACGAACAGCCTGGCGCCCGCCTCCACGGCCTCACCGACCGCTTCCTCCTCACGCTCGGTGAAGAGCGAGAAGTCGAACGAGATGCCCTCGACGCCGGCCCGGCGCAGCAGCGCGAACGGCACGGCGGGGGCGCACGAGTGGACGACCAGGGGCGCGCCGGTCGCCTCCCGCGCCATGGTGACCAGCTCGCGCAGCGCGCCCTCCACGACGGCCCGGTCGACGGCCCGGTAGGTGCGGTAGCCGCTGGCGGTGCGCACCCGCCCGGTCAGGACGGCGGTCAGCGAGGGCTCGTCCAGCTGGAGCACCACCTGGGCGCCGGGAACCCGGCGGCGTACGTCGGCGAGGTGGCCGCGCAGTCCTTCGGCGAGCGAGGCGGTCAGGTCGCGGCAGGCTCCCGCGTCGCCCAGCGCGGCCTCGCCGCCGCGCAGTTCCAGCGCGGACGCCAGCGTCCAGGGTCCGACGGCGGAGACCTTGAGCGCGCCCTCGTAGCCCTGGGTGTGCTCCTCCAGGGCGTCGAGGTCCTCGCCCAGCCAGGAGCGGGCCCGCTTGGTGTCGCGGCCGGGCCGGTCGCTCATCCGCCAGCCGCTGGGCTCGACGTGCGCGTAGACGTCCACCAGCATCCCGGCGGTCCGTCCGATCATGTCGGCGCCGGGTCCGCGGGCGGGCAGTTCCGGCAGGTACGGCAGGGCCTCCAGCGACCCCGTGACGGTTCTGGCGGCCTCCCGGGCGTCGCCTCCGGGCATCGATCCGACCCCGGTGGCGACCCCGGTTCCCCAGCTGAAGTTGCTCTTCTCGCTCACGCTGGAAGGGTACGGGGCGCGGCCGCGGCGCCCGCGAAGCGCTGCCTCAGCGGCCGGGCCGGACGGAGATGTCGTTGACCTCGGCGTCGCGCGGCAGGTCGAGGGCCATCAGGATGGTCGTCGCGACCGAGGCCGGGTCGATCCACTGCGAGGCGTCGTACTCCTTGCCCTCCTGCTGGTGCACCTTCTCCTGCATCGGCGTGGCCGTGCGGCCGGGGTAGACGCTGGTGACCCGGACGCCGTTGGCGTGCTCCTCGGCGCGCAGGGCGTCGGCGACGGCCTTCAGGCCGTGCTTGCTCGCCGCGTACACGCCCCAGTTGGGGTGGGCGTGCAGCCCGGCGCCGGAGTTGACGAAGACGACGTGTCCCTTGGCGATGCGCAGCTGGGGCAGGAAGAGGCGGGTGAGTTCGGCGGGCGAGACGAGGTTGGCGGCGAGGGTGCGGTTCCAGGCGCGGGTCCCCAGGTCGCCGATGGTGCCGAGGTCGCAGACGCCGGCGACGTGCAGGAGCGAGTCGACGCGGTCGGGCAGCGTCTGCTTGCTGAGCGCCCAGGCGATGCGGTCGGGGTTGGCGAGGTCGGCCACGATGGTGCGGGCGCCGGGGAAGCGGGCGGCCAGCTCCTTGGCCCGGCCCGCGTCCCTGGCGAAGAGGTACAGCTCGTCGCCGCGCGCGAGCAGCCGGTTCGTGACGGCCTCGCCGATGCCGGAGCCGGCACCGGTGATCAGATGTGTTGCCATACCTCCACCTTGCCCTACCGCAGGCCGGCGGACTCCTCCAGGTAGGCCATCGCCCCGACGCCGTCCTCGGCGAAGAACACCAGGTCGGTCAGGGGCAGCGGCAGGAAGCCCTCGTCCTCCATCCGCTGGAACTGCTGCCGCAGCCCGTCGTAGAACCCGGCGGTGTTCAGCAGCACCACGGGCTTGGTGTGCATCCCGTGCTTCTTCAGCTCCAGGATCTCCGTCGCCTCGTCCAGCGTGCCGGTGCCACCGACCATGATGACGACGGCGTCGCCGCGCGCGAGCAGTCCCGCCTTGCGCTCGGCGAGGTCCTTGGTGATCACCATCTCGTCGGCGTTCTTCCGGGCGGACACCGCGAGGAACTCCACCGATATCCCGACCAGCCGCCCGCCGCCGGCCTGCACGCCGTCGGCCATCACCTTCATCAGCCCGGACTCCGAGCCGCCCCACACCATCGTGTGGCCGCCCCTGCCGATGAGCTCGGCGAACTCACGGGCGGCGGAGGTGTAGCGGTCGTCCAGGTCGGCGGCGGAACAGAAGACGGTGATGTTCATGGACGCCACCGTACGCCGTCGCCGCGGCCGGCCTGACTTGGTCGGTTTTCGGCCCGTCCCTGTCCCTGTTACGGCCCCGTTCCGTTGCGGCTTCGTCACAGACACCGAGCTGGTTTGGCGGCTTGTAAACACGTTGTTAGCCTGACGTGCACTCGTCAGCCCGGGCGTCAACAGGCGCTGATTCCAGCCAATTCATCGGGGGAATTTCCAAGTGAAGCTTCGTCATGTCCGCGCGGCCGCCATCTTCGGAATCGCCGTCGTCGCCCTGACCGGAGCCCGCGGGCACCACGGCGGCAGCTGCAGCGGCGGCAGCTCCAGCCACAGCAGCAGCTCCACCTCGGGTGGGTCGACCACGACCGGCGGCACGACCTCCGCCGGTACGACCGGCGACCTGACCTCGGGCGGCACCACCACTGGCGGCACGACCACCGGCGGCACGACCGGCGGCTCCACCAGCAGCGGGTCGACCAGCGGCATCACCACGGGCGGCACCGGGGGCAGCGCGAGCGCCTCGCGCGACCTCAAGATCATCAGCTGCGACTACAGCGACACCCGCGGCATCACCGCAAAGATCAGCGTCACCAACCCCAGCGCCACGGACAATTACACCTACACGTTCTCGGTGAAGTTCACCGACTCGACCGGCACGCTCATCGGCACCCGCAACCGCACCATGCCCTACGTCGGCCCGGGCAAGACCGAAACGCAGGACGTCTCCCAGTCGTACCTGCCGAAGGCGGGCACCGTGGCGAGCGGCAAGTGCGCGGTCGAGAACGTGGCCCGCACCAAGTCGTAACGGCCGGCACCGCCGCCCGGGTCAGGCGCTCCGCGCCGCCCGCGCGGCGGCCGACCGCTCGGTCGCCGCGATCGTCGCCGAGCCGACGACGCGCGTGCCGTCGTACAGCACGATCGCCTGGCCCGGGGCCACGCCCCGGACCGGCTCGGCGAAGGTCACCCGCAGCTCCGTGCCGTCGACGAGCTCGGCCGTCACCGGCGTCTCGCCGCCGTGGGCGCGCAGCTGGGCGGTGTACGAGCCGGGGCCGGCCGGGGCCACCCCGCACCAGCGGGGCTTGATCGCGGTCAGGGCCGTGACGTCCAGGGCCTCGACCGGTCCGACCGTCACCGTGTTGTCCACCGGGGAGATGTCCAGGACGTAGCGCGGCTTGCCGTCGGCGGCCGGGTGGCCGATGCGCAGGCCCTTGCGCTGGCCGATGGTGTAGCCGAAGGCGCCCTCGTGGGTGCCCAGCTTCGTGCCCGACTCATCCACGATGTCGCCCTCCGCCTTGCCCAGGCGGGAGGCCAGGAAGCCCTGTGTGTCGCCGTCGGCGATGAAGCAGATGTCGTGGCTGTCGGGCTTCTTCGCCACGGCCAGGCCGCGCCGCTCCGCCTCGGCCCGGATCTCTTCCTTCGTGGTGAGCGTGTCCCCCAGCGGGAACATCGCGTGCGCGAGCTGCTTCTCGTCCAGGACGCCCAGGACGTAGCTCTGGTCCTTGGCCATGTCGCTCGCCCGGTGCAGCTCACGGCTGCCGTCGTCCTTGAGCACGACCGTCGCGTAGTGGCCGGTGCAGACCGCGTCGAAGCCCAGCGCGAGGGCCTTGTCCAGCAGCGCCGCGAACTTGATCTTCTCGTTGCAGCGCAGGCAGGGGTTGGGCGTGCGCCCGGCCTCGTACTCCGCGATGAAGTCCTCGACGACGTCCTCGCGGAAGCGCTCGGCGAGGTCCCACACGTAGAAGGGGATGCCGATGACGTCGGCGGCGCGGCGGGCGTCGCGCGAGTCCTCGATGGTGCAGCAGCCGCGGGCGCCCGTACGGAAGGACTGCGGGTTCGCGGAGAGGGCGAGGTGCACGCCGGTCACGTCGTGGCCGGCTTCCGCGGCGCGGGCCGCGGCGACGGCGGAGTCGACGCCGCCGGACATGGCGGCGAGTACGCGCAGTCGCTCGCGCTCGCGGGGGACCGTGGGGTCGGGTGCACCGGGGAAGTCAGTCATAGCTGTACCAGGGTACGGGGTGCGCTTCCCTGCCGGGTGGGCTGGATCTTGGCCTGGCCACGTGGGTGGGTGCCGGTCACGGATGTCCTCAAGCGCCGGACGGGCTCGTTTTTGGCTGAGCCACGTCCGCACCTGCCGGTCACCGATGTCCTCAAACGCCGGACGGGCTGAAATCCAGCCCCGTGGGAACCGGGGCGGCCCCCGAACGCGTTCCGCACCTCAGGGGGAACACATGGAACACATAAGTCGGCGCCGTCTGCTGATCGGCAGCGCCACCGCCGCGGTCGCCGGCGCAGCCGGATACGCCGCACAGGACGCCGTCGAGCGCTGGTGGTGGCGGGCCTCCGGGCGCGAGAGACCCCGCACGGACGGCGAGCTCGACCACCCCGGCGCCGAGTGGGTCGCCGCCTCGTCGGCGAACTGGCGGCGGGCCGAGCGGCCGGCCGACTACACCGTCGACCGGATCGTCGTCCACGTGGTCCAGGGCAGCTACGGCGACGCCCTCCGGGTCTTCCGCGACCCCCTGCACCGGGCCGCCGCGCACTACGTCGTGCGCGCGGACGGGCACGTCGCGCAGACCGTCCGCGAGCTGGACGTCGCCTTCCACTCCGGGAACCGCCGGTTCAACGAGCGCAGCGTGGGGATCGAGCACGAGGGCTACGTCGACCGGCCCGGCGGCTTCACGGACGCGATGTACACCGCGTCGGCCCGGCTCGCGGCCGGGATCTGCGCGCGCTACGCGATCCCCGTGGACCGGGCCCACATCGTCGCCCACTCCGAGGTGCCGGGCGCGGATCACACCGACCCCGGGCCGCACTGGGACTGGGACCGGTATCTGGGGCTCGTACGGGCGGCCGCTAGCTGAGGCCGGCCGAGCGTGCCCGCTCGACCACCGGCCCGATGGCCCGGGCCACGGCGCGCACGTCCTCCTGGGTGGAGGCGTGGCCGAACGAGAACCGCAGCGTGCCCCGGGCCAGGTCCGGGTCGGTCCCCGTCGCCAGCACGACATGGCTGGGCTGGGCCACTCCGGCCGTGCAGGCGGAGCCCGTGGAGCACTCGATGCCCTGGGCGTCCAGGAGCAGGAGGAGGGAGTCGCCCTCGCAGCCGGGGAAGGAGAAGTGCGCGTTGGCGGGCAGCCGCCCGGCCGGGTCCGGGTCGCCGCCGAGGACGGCGTCGGGTACGGCGGTGAGGACGCTCTCGACGAGCGCGTCGCGCAGGGCGCCGACCTCGCGGGCGTGCTCCTCGCGCCGCTCGGCGGCCAGCGTGCCGGCGGTCGCGAAGGCGGCGATGGCGGGCACGTCCAGCGTCCCGGAGCGCACGTGGCGTTCCTGGCCGCCGCCGTGCAGCAGCGGTACGGGCGCGTACTGGCGGCCGAGCAGCAGGGCGCCGATGCCGTAGGGGCCGCCGATCTTGTGGCCGCTGACGGTCATGGCGGCCAGGCCGGACGCGGCGAAGTCGACGTCGAGCTGGCCGAACGCCTGGACGGCGTCGGCGTGCAGGGGTATGCCGAACTCGGCCGCGACGTCGGCCAGTTCCCGGACCGGCATGATCGTGCCGATCTCGTTGTTGGCCCACATGACGGTGGCGAGCGCGACGTCGTCGGGGTTGCGGGCGATGGCCTCGCGCAGGGCGTCGGCGTGGACCCGCCCGTGGGAGTCGACGGGAAGGTACTCCACGGTCGCGCCCTCGTGCTCGCCGAGCCAGTGCACGGCGTCGAGGACGGCGTGGTGCTCGACGGGACTGGTGAGGACGCGGGTGCGGGCCGGGTCGGCGGCGCGGCGGGCCCAGTACAGGCCCTTGACCGCGAGGTTGTCGGCCTCGGTGCCGCCGGCGGTGAGGACGACTTCGCTGGGGCGCGCGCCGAGCGCCGCCGCGAGCGACTCGCGCGACTCCTCGACGGTGCGGCGCGCGCGCCGCCCGGCGGCGTGCAGCGACGAGGCGTTCCCGGCGAGGGCGAGCTGGGCGGTCATCGCCTGCACCGCCTCCGGGAGCATCGGGGTGGTGGCGGCGTGGTCGAGGTAGGCCATGGTGCGACGATTCTACGAGGCCGGGCGCGGGGGCGTACCGGGCGTTCCCGGTCTGCCGCGGAGCGGCACTTGCGTTGGAGCGCGCTCCAACTCCTACCGTCGTGGCATGACCGAGAAGAACAGCACGGACGACGGCAGCCGGCAGACCCGTTTCGACCACGGGCTGGAGGTCCTTGAGCGGGTGGACGGCGAGGCCGGGCAGCGCGTCATCGACTCCCTGTCCGACATCTCACCGGAGCTTGGCCACCAGATCGTGGCCTGGGGCTTCGGCGAGATCTACGACCGCCCCGAGCTGGCGCCGCGCGACCGCCAGCTGGTGACCCTGGGCATGCTGACGGCCCTGGGCGGCTGCGAGGCCCAGCTGGAGGTGCACGTCAACGCGGCGCTGAACGTGGAGCTGACCCCGTCGGAGGTGGTGGAGGCGCTCCTGCACTCGGCGGTCTACTGCGGCTTCCCCCGTGCGCTGAACGCGACGTTCGTGGCGAAGAAGGTCTTCGCCGAGCGCGGCCTGTTGCCCGCCGGGCCTGCGGCCGGCTAGGCGGATCTTCGGCTGCGGGCCGTCTTTGCCGCCTGCGGCGGCGGGCGCCCTGCGGGCGCGTCCTCAAACGCCGGACGGGCTGACATCGGCTGAGTCCAGCCGAAGACAAGCCCGTCTGGGGGCACCTCCCAGCGGTAGCTGGGGGAGATTGAGGACACCACCGCGCAGCGGTGGTGCGCACGACAACGACCCGCAGCCGCCCGCCCGCGCACATGATCCCCCGGACACCGCTAGCCGCGAGGCGCCACCGCGAGCTGGCGGGCCTGGGCCACCAGGTGGTCCTCGCTGTCCCAGACCTCGGCGTCCTCCTCCAGGAAGCCGCCGGCGAGGTTCCGCGTGGTCATGGAGACGCGCAGGGGGCCGGGGGCGGGGCGGCGGCGGATGTGGGCGGTGAGTTCGACGGTGGGGACCCAGCCCGGCAGGCCCATCTCGAAGGTGGTCGGCGGCAGGGCGTCGACGGCCAGGAGCAGGGTGAGCGCGTCGTGGGGGCGGCCGTCCGCGAGGTCGAACCAGCCGCGCGTCTCGCCCTTGCCGCTGGGCCGGCCGGAGATCCAGCCCGCCGTGTCGGGGTCGAGGCGGATGTCGAGGCGGCCGGTGAGCTCGCTGACCAGCCCGGCCGGGACGCTCTCGGGACCGAGGCAGTGCTCGGACGGGGGCATGGCGGGCGGCTTGGCCGTCGTGCGGACGTCGTCGCTGAGGGCGTCCAGTTCGCCGTAGGTGGCGAGGACGCGGATCCGCTCGACCTCGGTGCCGTCCGCCTCGTACTGCAGGAGGCTGGCCTGACCGGTCGACAGGCGGCCGCCGGTGCGGATCGACCGGGTGCGGATGACGGCGGGGCCGGGCCGGGAGACGGACAGGTAGTGCGCGCTGACCGAGAAGGGGTCCGAGTGCGGCAGGGCCTGGCCGAGGGCGCGGCCCACCATGGCGAGGAGATAGCCGCCGTTGGCCGCGCCGAGGATGGTCCAGCCCTCGGAGACGTCCGCGTCGTAGACGTCGCGCTCGCGGGCCGTGACCGCGGTGTCCCGGTCGAATTCGCTGTTACCGATGGTTGCCTGTGCCATGGTCCGACGCTACACGGGAAAGTTACTGATGGGTAGCCTATGGGTGAAGCTTCAACCGGAAGCCCTCATGCCTCTTCCGCCGCCGCGCTGCGCCGGTGCCAGGCGCGCGGCGCCCGCCAGTGGAACCGCATCGCCAGCAGCCGCAGCACGAAGGCCGTCAGGACGGGGATGGTGCTGGTCGAGGCGTTGAGCACGTCGAAGCGGATCAGCAGGGCGGCCATCGTCGCGCCGACCATCGCGGGCACGGCGTACAGGTCACGGTCCCAGCGCAGCAGTGAGGGCACCTCGTGGGCGAGTATGTCGCGCAGGACGCCGCCGCCGACCGCGGTGGCCAGCCCGAGGGTGGCGGAGGAGGTGAGGCCGAGCCCGTGCCCGTACGCCTTGACCGTGCCCGCGACGCAGAACAGGCCGAGCCCGGCGGCGTCGAAGACCCCGACGGCCTTGGTGATCCGCTCGACCTCCGGGTGCAGGAAGAAGACGATCAGCGTGGCGACCAGCGGGGTCAGGAAGTAGCCGAGGTCGGTGAAGGCCGCCGGCGGCACCGCCCCGATGATCAGATCCCGGAACAGCCCGCCGCCCAGCGCCGTGACCTCGGCGAGCACCGCCATGCCGAAGACGTCGAAGTTCTTGCGTACGGCGAGGAGCGCACCCGAGATCGCGAAGACGAAGATCCCGGCGAGGTCCAGCGAATGCTGGACGGAGGGGCTGAACAGATCGGTGAGCACGCGACATTCTTACTCGTCCCGTACGCATTTCCGGACGCGCCCGCTCCGCCGCCCCTTCCCTCCTTCAGGCCGACGCGCCCTCCGGGGCGTTCTCCGGGTGGTGACAGGCCACCTGGTGCCCCGGCTCCAGCGCCAGCAGCGGTGGCTCCTCCCGCTTGCACACCTCCGTGGCCTTCCAGCACCGGGTGTGGAAGCGGCACCCCGACGGCGGTGAGATCGGCGAGGGCACATCGCCCTTGAGCAGGATCCTCTCCCGTTTCGCGCGCCGCTTGGGGTCGGGCACCGGCACCGCCGACAGCAGCGCCTTGGTGTACGGGTGCATCGGCTTCTCGTACAGGGACGCCCGGTCGGTCAGCTCCACGAGCTTGCCGAGGTACATCACCGCGATCCGGTCCGAGACATGGCGGATCACCGACAGGTCGTGCGCGATGATCACGTACGTCAGGCCCAGCTCGGCCTGGAGGTCGTCCAGCAGGTTCACCACCTGCGCCTGGATCGACACGTCCAGCGCGGAGACCGGCTCGTCCGCGACCACCAGCTTCGGGTTGAGCGCGAGCGCCCGGGCGATGCCGATGCGCTGGCGCTGGCCGCCGGAGAATTCGTGCGGATAGCGGTTGTAGTGCTCGGGGCTCAGGCCGACCAGCGCCAGCAGCCGCTGGACCTCCTTCTTCACCCCGCCCTCGGGCGAGATGCCCTGGAGGCGGAACGGCGCGCCGACGATCGTGCCGACCGTGTGCCGGGGGTTCAGCGAGGAGTACGGATCCTGGAAGATCATCTGGACGTCGCGGCGCAGCGGGCGCATGCCCGCCACCCCGAGGTGGGTGATGTCCTTGCCCTCGAACTCCACCCGGCCGGCGGTGGGCTCCAGCAGGCGCGTGATCAGCCGGCCCATGGTCGACTTGCCGCAGCCGGACTCCCCCACCACGCCCAGGGTCTCCCCGGCCCGGACGTCGAAGGTGAGGCCGTCCACGGCCTGCACCGCGCCCACCTGGCGGCGCAGCACCCCCTTGGTGATCGGGAAGTGCTTGACCAGCCCCTCGACCTTCAGGAGCGGCGCTGCTGCGGCTTCGTCCTTCACGGCTTCTTCGTCCTTCACAGCTTGGGCGCAATCTCTTCGGTCCAGATCCGGTTCCGCTCCTCGTGCGGCAGGTGGCAGGCGGAGTGGTGCCGCGCGCTTCCGGGCACCTGGCGCAGCTCGGGCCGCTCCGTGCGGGTGACGCCGCCGGCCGGCAGGTCGGCGTACGGGCAGCGCGGGTTGAAGGCGCAGCCGGACGGCACGTTGATCAGGCTGGGCGGGGAGCCCTTGACCGGGATCAGCCGCTCGGTCTGGGCGCGGTCGATGCGCGGCATGGAGCCGAGCAGCCCCCAGGTGTAGGGGTGCTGCGGCTCGTAGAAGACCTTCTCCGCCGGTCCGCGCTCCACGCAGCGGCCGCCGTACATCACCAGGATGTCGTCGGCCAGCTCGGCGACGACGCCCAGGTCGTGGGTGATGACGATGACCGCGGAGCCGAACTCCTTCTGCAGGTCGCGGATCAGGTCGAGGATCTGCGCCTGTACGGTCACGTCCAGGGCGGTCGTCGGCTCGTCGGCGATGAGCAGGTCGGGGTTGTTGACCAGCGCCATGGCGATCATCGCGCGCTGGCGCATCCCCCCGGAGAACTGGTGGGGGTAGTCGTCGATCCGGCGGTCCGGCTGCGGGATGCCGACGCGGTCCAGGAGCTCGACCGCGCGCTTGCGGGCGGCCTTCTTGTCGACGTCGTGGTGGACGCGGTACGCCTCCACGATCTGGTGGCCGATCGTGAAGTACGGGTGCATGGCCGACAGCGGATCCTGGAAGATCATCGCCATGTCGCGGCCGCGCAGCCGCCGCACCTCGTCGGGGTCGGCGGACATCAGCTCCTTGCCGTCCAGCCAGACCTCGCCGGAGATACGGGCCTTGCCTCGCCCGTACTGGCCGACGGTGTGCAGGCCCATGATGCCCAGCGAGGTGACCGACTTGCCGGAGCCGGACTCGCCGACGATGCCGAGGGTCCTGCCCCGCTCCAGCTGGAAGGAGAGCCCGTCGACGGACTTGACCAGTCCGTCGTCGGTGGGGAAGTGGATCCGCAGGTCGCGCACGTCGAGATAGGCGCTGCCGGGCGGGGCGGCCGCGGACACCGGTTCGCCGACGGCGCCCGTCTTCTGCGGGGGGATGCCGGGGGTGTCCCCCGGGGCGGGCACGGTGGTCATGAGAGCCTCACTCGGGGGTCGATCACGGCGTACAGGAGGTCCACCACGAGGTTGGCGAAGACGACGGCGGACGCCGTGATCAGCGTGACCCCCAGGATCATCGGCAGATCGCGTTCGTTGATCGCCGAGACCGCCGCCGCGCCGAGGCCGGGCAGGCTGAAGGCCGTCTCGGTGAGGATCGCGCCGCCGACCAGTGCCCCCAGGTCCATGCCGAGGACGGTGAGGATCGGCGTCATGGTGGAGCGCATCGCGTGTTTGCCGATGACGACGGGTTCGCGCAGGCCCTTGGCGCGGGCCGTGCGGATGTAGTCCTCGCCGAGGACCTCCAGCATGGTGGCGCGGGTCAGCCGCGCGTACATCGCCGCGTAGAGGAAGGCGAGCGTGATCCAGGGCAGGATCAGTCCGCCGAACCAGCCGGCGGGGTCGTCGCCGAAGGCGATGTACTCGCCGCCCACCCAGCCGAGCTTGTACTTGAAGACCGCCAGCGAGAGCAGCGCGGTGAAGTAGATCGGCAGCGAGACACCGCTCAGCGCCACGGTCATGGCCGTGCGGTCCCACAGCGTGCCGCGCTTGAGGGCGGAGACGACACCGGTCAGGACGCCGCCGGTCACCCACAACAGGCAGGCGCCGCCGGCGAGGGTGAGGGTGACGGGCAGCCGGCTCTTGAGCTCGGGCCAGATGGGCATGTCGTGGCGGAAGGAGTAGCCGAAGCAGGGCGCCGGGCAGTTGATGCTCTGCCCGCCGCCGGTGTAGTCACGGCCGGCGAAGAGTCCGGAGACGAACTCCCAGAACTGCTCCAGGATGGGTTTGCCGAGCCCCAGCTTCTCCCGGATGCCTTCGATGGCCGCCGGGTCCGCCTGCTTGCCGACGTACATCAGGGCGGGGTCGGTCCCGGTGAACTTCGGGATCGCGAAGAAGATGCCGAAGGTCACGAGGATGACCACGAGGAGCATCACGATGACGGCGAACAGCCGCCTGACGATATAAGCGAACACAGCGGTCGGCCCGGCGGCGGCCGGGGAGCTCCCCCCTGCGGGGTCCTCCCCGGCCGCCGCGCACGGCCATCACCTGCCCTTCGGGCCTAGCGGCGGGCGCGCCGGCGGAGCGGACGGACGGTCACTTGACGACGCCGAGCGAGGAGTAGTCGTAACGGCCGTTCCAGGCGTCGGCCGTGTAGACGTTGGTCAGCCGGGAGCTGCGCCAGATGATGTTCTTCTCGTAGGTGAAGGGCAGGTACCAGCCGCCCTCCATGACCTTCTTGTTGGCGTCCTGGTAGAACTTCCCGGCCTTCTCGGGGTCGGTCTCCGCGATGCCCTGGTCGAAGAGCTTGTTGACCTCGGGGTCGTCGAGCTCGGGGTAGTTCTGGTTGCCGCTCTGCTGGATGAAGCGGCCGTCGGCGATCGGCTGGAGGAAGCCCTGGCCGCTGGGGAAGTCGGCGCCCCAGCCCATGATGATGATGCCGTAGTTCTTGGACTTGACGTTCTTGGGCGAGCCGATGATGCCGGTGGACTGGGCGCCGTCGAACTTGTCGATCTGCGCCTCGACGCCGATGGCCTTCAGCGACGCCTGGAGCGATTCGGCGGTGGCCACCTCGGCGGGCTTGTTGTTGCGGACCGCGATGGTGGTCTTGAAGCCCTCCGGCTTGCCGCAGGCCTTCAGCTCCTCCTTGGCCTTGGCCGGGTTGGGCGCGCCCTGCTTGAGCGCGTACGGGTCGTAGCCCGCGTCGTAGCCCTTGACGGCCGGCGGCAGCATGCTGGTGCCGATGTCGCCGCCCGCCTGGGCGCCGCCGCGCGCGGTCTGGAGCGACGTGTGGTCGGCGCCGTAGATGACCGCCTTGCGGCAGTGCTCGTTGTCGAAGGGCGCGACGGTCTTGGGGAAGGCCGCGTAGCGGATGAAGCCGGTCTGCGGGTTGTCGACGTTGTCCTTGTGGGACTTCAGCGCCTTCTGGCGGCCGGCCGAGCCCATGCCCGTGGCGTTGAGGTCGACGTCGTAGTTGCCCGAGATCAGGCGGTTGTCCATGTCGTCGGCGCTGGTGATGAGCGTGACGGAGACCTTGTCCGGCAGGGCCTTGCGCACCGGGTCGGACGCCTTGTTCCACTTGTCGTTGCGGACCAGTTCGAGGCCCTTGTTCGGGCGGTACGAGACGAACTTGTACGGGCCGCTGGAGAACGGCTTGAGGCCGTAGCGTTCCGCGGTGTCCTTGTCCGGGCGCACCGGGGACGCCGCCGGCAGCGCCAGCATCCGCAGGAAGTCACCATTGGGCTTGGGCAGCTTGAAGACGATGGTCTTCTCGTCCGGCGTCTCGATCGCCTTCAGGCCCAGCTTGTCCTTGCTCTCGTCCTTGTACGGGCCCTTGTACTCCTTCTCCGGGTCCAGGGCCTGCATCAGCCAGGTCGGGCCGCCGGAGATCTTGTCGGTGGCCCAGGTGCGCTCGATGCCGTACTTGATGTGCTGCGCGGTGATGGGCTGGCCGTCCTCCCAGGTCAGGCCCTCGCGCAGGGTGAAGGTGTAGGTCTTCTTGTCGTCGGAGATCTTGCCGGTGTCGGTGGCCATGTCCGGCACGACCTCGGAGCTCTGCGTGCCGGGCGCCGGTTTGGGGGTGACCAGGGTGCGCGAGTAGTAGCGGGCGAAGTCCCACATGAATCCGTAGTAACCACGCTGCGGATCCCAGGAGTCGGCGTCCTGCGTGCCGATGAACTTCAGCTCGCCGCCCGTCTTGTCCGACGCGGCGGCGACCTTGCCGATGCCCGCGTTGAAGCCCGCGGCCTTGCCGTCACCGCCGCCGTCGCTCTTCCCGCCGCCGCCGCAGGCGGCGGTGGAGACCAGGGCCGCGACCACGAGAGCCGCCCCCGCGGCGGTCTTCCGCCTCGAAGTTCTTTGGGTAGTCAAGGTGTCGCGACCTCCGTGAGTGACGCCGCCCGGGGAACCGGGTCGGCGGGTTCGGGAAACGGCCTCCTGACGGATCGACAGGGGCGGTCGGTAACGTGCCTGGTGGTGAGCGTGTGGCCTGCGGACGGGCGCATGGCGGCTCCGGCGGGTGCTAGCGCGAACCCTTGGGGTCCAGCGCGTCCCGTACACCGTCGCCGAAGAGGTTGAAGGCCAGGACGGTGACGAAGATGGCCAGACCCGGGATGATCATGTAGAGCGGGTCGGCTTCGTAGTGGTCGACGGCCCTGGAGAGCATTTCGCCCCACGATGCCGTGGGCGGCTTGACTCCGGTACCGAGGAAGCTCAGGGCGGCCTCGGTGAGGACGTTGGTGGGGATCATCAGCGTGGTGTAGACGGTGATCGGCGCCACCAGGTTGGGCAGCAGCTCGCGGAAGAGGATGTACCCCCGGCCGGCTCCGAGGCTGCGCGCGGCCTCGACGTACTCGCGCTCCCTGAGCGAGAGCGTCTGACCGCGCACGATGCGCCCGATGTAGGGCCAGCCGAAGAAGCCGATCACCGAGATCAGCACCCCCATGCGGACGCCCGAACCGGTCAGGCCCCACAGGGAGTCGGGCACCACCGAGACCAGCGCGATGATGAACAGCAGCTGGGGGAAGGCGAGCAGCAGGTCCATCAGGCGGCTGACGACCGCGTCCACCCAGCCGCCGAAGAAGCCGGCGACGATGCCGAACAGCGTGCCGAGGACCACCGCGACGACGGCCGCGAGGAACGCCACGAGCAGGGATACGCGGGCCCCGTAGACGATGCGGCTGAACACGTCGCGGCCGTTGGTGGGTTCGACGCCGAGGAGGAAGTCCCCGTTGATGCCGCCCCAGGCGCCCTTGGGGGTGCTGAAGAGGGGGTCGATCTCCTCCTCGTGGAACTCGTTGGGCGGGTGGCCCAGCAGGTCCACGATCAGCGGTGCGAAGATCGCGACCAGAACGAGCAGCAGGACGACGACGCCGCCGGCCAGTGCGAACTTGTCCCGCTTGAGCCGGATCCAGGCGATGCGCCATGGTGAGCGGCCTTCGATGGCCTTCGCCGGGACGCCGGCGGCGACATCGACGGCCGCGGTCTCGGCCGCTCCCGTGTCGTGCAGTGGTGCCGTCATCGTCTGGTGGACCCCTCTCGGCCGGTGCGGACCGGCCCAACGCCCGCCGCGCAAGCGGCTGGTTCACATCACTGGTGCGAAAGGTGCGATGGTGCGGGAAATACACGCGGAGCAGGTCGTACCCAGGACCGAAGTCCTTGTGGGCGGGAGTCTTCAACGCCTCCGCGATCACCCGCCAGACCTCACCGGCAATGGATGCGCAACCGTGATGTGTGGAGAGAGGTTCCGTTATACGGACAGTCCTGATCCGTCAGCGGATCAGTACGCCCCGGTCTGCGGCGGATAGCCGTAGCCGGCCGCCGGGGCGGGCGCGGCGCCGCCGTAGGCGTCGCGGTCGAAGAAGGGACGGGCGTTGGCGCGCATCCACATCGCGACCGGGTCGTGCTCGTCGGCCATCGCCACCGTGGACACCGGCAGCCCCTCCGGCACCACGTCGATCGACTGGCGCATCATCAACCGCACGGATTCCACGGCGGCTTGGGAGGTGTCGTAGAGGTCGAGGCCGATGGCCAGATACGGGCTGCCCAGCGCGGGCTGCACCCAGGCGCGGCGCAGCGAGCGCACCGCGGGCGTGCGGTGGGCGTTCTGCCCGAGCAGGGCGTAGAACTGCGGGATCTCTATGGCCGGCTCGCTCAGCAGCAGCGGCCCGGCGGGCATCCGGTCCATGCCGGTGGCGATCCGCCGCAGGTCGAGCCAGGGCACGCCGACGCCGCCGCCGGGGGCGTGCGGATTGAGCCACAGACCCCAGCGGTCGGGGTAGAGGGCGGTGGCGACGGCCCGTCCCGGGATCACCTCGTGGGCGCGGTTCCAGCCGCTGGCGGCGAGCTCCTGGGCGGAGGTCACACACGGCGCGTAGCCGAGGCCGTCGACCTCCATGTTGCCGTACTGGGCGTCGGGGGAACCGGCCCGGCCGTGCCAGAGCAGCATCCACACGCTGCCCTCGGCGAGGGCGTGCAGCAGCTCCTCGTACGCGTCGTAACGGCCGGGCGCCACTTGGCGCAGCATCTGCTCCACGCCGCTCTCCGCGCCCGCGCTCACCTGGGTCCGCCTCTTCTCTCGGCCGTCTCTGCACCGCTCCGGGGCGCGCCGACGCACCCCCCGCTGTCATCCAACCAGCTTACGAGCCCGCGGCGGCGGCCATGGGAGGAGTCACAGGTCACGGTCGTAGAACGGGCGGACCCGCTCGCGCATCCAGTCGCCCACCGGGTCGTGCGCCACGTCGAGGAGGACCAGCTGTACGGGCCAGGGCACGGGCACGGTGCCCAGGGCGCGGCCGAGGGCCTCCATGACGGCGGTGCGGCTGCCGGGGTCGGGCAGGTCGAGCTCGACCCCGACGAACAGCGCCGGGACGCCGCCCTCGACGCTCGCGAGGGTGCGGCGGGCGGTGCGGACGACCTGGGCGGCGGCGAACTCCAGGCCCGCGGCGGCGAGGAAGGCCGTGGGCTCGTCCTGCCAGTCGGGCTCGAAGAGCCGGACGCGGCCACCGGTCGCGTCGCCGTCCAGGACGGTGCGGCCGGCCCGGCACAGTTCGGCCACGGCGGCCGGCGGCAGGGGCACGCCGACGACGCCCTCGGGGTTGACCGCGATGCCCACCTGCGGGGGCAGGCCGCGGGCGAACTCGACGGCCGGCGCCACGGCGAAGGACGTACGGTCGCCGACGACCCGCAGGTACTCCGCCTCGGAGCTGAACACCGGTACGTACGCCTGGCCGTCCAGTTCCAGGGTCGGCAGGTCGAGGTCGGGGCTCGCGGGGCCGCCGCCGGCGGGCAGCGGGATCCACACCTGGCTGCGGCCGAGCACCTCGACGATGCGCGGGCCGGCGCCGGGCACGCCGAGGGAGGCGGCGAGCGCCTCTTCGAGCTCGTTGGCGGGCCATCCCTGGGGGCCGCCGGGGGCCGTGGGCAGCCCGAAGTGCTGGGGGGTGTTCATCTCGTCCAATGCCGTCCAACCACCGTCTCGACAAAGCCGCAACCGCACCCTAACGGCTGTACGCCCGCCGCTTCCCGGCGGCTGCCCGATCCGGCGCCGACGGCCCAGGTCGGGCGGGCCGTCCCGGCGGGCGGAAGGCGGTACGGACGGTGGGCGCCGAGTTGCGCACCGCTGCCGCGCCGCACACGGTGATCGGGCAGTCACCGGAAGCCGTGAAGCGAAGGGAATCACCGAGCATGCGCATCAACAAGCTCACCAGCACCGCGATAGCCGTCGTCGCCTGCGGATCCCTCGCGCTGGGCGCGGCCGGCCCAGCCCTGGCCGCCCCCGAACCTCGCCCCGCCGTCAAGCCGGTCGAGCCGAAGGCGGTGGTCCAGCAGCGGCTGGACACGGCGGGCGCGCTGGGCGAGACGTTCACGCTGGTCGCCAGGATCGGCAAGGAGGCGCAGGCCAAGTCGCCCGACGTGAAGACGCTCAGGTCCCTCCAGCAGCAGCTGCAGAAATCGTCCGACCAGCTGCTCCGGTCGGCCAGGAAGGCCCGGCCGTCCCACCCCGCGGCCGGCCCCGCGGGCAGGGCCGTCCCGGACCCCACCGCGGAGATCAAGCAGGCGCTGGACAAGCTGGTCAAGGACGTCACCAAGCTCATCGCCGACGTGGCCAGGAAGGACACGGCGGCGGTCGTCATGGACGTGGCGGCGACGCTCATGGACCTCAAGGACCTGCTGGCGAAGATCCCGCCCGTACTGACGGGCGCGGCGGCGCAGTCGGCGGGGACGGTGGGGGCCGCTGGGTGATTCCCGCACGAATCACCCGAAGGTGATGCCGTCACCGACGCGCCGCGGACTGCCGCGGCCGGCCCGTCCGTTCGGGCGGACGGCCACGCCGGCCCCTCAGCCGAAGCGGATCGTCCGGAGCGCGTCCGCCGCCGCCCGGTCCATGAGCACCACCGACGCCGTGCCCTGCGGCGGTCGCCCGGCGTCCGCCTGCGCGGCGAGCCGCTCCATCGCCCGCCGGTGCCGCCCGAAGGCGTACGCGGAGACCCCCCGGCCCCGGG
>NZ_JAGGOL010000007.1 GCF_018614525.1 Streptomyces sp. ISL-11
CCGCGTCGCCCACCGCAGGCCGGTGGCACGGCCCGCCGCTACCGCGGCGGGTCACACCCTCCCGCCCCCCGTGAACCGGAACGTCACCTCACCCCACCCCCGCAAGCTGCTCACCGTCGGCGGCCACCGGCCCGCACCCGAGAACACCCCCTCCCCAGGAGCGGAGGCGGCCCGCACCCGCCAACGCCGGAGGCGGGCCCCAGCCCCCACCGGGCCGACCGACGGTCCGCCCCCCACCCCCGCCGAAGGCGGAAACGGCGCCGCACCCGGCAAAACACCCGCACCCCGACAAAGCAGGGGCAGCAGCCTGCGAACCAGTGGACTAGACCTTTCGCGCCCATCCGCGCGACACTGTCCCCCGTGAAACACGTCATCGCCCTCGACGTCGGCGGCACCGGCATCAAAGCCGCGCTGGTCGGCCCCGACCACCAGCTTCTCCATGAGGCCAGGCGGCCCACCGGTCGGGACCGGGGGCCGGACGCGGTCATAGCCGGGATCCTGGACTTCGCCGCCGAGCTCCACGAGCTCGGGCGGCGCCGGTACGGCCGCGGCGCCGACGCCGCCGGCGCCGCCGTGCCGGGGATCGTCGACGAGACGGCCGGTACCGCCGTCTACGCCGCCAACCTCGGCTGGCGCGACGTGCCCCTGCGCGACCTGCTGAGCGACAGGCTCGGCGGCATCCCCGTGGCGCTGGGCCACGACGTCCGTACGGGCGGGCTCGCCGAGGGGCGGATCGGCGCGGGCCGGGACGCCGACCGCTTCCTGTTCGTACCGCTGGGCACCGGCATCGCCGGCGCGATCGGCATCGACGGCCGCATCGAGGCCGGCGCGCACGGCTGTGCGGGCGAGATCGGCCACATCGTCGTACGGCCCGGCGGCCCGGAATGCGGCTGCGGCGGCCGCGGCTGCCTGGAGGCCCTCGCCTCGGCGGCGGCCGTCTCCCGCGCGTGGGCGGCGGCGAGCGGCGACGCGACGGCCGACGCCGCGGACTGCGCGAAGGCGGTCGCATCGGGTGACGCCACCGCGCGAGCGGTCTGGCGGGAGGCCGTCGAGGCCCTCGCCGACGGGCTGGTCACCGGCCTCACCCTGCTGGACCCGCGCACGCTGATCATCGGTGGCGGGCTGGCCGAAGCGGGGGAAACCTTGTTCACGCCGCTGCGCGCCGCCGTCGCGGAGCGCATCACTTTTCAGACACTCCCCCTCATCGTCCCCGCGGCTCTGGGGGACACCGCCGGCTGCCTGGGCGCGGGCCTGCTCGCCTGGGACCTGCTCGGGAACGAACCAGTGAACGAACCCGTGAACGGACCCGCGAAGGTGCCCGCGACGCGGCCCGCGCCCGCCACTCCCACGGAGGTATCCGCCTGATGGTCGAACGAACGGTTCTCGCCGGCGCCCGCGTGGTGCTGCCGACCGGCGTCGTGGAGGGAGGCAGCCTCACAGTCGAGGACGGCCGTATCACCGGGAACACAGCGCCACGAACCCCCGCGCTCGACCTCGGCGGCCACTGGATCGTCCCCGGCTTCGTGGACATGCACGTGCACGGCGGCGGCGGCGCGTCCTTCTCCTCCGGCAGCGCCGAGGAGGCCCTCACGGCCATCCGTACGCACCGCGCGCACGGCACGACCACCATGGTCGCCTCGACCGTCACCGGCGACCTCGACGACCTGGCCCGGCAGGCGGCCGTCCTCGCGGAGCTGACCCAGCAGGGCGACCTGGCGGGCATCCACTTCGAGGGCCCGTTCATCTCGCCGCACCGCTGCGGCGCGCACCAGCCGGGGCTGCTGCGCGACCCGGACCCGGCGGACGTGCGCAAGCTCGTCGACGCCGCGCACGGCACGGCCCGCATGATGACGCTCGCCCCGGAGCTCCCCGGCGGCCTGGACTCCGTCCGGCTGCTCGCCGACGCGGGCGTGGTCGCGGCCGTCGGGCACACCGACTCCTCGTACGACGCGACGCTGGAGGCGATCGACGCGGGCGCGACGGTCGCCACCCACCTCTTCAACGCGATGCCGCCCCTGCTGCACCGCGCGCCCGGCCCGATCGCGGCGCTGCTGGAGGACGAGCGGGTTACGGTCGAGCTGATCAACGACGGTACGCATCTGCACCCGGCCGTCCTCCAGCTGGCGTTCGCGCGGGCGGGCGCGGACCGGGTCGCGTTCATCACGGACGCGATGGGCGCGGCCGGCATGACCGACGGCATGTACCCGCTCGGCCCGATGAGCGTCGAGGTCAAGGACGGCGTGGCGCGGATCGCCGACGGGCCGACGGCGGGTTCGATCGCGGGCTCGACGCTGACGCTGGACACGGCGTTCCGGCGCGCGGTGACCGTCGACGGGCTGCCGGTCGAGGACGCCGTGCGGGCCCTGTCGGCGAACCCGGCCCGGCTGCTGGGCGTCGACGACCGCGTCGGTTCGCTGGAGGTGGGCAAGGACGCGGACCTGGTCGTACTCAATTCGTCGTACGAGCTCGTGGGCGTCATGCGCAAGGGCGAATGGGTGATCAGTCCGGAAGTGCGGTAGTTTCGCCCGGGTTTGACGGGTGATCGGGTGACGGCGGTGGGTTCGGAGGTCTGGGCCTGCCGCCGCTGTTTTGGCATGATCGCTGGCGCGGCCGTCGCCCGTCCGGTCGACACACAGCCGTCACACAGCCGTAAACGCCGCCCCGGTCACCGCTCCGGTCACCGCCCCCGGTCATGGGAGAGAGCCGCCGATGATCCTCACGGTCACGCTCAACACCGCGCTCGATCTGACCTATCGCGTCCCCCGTCTCCACCCGCACGCCTCGCACCGCGTCTCCGCCGTCACCGAGCGCGCGGGCGGCAAGGGCCTGAACGTGGCCCGTGTGCTGGGCGCGTTGCGCTACGACACCGTCGTCACCGGCTTCGTGGGCGGCGTCACCGGGGAGACCGTGCGCCGGCTCCTCGCCGAGAGCGCCCCCGGGGTCCTCGCGGACGCCCTCGTCCCGATCGGCGGCGCCACGCGCCGCACGGTCGGCGTCGTGGACGCCGCCACGGGTGACACCACCCAGCTCAACGAACCCGGCCCGGACGTCACCGCCGAGGAGTGGGCCCGCTTCACCGACGCCTACGCGCGCCTCCTGCCGGAAGCCCGGGTGGTCGCCCTGTGCGGCAGCCTGCCGCCGGGGGTGCCGGTGGGCGCGTACGCCTATCTCGTCCGCAAGGCGCGCGTGCTCGGCGTGCCCGTACTGCTGGACACCAGCGGCGAACCCCTGCGCAGAGGCGTCGCCGCCCGCCCCGACCTCGTCAAGCCGAACATCGACGAACTGGCCGCCCTCACCGGCTCCACCGAGCCGCTGCGCGCGGCCCTCGACACCCGCCGCCGCGGCGCCCACGCGGTGGCCACGTCGCTGGGCCCGGCGGGCATGCTCGCCGTCACGCCCGACGGCATGTGGCGCGCGACGCCGCCGCGCCGGATCGCCGGCAACCCGACGGGCGCGGGCGATTCGGCCGTCGCCGGCCTGCTGACCGGCTGGGTGGACGGCCTGTCCTGGCCGGACCGCATCACCCGCGCGGTGGCGCTGTCGGCGGCGACCGTACTGGCGCCCGCGGCGGGCGAGTTCGACCGGGCGACGTACGAGGAACTGCTGCCGAAGGTGGCCGTCTCGGCAGCGTGACCCCAACGGATCGAGGAGACCGCATGCCCCTGGTCAGCACCGGCGAACTCGTCACCGAGGCGCGGGCCGCCGCGCGGGCGGTCCTCGCCTTCAACGTCATCACCGTCGAACACGCGGAGGCGATCGCCGCCGGCGCGGAGGCCGCCGGCCGGGACGCGATCCTGCAGGTCTCGGAGAACGCGGTGAGGTTCCACGGCGGGAACGTCGCGCCCATCGCCGCGGCGACGGCGGCGGTGGCACGGGCGTCGGCCGCCCGCCTGGCGCTCCACCTGGACCACGTCGAATCGGTGGGCCTCCTGCGCTCCGCGTACGCGCACGGCTTCGGCTCCGTCATGTTCGACGCGTCGAAACGGGATTACGGAGAGAACGTCAAAGCGACGGCGGAAGCCGTCCGTTGGGGCCACGAACGCGGCATTTGGGTGGAAGCGGAGCTGGGCCGGGTGGGCGGCAAGGCGGGCGAACCCCCGCTGGACGCCCACACCCCCGGCGTCCGCACCGACCCGGCCGAGGCGGCGGCCTACGTCGCCGACACGGGCGTGGACGCCTTGGCGGTGGCGGTGGGCAGCACCCACGCGATGCGGGACCGGACGGCGAGCCTGGACCACGACCTGATCGCGGCCCTGCGGGACGCCGTGCCGGTCCCTCTGGTCCTGCACGGCTCCTCGGGCGTCCCGGACGAGGAACTCCGCCGCGCGATCGCCGCCGGCATGACGAAGATCAACGTCGGCACGGCCCTGAACAGGGCCTTCACCGGCACGGTACGGGCCTTCCTGGAGGCCCACCCGCCGACCGTCGACCCGCGCGCGTACCTGGCCCCGGCGCGGGAGGCGATGGCGGAGACGGTGGCGGGGTTCCTCCGGGCCGCCGCCGGCTGATCAGCCGGCGGAGATCAGCACCTGGTCGAGGTGCACGTCACACGTGGTGCCGGCGGCGCAGGAGGCCAGGAGCTTGTTCTTGCCCTGCTTGAGGTCGACCTGGGTCCAGCTGGTCATCCAGTTGCTGGACCATTCGCCTTCCTTGGTGTTGCCGTGGTTCTGCAGGCGTATCGGCAGCTTGTTGGGCGTGCCGTTGACGGCTACGGCGAGGTAGGTGTCCTTGCCGGGCACGCCGTAGGTGACGTTCAGGCGGTACGTCCCGTCCTTCGGGACCTCCACCTCCCATTCGACACCCTGGCCCGGGGAGTTGATGCCGGCGTACGCGCCGCCCTCGGCCTTGGCGCCCGCGACGTCGGTCGAGGTGGACGCGCCGCCGATCAGCCGCAGGCTGGCCGCGTCCCGCTTGGGCAGGGCTGCAGCGGAAGGATTGGGCGTCTCCTTCTTCTTGTCCGGCTCCTTCTCCTTCTTGCTCGGCTCGTCCGCCGGCTTGTTGTCGCCGCCGTTCGCGCTCGTCTTCTGCTCGTCCTTCGCCCCGCCGCTGTTCGCCACCATCGCCGCGCCGATGCCGCCCGCCACGACCACGACCACCGCGATGGCCGCGATCAGCAGCCCGCGCCGGTTCGGGCGGGCGTTGCCGCCGCCGTGGCCGCCGTGGCCGCCGGTGCGGATGGGCTGCTGGCCGCCGGGGAGGGTCTCCGGGGCGGCGTAGTGCGGGGCCGGGGGCTGCTGCGGGCGCTGGGCCTGCTGGCCGTACTGGCGGGAACCCACCGGGCGGACCTGGTGGTGCGAGGTGCGGGGGACGCCGGGCTGATGTGCGGCCGGGCCGCTGTCGGTGGGCCCCTCACCGCCCTCCGAGCGGTAAAGGTGCGCGAACGGGTCGTCCTTCTCCGGCGTGCCCGTGCCGTTATTACCGGCCGTCATCCCCTGTCACTCCCAACCTGGTGCTGCCCATCGACGCCCACGTGCGTACGCGTCCTGGACCGCCGCTGCCGAGCCGGGGCGGCCCGGAGAGGTTTACGCGGTCCGGATGGCCAAAAATTCACGATCGATTCACGGTAGGCGGCGGTGCCGCATCGGCGCAGCCTACCCCGACACGGCGGTATCACGCCCTGGTACCGGCCTCAGCCCGCCCGCCGTCCCGCCTTGGCCCGTGACCGTTTTTCGACGTACATCCGCTGGTCGGCGGAGTGCAGCACCTCGTCCGCGGACATCCCGCAGCCCGCCCAACCGATGCCGAAACTCGCCCCGACCCGTACGGCCCGCCCCTCCACCCGTATCGGCGGGACGATCGCGCTGCGCAGCCGCACCGCGAGGTCCTCCGCGTCGGCCCGGCCCAGCCCGTCCGCGAGGACGACGAACTCGTCACCGCCGAGCCGGGCGACGGTGTCCCCGTCGCGGACGCCGTTGGTCAGCCGGCGGGCGACCTCGATGAGAACCGCGTCACCCGTGTGGTGCCCGAACCGGTCGTTGATCGACTTGAAGCCGTCGAGGTCGCAGAAGAGCACGGCCAGGCCCTTGGTCCCGTCGTCCTCGGCGTCCTCGTCGGGCGCGACGGTGTGCACATGGCCGGGATAGGTGGCGCCCGTGCCGCTGTGCTCGGCGCCGAACTCGCCCGTCGCGCAGTCCGGCGGGCAGTCGGGCACCAGCTCGGGCGGGAAGTCGGGGCCCAGGTCGGAGCCGAAGCCGTGCCCGTACTGACCGAACTGCCCGTAGGCCGCGCCCTCCACCTCGGCGAAGCCCTCCAGGCAGCCGTACGGGCCGGCGGCGACGGCCGGCTGGGGCTCGCTGCCGGGCGGGGTGCCGCACAGCCGGCTGCTGAGGCGGGCGCGCAGCTCGGCGCTGTTGGGCAGGCCGGTCAGGGAGTCGTGGCTGGCGCGGTGGGCGAGCTGGAGCTCGTGGCGCTTGCGCTCCTCGATGTCCTCGACATGGGTGAGCAGGTAGCGGGGGCCGTCGGCGGCGTCGGCCACCACGGAGTTGCGCAGCGAGACCCAGACGTACGTGCCGTCGCGCCGGGCCAGGCGCAGTTCGGCCCGGCCGCCCTCGGCGGAGGTGCGCAGGAGGGTGCCGATGTCCTCGGGGTGGACGAGGTCGGAGAAGGAGTAGCGGCGCATCTGCGAGGCGGAGCGGCCCAGCAGGCGGCAGAGCGCGTCATTGGTGCGGTGCAGCCGGCCGTGCTGGTCGCCGCCCATCTCCGCGATGGCCATGCCGCTGGGCGCGTACTCGAAGGCTTGCCGAAAGCTTTCCTCACTGGCGCGCAGGGCTTGCTGCTCGCGTTCCAAACGGACCAGTGCACGTTGCATGTTTGCGCGTAGGCGAGCGTTGCTGATCGCAATCGCGGCCTGGAAGGCGTACATCTGGAGGGCTTCGCGTCCCCAGGCGCCCGGGCGACGGCCGTTGCGCGGCCGGTCGACGGATATGACGCCCAGGAGCTCGCCGCCGGCGGCGCCCGCGGTGTACATCGGGGCGAAGAGGCGGTCCATGGGGTGCCACTCGTCGGGAAAGCGCGGCGCGGGGCCGGCGGTGTGCCACTGCGGCACGTCGTCGTTGTCGAGGACCCAGCCCTCGGTGTACGGGATGAAGCGCAGCGAGCCCCACTGGTCGGCCATGGCCAGCCGCCGCTCCCACGAGACCCGCGAACCGACCCGCCCGGCCATGAGGGCCTCGGCGCCCGCGCTGCCCGCGACGGCGGCTACCACGAGGTCACCGTCGGGCCGTACGAGATTGACCGCCGCGAGCTCGTACCCGAGCCCGGCGATGACGCCGTCCGCGACGGTCTGCAAGGTGTCCGCGAGGCTGCGCGCCGTGTTCAGATCGGCGACCACCTGATGCAGTCCCCGCAAGGTGGCCAGGCGGACATACGGCTCCGACTCGGTCTCCATCTTCGCTCTCCCCCGAGACCTCGACAGCAACTCCAAAAGCTTCTTGTCGTCCGTTTACCACGGCCACTGAATCACAGCGAGCTGACCACTCGGTACACAGGGTCAACAATTAGCGGACCTCTGTGACCCATGTCATAGCGCGTGACCGACTCCTCCTACTGGCGTTCGAGTGCGCTCTTATGCTTCGTGAACGCAAACGGGCAACCGGATGGACACCCGTATGGACGTCGTCCGGAGCGGATCGGATGCCCGGGCCGGGGTGATCCTTCAAGCCATTCGTCTTCAGGCCATTCGCGTCGGGGGTCCCACCGCGCGTGCCGAGCCACCCTCGGACCTACGGCTGCATACGGCCCCGATCCGGCCTCATCCGGCCCCGTCCGGACCCGTTCGCATGGCCTGCGGCCTCCTTCGGGCACCCTTCGACCTAGGACCCGTCTGGTCCTGAAGTCCGATGCGACCGGCCCGGCCGGGCGGCTAGCGTGACAGCGTGTTGCAGACCACTTCGCCCCACGCAAGCGCCATACCCCATGCTGAAGGGGTGAGCGCCGACGACTTCCGTGCCGCACTCGCCCGCCTCGCCGCCGGCGTGGTGCTGGTGACCGCCCACGATCCGGAGCACGGGCCGCGCGGCGAGGACATCGGCATGACGGCGACGGCCTTCCTGTCCGTATCCCTGGACCCGCCGCTCGTCATGGTGAGCGTTCGCAACGACTCACGCATGGACGACCTCCTGGAGCGCCGTCCGGTGTGGGCAGTGTCGGTGCTCTCCGAGAGCCAGCGGCACATCGCCGGCCGGTTCGCGATGAAGGGCCGGATCAGCGACCGGCTGCTGTTCGAGGACATCCCGTACGAGCGGGGGGAGGCGTCCGACGCGCCCCTGGTGCGCGGCGCGCTGGCGACGCTGGAGTGCCGGACCGAACAGCGGGTCGTGGCCGGGGACCACACGCTGGTGATCGGCAGGGTGCTCACGGCGATGGCGCCGAGCACGGAGAGCGGACCGCTGACGTACTTCCGGGGGCGTTACCGGCAGCTCGGCTGACCCGGCGCCCCGGCCCCCAGGGGCTCAGCCCCAATCGCGTCCGGTGCGGCCGCGCTTGGTCTCCGCGCGCTGCTTCTTCTGCCGCAGACGGCGCTCGTTGATGCCGCGCGGGATCTTCGTGGGCCGCCGGGGGCGCGGCGGCGGGGCCGTCGCCTCGGCGAGCAGCGCGGCCAGCCGCACGGCGGCGGTCTCGCGGTTGCGCCACTGCGAACGGTGCTCCGACGCGCGTACGGTCACCACGCCGCCGACCAGCCTGTTCGCCAGCCGGCCCAGCGCGCGGTCCTTCCACACCTCGGGCAGGGCGTCGGTGGCGGCGAGGTCGAAGCGGAGCTCGACCTGGCTGTCGCTCGTATTGACGTGCTGGCCGCCGGGGCCGGAGGAACGCGAGAAACGCCACATGAGCTCGGCCTCCGGCAGGGAGACCGAACCGCGGATGACGTAGGGACCGGACATGCGCCCATGATCCCGCGTCGGGGCGGGCGCCGTCACCTCGTTTTGCGCCGGGCGTCCGGCGACTTCCCATCAGGATTGGGCAAAGAAAGTAAAGACCCCTGGAACCCTGGGTCCCCTGGACGGCGTTAACTAGGGTGACGGTGGCCCTCGTGCCGCGTACCACTCAGAAAGGGACAAACCCCATGGCTGTAAGCCTGTCCAAGGGCGGCAACGTCTCCCTCACCAAGGAGGCCCCGGGCCTGACGGCCGTCACGGTCGGCCTCGGCTGGGACGTCCGCACCACCACCGGCACGGACTTCGACCTCGACGCGAGCGCGATCGCCGTGAACCCCACGGGCAAGGTCTACTCCGACGCCCACTTCGTCTTCTTCAACAACAAGTCGACGCCGGACCAGTCCATCGTCCACACCGGTGACAACGTCACCGGCGCCGGCGAGGGCGACGACGAGCAGATCAACGTCAACCTCGCCGCCCTGCCGGCCGACGTCGAGAAGATCGTCTTCCCGGTCTCCATCTACGACGCCGTGAACCGCAGCCAGAACTTCGGCCAGGTCCGCAACGCCTACATCCGCATCCTCAACCAGGCCGGCGGCGCCGAGATCGCCCGCTACGACCTCAGCGAGGACGCCGCCACCGAGACCGCCATGGTCTTCGGCGAGCTCTACCGCAACGGCGCCGACTGGAAGTTCCGCGCCGTCGGCCAGGGCTACGCCTCCGGCCTCGTGGGCATCGCGCAGGACTTCGGTGTCAACGTCTGACGACGGACGTCACAGAGGTGAGGGAGGGGCGCCCCCGGCGGGGGCGCCCCTCCTGCCGCGTAACCCCTGGATCAGGCGCGGAGTTGGGCATCATCGGGGCGGGTACGTAGTACCCAAGGAGGGGAACCCGTGGAGACAGGACACACGCACCATGGACGACGGCGACTCACTCGAACGCATCCTTGCCGCGGCGATCAACGACCGGGACGACGAGTACGAGCGGTGCCCGGACTGCCGGGACCCGCTGAAGGTGGTCGTCGTGGCGGAGAGCCCCGGCGACTCCACGTCACCGGTGATCGTCCGTGGCGTCTGCCCCAGCTGCCCGAAGGGGCTGAACGCGGCCACCCCATGACACCTCTGGCCCTGGCCTGCCCGGATTGTCAGAACATGATGCAGTCGATGGGCAACGGCGTGTACCGGTGCTGGAACTGCGGATACACGAGCACCGGCTGACCTCCCCCGGCTCGGGGCCGCGCCGCGCGCCGCCTTCTGGCCTCCGCGCGCCGCCCGCCGGGGATGCGGTCCCGGCGGGAAGCGGCGATGCTGGGGACGTCAGGCGTTCCGTGAGGAGGACTGCTATGTCCATGCTCGACAAACTCAAGGGATTGATCAAGGGACATCCGGATCAGGCCCGCCAAGGCGTCGAGAAGGCCGGAGACGCGTTCGACGCGAGGACCGGCAGCAAGTACCAGAGCCAGGTCGACACGGCGCAGCAGAAGCTCAACGACCAGCTCGGCAACAGGCCGCCCACCGACGAGCAGAGGTAACCGCGCGGCGGGGCGCGCCGGTCACCACAGCCGGTCGGTCTCGCCCGGGTAGAGCCCGACGCGGCTGTGCCGGAAGGCGGCCGCGTCCCGCTGCGCCCGTGCCGTGAGGAAGGCGCCCAGCGTGACCTTGTCGAAGCCGGGCCGGTCGCTGGGGAAGGGGTCCGCGGGCGTGCCGCCGATCAGGACGGTGCCCTCCAGGACGCTCCAGCCCGCCCGCTCGTAGAAGCCGCGCAGCGGGCGGTCGCAGGTGAAGAGGGCCACGTCGGCGCCGCTCGCCCCGACCGTCGCGCGGGCGGCGGCGACCAGCCGCCGCCCGTGTCCCTCGCCCCGGTGGGCGGCGTCCGTGACGACGGCGCTCAGCCCGGCGGCACGGTAGCGCCGCCCGGCGTGGGCGATCTCCTTGGACAGGATGTCGAGCGCCGCGAGCACCTCGCCCTCCGGCGATACGAGCAGCATGGCGACGGGCTTCAGCGCGGGGTCGTGCGGCCCGCCGCCCGGCCACGCCTGCTCGCGCAGGGCCCCGGCACGGGCGCGCAGGCCCGCGGGGACGTCGCCCTCCGCGAAGGTCTCGATCCTCATACGCTCCCCGCTCATCAACGCTCTCGACTTCCCGGCAGGTTAGGCGGCGTCCGGCGGGTCATGCGAGCGGGCGGCTGCGGGCCGTGGCGTGCGCACCACCGCTGCGCGGTGGTGTCCTCAAGCGCCGGACAGGCTGCTTCGGCCGAGCCCAGCCAAATCAAGCCCGTTGGGGGCACCTCCCAGCGGTAGCTGGGGGAGATTGAGGACGCGCCCGCAGGGCGCCCGCCGCCGCAGGCGGCAAAGACGACCCGCCCCGCCGCAGGCGGCCACGCGGCAAGGACGGCCCGCGGCCGAAGACCGGGCACCGCTAGCCGAGCGCCCCCGCCCCGGCCCGCGCGAACTTCTCGTCCAGATCGCCGCTCGGCGCACCCGCGACCCCGATGCCCGCGACCGGCGCACCGCCGGCCCGCACCGGAGTGCCACCCGGCAAAAACAGGGTGCTGGGGATGTCCTTCAGGTTCGGGGTCTTCTCCAGGCGCCCGACGAGCTCGGAGGTGGGGGCGTTCCAGGAGACCGCGGTGAAGCCCTTGCGCACGGCCGACTCGTACGACTGCGGGCCGGCGCCGTCGCCCCGGAGGGTCACCAGCGTCCTGCCGTCGCGGTCGACGACCGCGACGGAGACCTTCTGGCCCTCCTTCCCGGCGGCGGCCAGCGCGGCCTGGGCCGCCTTGGTGGCGGCTTCGAGGGTCAGGTGGGTGGAGTGGGTCAGGTTGCCGCCCGCCGCCGTCCGCGCGCCGGCGGGGGTGGTGGCGGGCGTGGCCGCGACGGCCACCGCGCCGAACGTGCCGGCCGCGATCACGGTGGCGGCCGCCGCGCCGGTGAGCAGGCGGGCGCGGGTGGACAGCGTGCGGGCGGGCCGCTGGGACGAAGGCGTCGGGTTCATGGGGGGGCTCCTCTGCGGTGGATTCCTGCTGCCCCTTCATCCTTGGAGCGGACCACCGCCCCGGGATCGCCTTCCCGGCTGCCGTCGCGGTGCCGGCCGGACGACAAGGGGGTCGACCGATCGGCTGATGCGGCGGCGGCCCGCGCGGGTTAAGACGGTCCTGGGACCCCGGTCCCACCGAACCCCGCTCCCGAGGAGACGACGCACGTGCCCCACCCCCGGCCCGCCACGGCCACCGCCTCCGCCAGGGACGGCGACCGGACCGACCCCGACGACCGCGGCCTGGGCGCGGTGATGCACGCCGCGTTCTTCCTCCTCCTCGGCGCGTCCTTCGCCCGCTTCCTCCTGCGCCATCCCGGCGAGCCCCGCACCCCGTGGATCGTCGCCTTCAGCCTGGCGCTGGCCCTGCTCTACGTGCTGGGCCCCTACGTCCTGGGTCCCGTGCCGCCGGCCGGCCCGCAGCGGCGGCTGCCCTGGCTCGCGGCGGTGGTCGCGGCCTGGGTGGTGCTGGTGATCCTGGCGCCGAGCTTCGCGTGGTGCGCGGTGCCGCTGTTCTTCACGGGCCTGCGCACGCTCCCCACCCGGGCGGCCCTCGCCCTGGTCGGCTTCCTCACCACGCTCGTCGTGGTGGCCCAACTGCGCCTCGCCGACGGGTTCGACCCCAATCTGGTCCTGGCTCCGCCCGCCGTGGCGGCGATCGCGACCGCCGTCTTCCTGCACACCCAGCGGCAGTCGGCCCGGCAGCGCGCCCTGATCGAGGACCTGCTGCGCACCCGCCGCGAACTGGCGGCCACGGAACGGCGCGAGGGCACCCTCGCCGAGCGGCAGCGGCTGTCCATGGAGATCCACGACACCCTCGCGCAGGGGCTGTCCAGCCAGCGGATGCTGCTCCAGGCGGCGGACCGCAGCTGGGAGTCCGACCCGGCGGCCGCGCGCCGGCACGTCCGTACGGCCGGGGACATCGCCGCCCGCGGCCTGGCCGAGGCCCGGCGGTTCGTCCACGACCTGGCGCCGCCGCAGTTCGACGGCGGGGCGCGGCTGGAGGACGCGCTGCGGGCGCTCGCCGGGACGGCGTTCGCGGGGACTGCGGCCACCGGGGGAACGGATCCCGGGGCGGCGGCCGCCCCGGGGCCGGCCGTGCGCTTCCACGTCGAGGGCGCGCCGGTGCCACTGCCCGAGCCGGTGCGGTCGGCGCTGCTGCGGATCGCCCAGGGCGCCCTGGCGAACGTGCGCGAGCACGCCGGCGCCACCACGGCCGCCCTCACGCTCAGCTATCTGGGTGACCAGGTGGTGCTGGACGTCGCCGACGACGGGCGCGGCTTCGTGCCGGCCGCGCCCGCCACCGGTGGCGCGGAGCGCGGGCACGGTCTGCCGGCCATACGGGTCCGGGTCCGCCGGCTCGGCGGCACCCTGGCCGTGGAATCGGCGCCCGGCGAGGGCACCGTGCTCTCCGCCGCCATCCCGCTGTCCGCACCCGTGGAGACGCCGTGAACCAGCCATCCCCCGAGTCCGCTCCCGTGCGCGTGCTGCTCTGCGACGACCACGCCGTCGTACGGGCCGGACTGCTCGCCCTGCTGGGCAGCGCGCCCGGCGTCGAGGTCGTCGGCGAGGCGGGCACCGGCGAGGAGGCGGTCGCGCTGGCGGCGCGGCTGCGGCCGGCCGTGGTGCTGATGGACCTCCAGCTCGGAGCGGGTATGGACGGCATCGAGGCCACCCGTCGCATCGTCGCCGGGGCCGCCGCCCGGGCCGGCGGGGGCAGGCCGGGCGGGCCGTACGTCCTGGTGCTGACGACGTACGACACGGACGCCGACATCACCCGGGCGATCGACGCGGGGGCGACCGGCTATCTGCTGAAGGCGGAGCGGCCGGAGGAGCTGTTCTCGGCAATCCGGGCGGCGGCCGAGGGGCGTACGGCACTGTCGCCGCCGGTCGCCGGCCGGGTGATGGCGCGGATGCGCGGCGCGGGGAGGCCCTCGCTCACCGAGCGGGAACGTGACATCCTCGGGCAGCTCGCCCGCGGACTCGGGAACCGTGAGATCGCCCGCGCGTTGTTCATCAGCGAGGCGACGGTGAAGACGCATCTGGGGCGCATCTACGACAAGTTGGGGGTCGACACCCGGGCGGGCGCGGTCGCCGTCGCGAAGGAACAGCGACTGCTCCCCTGACGGGACCCCTCACGACTCCCGGAATTCCACCTTCCGGTAAGTTGGCCAACTGAGCCCGGTTATCGGCGATTACACCCGTCGCCCCGTCCGCGTCGGCTCCCGGACGGCCCTCCGATTGCATGCAATCCCACGCCGCCGTATGCAATCGCACCCCGTCGCGGGACCCGAACGCCGATCCGAGACAATCCAAGTCCGGACCAATGGGACGCAGTTCACCGCATAGCGGAATCAATCCACCGCTCATCGGAGAACGGCAGATCAAATCCTTGTTGCGCCCCTGTCAATGTCGGTCAATCAGTGGCACTCTCTCCTCAATTCGCTCCTGCATCACTTGAGCAACACCCAGGCTTCACCGTGCTCCACCGGGCTGCCGGCCACCCCGGCTGCCCCAACCCCCCATAGACGGCCGTGATTTCACGGCCAGCATTAGGAGTCAGAGTTGAGAAGCATCACCTCCACCTCCCGCAAGAACACCCTGCGTGCCGCCGCCCTGGTCGCTTCCGCCGCCATGGTCGTCGTCGGTGTGCAGAGCGGCTCCGCGAGCGCCTCGGCCGACCGCGCGAGCGGTGCGACGCCGGCGCTGTCCGCGGGGCAGCGGGTCGCCGCCATCAAGGACGCCCAGGGCGCCGCGGCCGGTACGGCCGCCAAGCTCGGCCTCGGCGGCAAGGAGAAGCTCGTCGTCCGTGACGTCATCAAGGACGCCAACGGCACGGTGCACACGCGCTACGAGCGCACGTTCGACGGCCTGCCGGTCCTCGGTGGCGACCTGGTCGTCCACGAGGCCAAGAGCGGCTCGCGCAGCGTCGACAAGGCGACCGACGCCGACATAGCCGTGCCCACCACCACCCCGGCCCAGGCCCCCGCCGCGGCGAAGAAGAGCGCCCTGAGCGCCGCCGCCGAGGAGAAGACGGCCAAGGCCGACACCCAGGCCCCGCGCAAGGTCATCTGGGCCGCGAGCGGCAAGCCGGTCCTGGCGTACGAGACCGTCGTCACCGGCGTCCAGAAGGACGGCACGCCGAGCAAGCTGCACGTGATCACGGACGCGGCCACCGGCAAGAAGCTCTTCCAGCGCGAGGGCGTCCACACCGGCACGGGCACCAGCACCTACAGCGGCAAGGTGTCGCTGACCACCACCAAGGGCGCCTCCGGCTTCACGCTGACCGACGCCGCCCGCGGCGGCCACAAGACGTACGACCTGAACCAGGGCACCAGCGGCACCGGCGCGCTCTACACCGACTCCGACGACGTCTGGGGCGGCGGCCGCCAGACCGCCGGCGTCGACGCCCACTACGGCGCGGCCGTGACCTGGGACTTCTACAAGAACGTGCTGGGCCGCACCGGCATCAAGAACGACGGCCAGGCCGCGTACTCCCGCGTCCACTACGGCAACGGCTACGTCAACGCCTTCTGGGACGACGAGTGCTTCTGCATGACCTACGGCGACGGTGAGAACAACGCCAACCCGCTGACCTCCCTCGACGTGGCCGCCCACGAGATGAGCCACGGCGTCACCTCGGCGACCGCCAACCTGAACTACAGCGGCGAGTCCGGCGGCCTGAACGAGGCGACGTCCGACATCTTCGGCACCGCCGCCGAGTTCTACGCGAACAACTCGACCGACGTGGGCGACTACCTCATCGGCGAGAAGATCGACATCAACGGCGACGGCACCCCGCTGCGCTACATGGACAAGCCGAGCAAGGACGGCGGCTCGAAGGACTACTGGTCCTCCAGCCTCGGCAACAACGACGTCCACTACTCGTCGGGCCCGGCCAACCACTTCTTCTACCTGCTGTCCGAGGGCAGCGGCGCGAAGACGATCAATGGTGTGAGCTACAACAGCCCCACCTACAACAGCTCCAAGGTCACCGGCATCGGCCGGGACAAGGCCACCAAGATCTGGTACAAGGCCCTGACCACGTACTTCACCTCCACCACCAACTACAAGGCCGCCCGCGCCGGCACCCTGAAGGCCACGGCCGACCTCTACGGCTCCACCAGCACGGAGTACAAGACGGTCGCCGCCGCCTGGACCGCGATCAACGTGAAGTAACGCTTCTCCTCTGATCCTCCGGTTCTCCGGTTCTCCCGGAAGAAGGATCACGGCCCGTGCCCTCGCCCGCCTCCACCGGGCGAGGGCACGGGCTCGTACACGTTTACGCACCTGCCCGGCAGCCGTGACACCATCGAAGCGTGATCGACCTCGGCTACTCGCTTTCGCGCCGCTTCCCCGACCCCCCGCAGACGGACTACCGCACCGCCGACGTGCGGACCCTGCGGCACGACCTGTTCTGCGGCGACGTCTACCTCGCGGACGTGAAGAGCGACCGCGAGCTGTCCACAGCCTGGGGATGGGTGCCGGTCCTGGACTTCGCCTGGGCGCTGTGCGACGTCCTCGAGCAGGTCGACCGGGACCCCCGCGGCAACCGCGCGTCGGTCGCGCAGTTCGCCGAGCTGGACTTCACGGAGTCCACGGACTGCATGCTCTTCGAGCGCCGCTTCGGCTGGGTGGAGGTCTCCGCCGACTGGATGCCGGCGGACGAGCCGCCGCTGTCCTTCAACCACCGGGCACTGCGCCGCGAGGCCCGCGACTTCCTCCACGACCTGATCGCCGACCTGTCCGACATGCACGACGGCCTCGCCGACAACCCGGTCATCTGGAACCTGCAGAGCCGCTTCCCGCGCGTGTGACCCACCCGGACCCGTGGCGCGGTCATCCCGCGGGCTCCTCCACCCGTACGCCTATCTGCGCGGCGAACGCGGGGGCGAGATCCAGCAGTTGCGACGGGCTGATCACCGCGCCCGACAGCCCCTCGACCCCCCGGGCGATGTCCAGCTCGCCGACCGCCCGCAGATCCACGTCCTTCATCCGCACGGCCGTGAAGTCGGCCCGGCGCAGCACGCAGTCGCGGAAGACGACCCGCTCCAGGCTCGCCCCGCCGAAGTCCGCCTCCGAGAGCACACAGCCCTCGAACGTCACGTCCTTCAGCTTCGCCTTGCGCAGATTCAAGTAGTCGATCTTGCCGCCGCGCACCAGGACCCGCTCCAGGACCGCGCCGTGCAGCTGGGTGCCGCCGAGCCGGGCGTCGCGCACCTCCACATCGCGCAGACCCGCCTCCGCCAGGTCCGTACCGACCCCGCGGACGCCGTCCAGGACGCAGTCCACGAACCGCGCGCGGCTCAGCCGCGCCTCGTCCAGGGCACACCGGAAGAGGCCGCAGTCCAGGAAGCGGGCGCCCCGGGCCGCCTGCCCGGCGAAGTCGCACTCGGTGAAGTCCAGGCCGTCGTAGTCCCCCTCCGGCTCCAGGCCCGCTCCCCCGAACGGCCGCAGCGGAGGCAGCCGCACCTCCGGGACCCTGGCCGTCGGGGACGCCTTCCGTGCCGTCTTCTTCCCGCCCTGTGTGCCGCCGCGCGTCTCCATGCGTCCACCGTGGCACAGTGCACTGACAATGCCTTGACCTCGACCGCGGTCGAGGTTGAAGACTCAAGGTGTCCAGGGATCACCGCAGCCGCACCGCCGGCCGCCCGCCTTCCCCCTTCCCCGCCCCGGAGGAGCGCACCATGCACGCCGTCCGACTCCACGCCTTCGGCCCCGCCGAGAACCTCTCCTACGAGCCCGCCGACGACCCGGCACCGGGCCCGGGCCAGGTGCGGATCGCCGTGGAGGCCGCCGGCGTCCACCTCGTCGACACCAGCCTCCGCAACGGCGACCCCAAGGGTCCGTACGAGCTCCCCCCGCTGCCCACCATTCCCGGGCGCGAGGTCGCGGGCACGGTCGACGCCCTCGGCGAGGGCACCGATCCCGCCTGGCTCGGGCGCCGCGTCGTCACGCACCTGGGCATGGCACCCGGCGGCTACGCCGAGCTGGCCGTCGCCGACGCCGCCAAGCTGCACCCCGTGCCGGACGGCATGTCCGCCGACCACGCCGTCGCCATGGTCGGCACCGGCCGCATGGCCCTCGGCGTCCTCTCCTTCGCCGACCTGTCCGCCGACTCCGTCGCCGTGATCCCGGCCGCCGCCGGCGGCCTCGGCGCGCTGCTCGTGCAGTACGCGAAGAACGCGGGCGCCACCGTCGTCGGGCTCGCCGGCGGCGCCGCCAAGACCGAACGGGTCCGCGGGCTCGGCGCCGACATCGCCCTGGACTACACCGACCCGGCCTGGCCGGAGAAGGCCCGCGCCGCCCTCGGCGGCCGCGCCGCCACCGTCGTCTTCGACGGGGTCGGCGGCGAGGCGGCCCGCGCCGCCGTCGGCCTGCTCGGCCCCGGCGGCAGCCACCTGATCTTCGGCTGGTCCTCGGCCGGCTCCGACGGCAAGCCCCTGGTCCTCGACCCCGACGAGCTCGCCGCCCGCTCCATCACCTCGCGCAGCGTGCTCGGCCCGCCCATGATCGCGCGGCTCGGCGGGCCGGAGGGGATGCAGCGGGCCCAGGCGGAGTCCCTCGCCCAGGCGGCCGCCGGGCACGTCACCCCGCTCGTCACCCGCTTCCGCCTCGCCGAGGCCGCGGCGGCCCACCGGGCGCTGGAGACGCGCGGCACGGTCGGGAAGGTCGTTCTCATCCCGTAACGCCGCGGGAGCGGGCCTCGCCCGATGGGCCTAGGCTGGAGTGCCGGATCTTCGGCTGCGGGCCGTCGTTTGCCGCCGGGCCGCCTGCGGCGGGGCGGGCCGTCTTTGCCGCCTGCGGCGGCGGGCGCCCTGCGGGCGCGTCCTCAATCTCCCCCAGCTACCGCTGGGAGGTGCCCCCAGACGGGCTTGATTTGGCTGGGCTCAGCCGCTTTCAGCCCGTCCGGCGGTTGAGGACACAGCACAGCAGCCTGTCCGGCGCTTGAGGACACAGCACAGCAGCCCGTCCGGCGCTTGAGGACACCACCGCACAGCGGTGGTGCGCACGACACGGTCCGCAGCCGACCGCTCACATGACCCGCCGGACACCGCCTACGCTGGAATGCGGTTTCCGCACGCCCTCGGACGCGAGAGCAGGTTCCGATGAGCTCCACGAACACCGGTCCGATACCTCCCTCCGCCACCGCTCCCCCGGAACCCGGATCCGACCCCCGCCGCTGGTGGGGCCTCGTCGTCATCGCCACCGCCCAGCTCATGGTCGTCCTCGACGCGACGGTCGTGAACATCGCCCTCCCCTCCGCCCAGCGCGACCTCCACATGTCCGACGGCAACCGGCAGTGGGTCATCACCGCCTACACCCTCGCCTTCGGCGGCCTGCTGCTCCTCGGCGGCAAGATCGCCGACCTGGTCGGCCGCAAGCTCACCTTCACGGTCGGCCTGGTCGGCTTCGCCGGTGCCTCCGCGCTCGGCGGCGCCGCCCACACCTCCGGCCTGCTGTTCATGGCCCGCGCCCTCCAGGGCGTCTTCGGCGCGCTGCTCGCCCCCTCCGCCCTGTCGCTGCTGACCACGACGTTCACCGACATCAAGGAGCGCGGCAAGGCGTTCGGCATCTACGGCGCGATCGCGGGCGGTGGCGCCGCCATCGGACTGATCGCGGGCGGCCTGCTCACCGAGTACCTCGACTGACGCTGGTGTCTCTACGTCAACATCCCCATCGCGCTCGCCGCCCTCCTCGGCGCCCTGGTCTTCCTCCACGACGACCGCCGGCGCGGTGCGGGCCGGCCGCGCCTGGACCTCCCCGGCGTCGTCCTCGGCTGCGGCGGACTCGTCGCCATCGTCTACGGGTGCAGCGAGGCCCGGCCGCGCGGCTGGGGCGACACGCTCGTCCTGGCCCTGCTGTGCGGCGGCGCCGCGCTGCTCGGCCTGTTCACCTGGTGGCAGACGCGGGCCCGCAGCCCCCTGCTGCCGCCGCACGTCATCCGCGACCGCAACCGCGCCGGCGCGTTCCTGGTGATGGGACTCGCCGTCATCGCGATGTTCGGCATGTTCCTGTTCATGACCTACTACCTGCAGGTCGTCCTCGGCTACTCCCCGGTCCGGACGGGCCTGGCGTTCCTGCCGATGACCGCCGCCATCGTCGTCGCCTCGACGCAGATATCCGCCCGGCTGATGAGCCATGTGCCGCCGCGCGCCCTGATGGCGCCCGGAGCCGTCCTCGCCGCCTCCGGTCTCTTCCTGCTGACCTTCCTGCCCGTCGAACCGGCCTACGTCTCCCACGTCCTGCCCGCCGAACTCCTCGTCGGCCTCGGCATGGGCCTGATCTTCATGCCCGTCATGGCCACCGCCACCTCCGGCGTCGCACCGCGGGACTCCGGCGTCACCTCGGCCACCGTCAACACCGCCCAGCAGGTCGGCGGTTCCATCGGCACCGCGCTCCTCAACACCATCGCGACCAGCGCCAGCGCCACGTACATCACCGGCCGTCTCACGGCCGCCGCCGCGGGCAACGGCGGCCGGCTCACCCCGGCCGTCCGCGACCACATCGTCAGGACCGGTGTCGTCCACGGCTTCCACATCGCCATCGCGTGGGGCGCCGGCATCATGCTCCTCGCCGCCGCCGTCGGCTGGCTCATGGTCACCACCGCCGCCCCCAAGCACGCGACCCCGGCCGGCGACCCGGGCCGGGCCACCGAGGCCGACGCCGAGGCCGAGCGGCGCCACCACCTGAGGACGTACGAGGCCGACGAATAGGCCGCCCGTCCGAACCGGCACCGAGGCGGGCGGCTCGTCCGCCGGTCGCGGCGGAAAATCATTCGCGCCGCCCCACCACGGGCCGCAAGCTGGGCCACATGAGAATCAGGGACGCCCACGCCGCCGACTGGCCCGCCATCTGGCCCCTCGTCCGCGAGGTCGCCGCCGCCGGCCGGACCTACACCTTCCCCCGGGACATCGGCGAGGACCACGCCCGCGAGATGTGGATGCTCACCGCGCCCTCCCGCACGGTGGTGGCGGTCGACGACGACGGTACGTTCCTGGGCACCGCCAAGATGAACCCCAACCACATGGGCCCCGCCTCCCACATCGCCAGCGCCAGCTTCATGGTCCGGCCCGAACACTCCGGCCGCGGCGTCGGCCGGGCCCTCGGCGAGGAGACCCTCGCCTGGGCCCGCGCCGAGGGCTACCGCGCCATGCAATTCAACGCCGTCGTCGAGACCAACACCCGCGCGGTCGCCCTGTGGAAATCGCTCGGCTTCACCGTCATCGGCACGCTCCCCGAGGGATACCGGCTCCCCGACGGCAGTTACACCGGGCTGCACATCATGCACCTGGCGCTGTGAACGCCGCGCACGCGCAAGGGCTGTTTCAGGCCACGATCCGCAACTCCCGCGACGTATTGTTCAACCGCCGCCCGGCCGATTCCGTGCATGTGACAATGTCCTCGATGCGCACACCGAAACGGCCGGGCAGATAAACCCCCGGCTCGATCGAGAAACACATCCCCGGAACCAGCGGCAAATGCTCCCCCTCGACCAGATACGGGGGCTCGTGCGTCGTCACTCCGATGCCGTGGCCCGTACGGTGGATGAAGTACTCCCCGTACCCGGCCCGCCGGATCACCTGCCGCGCCACCCGGTCGATCTCCTGGCACGCCACGCCCGGCCGCACCGCCTCGAAGGCCGCCTGCTGCGCCTCGCGCACCACGTCGTGCACCTTGCGCTCCTCGGCGGACGGCTCGCCCACGTGGACCGTGCGCGTCGTGTCGGAGCCGTAGCCGTCCAGCAGGCCGCCGAAGTCCATCACGACCATGTCGCCGGTCTCGATGACCCGGTCCCCCGCGTCGTGGTGCGGATTCGCGCCGTTCGGCCCGGAGCCCACCACCGTGAAGTCCACCTGGCTGTGGCCGCGTTCGAGCAGCAGCCGGGCCAGGTCGGCGGCCACGTCCTGCTCACGCCGCCCCGCGAACCGCAGCTTCACGATGTCCTCGTACACCGCGTCCGCCGCCGCACCCGCCGCCGCGAGCCGCTCCACCTCGTACGCGTCCTTCACCGCCCGCAGCATCGGCAGCACCTCGGTGAACGCGCCGTACGACACGCCGGGGCACACCCGTTGGAACGCCAGCAGGTGCAGGGCCCAGGCGTCGTCCGAGACGCCGTAGCGCCCCCGCTCCCCCAGCAGCGGCGCCAGGGCGGCGTACGGATCCTGGCCGTCCGTCCAGCCCGTGATCGTCAAACCCCTGGCGCCCGGCGCGTGTTCGGCGTCCGGCCGCTCCAGCGCCGGCACCAGCAGCTGGGGCCTGCGGCCCGCGCTGAGCAGCAGCGCGGTCAGCCGCTCCGTCATGGCCGGCTGATAGCCGGTCAGCCAGGCCAGGTCGGGGCCCGGAGTGACGATCACACCGGCGAGTCCCGCGTCGGCGGCCGACACGGCGGCGCGCTCCATGCGGGCGACGTAGGCGGAAGGGGCCACGGGCCCCTCGGACGGCGGCGGGGAAGCAGTGGCGGCATCGCTCATGAGGGCAGAGTAATCCGCACGGAGGCGGTCGGCGTGACGTTTCTCTACCTCACGGGTGAGAGCCCCTCCTCCGGCCGGATGAGAACAACCCCACCTCAGGACCGATTTCCCCCGGATTCCATTGTGAGCCGGGAACTTCGCCGCCTAGCGTGTTGTCGCCCGTACCGAACTCGTTTCCTTGTCGTTCTTCCGCCGGGCAGCGCCGAATCACACGTTGAAGGAGCACCATGTTCCGAGCAGTAGGACGGTTCGCCGTCCACCGGCCCTGGCTGACCATAGCGGGGTGGATCATCGCCGCCGTGGCGCTTGCCCTGCTCGCCCCGGGCCTGAAGTCGACAACGGATGAAACGGAATTCCTCCCTTCGCATTACGAATCCGTACAGGTGGGCAAACTCCAGGAAAAGGCGTTCCCCAAGACCGAACAGCCCTCCGCCATCGCCGTCTTCCAGCGGACCGACGGCGCCGAGCTCGGCCCCGCCGATCAGCGGGACGTCGCGAAGATCGCCGCCGGCCTGCAGGCCAAGCACCGCGAGGGCATAGCCAAGGTGGCGACCAGCCCCCAGGCCATCTCCCCCAACCATGAGATCGCCCTCGCCAACATCGTCGCCACCGAAGGCAAGGCCAAGGCCAAGCCCGGCGACAAGACCCTGCCGGACGCCGTCAAGAACCTCCGCGAGGACGCCAAGCCCCTGCTCAAGGGCACCCAGTTGAAGATGGGCATCACGGGTCAGGCGGCGACCGAGCTCGACTCGGCGGAATCCTCCGGCGACACCGACGCCATGATCATGTCGGCGACCTTCCTCCTGATCATCGTGCTGCTGCTCCTGATCTTCCGCAGCCCGCTCATCGCCATCCTGCCGGTCCTCATCATCGGCGTCGTCTTCATGGTCGCCCTCGGCCTGATCGGCACCGCCGCCGAGCTCGGCGGACTCAAGGCGGACAACTCCATCTCCGCCATCCTCATCGTCGTCCTCTTCGGCGTCGGCACCGACTACATCCTCTTCCTGCTCTTCCGCTACCGCGAGGAGCTCCGGGCCGGCCGGCCGGCCAAGGAAGCCCTCGTCAACGCCGTCGCCCGGGTCGGCGAGACCATCGCCTCCGCCGCCGGCGCCGTCATCGTCGCCTTCCTCGCCCTGCTGCTGTCCACCATGGGCATGATGCGCGCGATGGGCCCCTCCCTGGCCATCTCGGTCGCCGTGACCCTGGTCGCCGCCCTCACGCTCGTGCCCGCCGTCTTCTCCCTCCTGGGCACCAAGGCGTTCTGGCCGTCCAAGGCGTGGAAGAAGACCCCGCGCAACCGCGTCTCCAACAGCCTCGGCTCCGCCGTCGCCCGCCGCCCCGGCGTCATCGCGGCCCTGTCCGCGGTGGTCCTCGCCGTGCTCGCCGTGGGCACCTTCAGCTTCAAGGCCGAGTTCGACACCGACAGCCAGCTCCCGCAGAAGCTGGAGTCGGTGCAGGCGATGAAGGACCTCCAGCGCGGCTTCTCCGCCGGCCAGTCCGACCCGGCCATGGTCTACGTCCGCTCCAAGTCCGGCGCGCCGCTCGACAAGGGCGCCCTGGCCGCGTTCAAGGGCAGGATCGAGGACGTGGGCGGCGTCGGCGCGGTCAATCTCACCGACACCAGCTCCGACGGCAGCGTCGCGCAGTACAGCGTCGTCCTCAAGTACCGCCCGACCGAGGACAAGGCCATCGAACTGGCCGGCGGCGCCCTGCGCGACAGCGCCCACGCCGCGGCTCCCGAGGGCAGCGAGGCCCTCGTCGGCGGCACCTCGGCGGTCCTGTCCGACGTGGAGAAGGCCGTCAGCCACGACTACAAGGTCGTCTTCCCCGTGGCCGGCATCGCCATCATGATCATCCTGGGTCTGCTGCTGCGCAGCCTCGTCGCCCCGGTCTATCTGATGATCTCCGTGGCGCTGGGCTTCACCGCGACCCTCGGCGCGACGGTCTGGCTCTTCCAGGACCTCCAGCACAAGAACGGCCTGCTGTTCATGCTGCCGGTCATCGTCTATCTCTTCGTGGTGGCCATCGGCACCGACTACAACATCCTGATGGTCGCCCGCCTCCGCGAAGAGGTCCGCCGCGGCGTCTCCGCCCGCGAGGCGATCCGCGTCGCGGTCGCCCGCTCGGCCCCCACGGTCGCCTCCGCGGCGGTCATCCTGGCCGGCACCTTCGGCGTCCTGATGCTGGCCGACAACTCCATGCTCCAGCAGATGGGCTTCGCGGTCGCCTTCGGCATCCTGCTCACCGCCTTCATCATGGCGATGCTGCTGGTCCCGACGATCACCTCCCTGCTGGGCCACAAGGCGTGGTGGCCGGGCCACCAGGACGCACCGCGCACGGTGGAGCCCACCGGTCCGGCGGACCCGGCCGGCGGCCCGAGCCTGTACAAGGGCGAGGAGGTCCGGCGGTAGCCGACTGAGCACCCCGCGCCCATACACGGGCGCAAAGAGAATCGGCCCTCCGTGATCACTCACGGAGGGCCGATTCATGCGCTGACCTGCGCTTTATTTGAGCCGCCTGTCGGATTCGAACCGACGACCCTCGCTTTACAAGAGCGACGCTCTGGCCAACTGAGCTAAGGCGGCACGCAGTCCGGGGCACGGCCCGCGAACGCTGGTCCACTCTACACATCGTCCACTTCCGCCAGCCACGGAGTTACGCCCGTCACCGGCGTCCGGGACGTACGGACGCGGCCGGCGACACCACATCGTGCCCCGCCGGCTGCTGACAACCGCCTCCTCCCCCGGTACCGTCACCGTCAGTCCCGTCCAATTGGACTGGACCACTCCCTCTACTCGGATCGTCCGGCACGTTCCTGCCGGTGAAGGGACCGCAACACCATGGCCACGGTCACGTACGACAAGGCGACCCGCATCTACCCGGGTGCCGACAAGCCCGCTGTCGACCAGCTCGACATCGCCATCGAGGACGGCGAGTTCCTCGTCCTCGTCGGCCCCTCCGGATGCGGCAAGTCCACCTCGCTGCGCATGCTCGCGGGGCTGGAGGACGTCAACGGCGGGACGATCCGGATCGGTGACCGCGACGTCACCCATCTGCCGCCCAAGGACAGGGACATCGCGATGGTGTTCCAGAACTACGCGCTCTACCCGCACATGACCGTCGCCGACAACATGGGCTTCGCCCTGAAGATCGCCGGCGTCAACAAGACCGAGATCCGCCAGAAAGTCGAGGACGCCGCGAAGATCCTCGACCTCACCGAGTACCTGGGCCGCAAGCCCAAGGCGCTCTCCGGCGGCCAGCGCCAGCGCGTCGCCATGGGCCGCGCCATCGTGCGCGAGCCCCAGGTCTTCCTGATGGACGAGCCACTGTCCAACCTCGACGCCAAGCTACGCGTGCAGACCCGCACCCAGATCGCCGGGCTCCAGCGACGCCTGGGCATCACGACCGTCTACGTCACCCACGACCAGGTCGAGGCCATGACCATGGGCGACCGCGTCGCCGTGCTCAAGGACGGGCTGCTCCAGCAGATCGACTCCCCGCGCAACATGTACGACCGGCCGGCCAACCTCTTCGTGGCGGGCTTCATCGGCTCGCCGGCCATGAACCTGGTCGAGGTGCCGATCACCGACGGCGGCGTGAAGTTCGGCAACAGCGTCGTGCCCGTCTCGCGCGAGGCGCTCTCCGCCGCCGCGGACCGCGGCGACCGCACCGTGACGGTCGGCGTGCGGCCCGAGCACTTCGACGTGGTCGAGCAGAACGGCGAGGCCACGAAGGCCCTGAGCAAGGAGTCCAAGGACGCCCCGGCCGGCCTCGCCGTCACCGTCAACGTGGTGGAGGAGCTCGGCGCCGACGGATATGTGTACGGCACCGCCGAGCTCGGCGACGAGCGCAAGGACCTCGTCGTCCGGGTCAACGGGCGCCGGGTGCCCGAGAAGGGCGCCATCGTGCACGTCGTACCGCGCCCGGGCGAGCTGCACGTCTTCTCGACGTCCTCCGGCGAGCGGCTCAGCGACTGACGACTGACCTCGGCCTTCGCGGACCGTCGTGACGCTCCGCGGTCGGTCACGCTCCGCCGCCCCGCACCGGCCACCGGTGCGGGGCGGCGGCAGTTTGAGCCACAGATCCCTCCCTGTCACCAAATAACCACCCAGACACCCCTTTTCGAGTCCTGTACGTCAACGTCGCGCCCGCACCACCGGCCAATTCCTTCGCTCGACCGAGTGACACAATGTCGTCCGATCATTACGCCTCGCTACCATCTGCGACATGAACCAGGCCGCCCGCCGCATCGGCAGAACTCTCGCCCTCGTCCTCCCCGTCGTGCTCGTCCTCTCCGGGACTCTCGCGGTCACCCGCGTCCCCTGGGCGGCACCCACCTCCGAGACCCAGGTGCTGACCGCCGCCTCCAACACCGCCTCCACCCAGGCCAGGGCCGCCCGCGCGCCCCACGAGGTGCTCCGCGACAAGCTGCTGAAGGACCTCCAGGAGAAGAACCCGAGCGTCGCCCTCAGCCACCTCCAGACGGCCACCAACGGCCGCCCCTCGCTCGCCCGGCACTGCGCCGAGATCGCCCGCGCCCTGGGCCGCGCGGCGGTCGCCAAGTACGGCCCCAGGGGCGCCCAGTCCTACTCCCGGCCGGTCTGTGACACCTCGTACGCCTCCGGCGTCGTCCAGGGCCACTGACCGTCCTCCACGGGCGCGGCCGCGGCGGCACCCGTAGCACCGCGCACAGCACCGCACGCAGTACGGCGCCGAGCGCCTCGCACACCGCCCGCCATGCCGCCCGCACCCCCGCCCGGGCCACCGCATATCGTGCGGAACATGACCGGCACGCACGCGTACCCGTACCCCACCCAAGCCGTGGTCCTGGCCGGAGGCCAGGGGTCGCGGCTGCGCCCGTACACCGACGACCGCCCCAAGCCGATGGTCGAGATCCCCGGCACCGGGACCCCGATCATCGGCCACCAGCTGGCCTGGCTCGCCGCCGAGGGCGTCACTGACGCCGTGATCTCCTGCGGCCACCTGGCCGAGGTCCTCCAGGACTGGCTCGCCTCCGCCGACCTCCCGCTGCGCGTGACGACGGTGATGGAGAAGGAGCCGCTGGGCCGCGGTGGCGGCCTGAGGTTCGCGGCCGCCTCCCTGCCGCACCCCGACCGGCCCTGGTACGCCACCAACGGCGACATCTGGACCCGCTTCTCGCTCCGCGAGATGGCCGCCTTCCACCACGAGCGTGACGCGGTGGCCACCCTGGCACTGGCCCGGCCCCGGATCCCCTGGGGAGCCGTGGAGACCGACGAGTTCGGGCACGTGCTCGACTTCATCGAGTCGCCGCCCTCGCCCTACCTCATCAACGCGGGCGTGTACGTCTTCTCCGCCGCCTTCCGTGACCTGCTGCCCGAGCGCGGCGACCACGAACGCACCACCTTCCCGCGCCTGGCGCGCGAGCGGCGGCTGGCCGGCTTCCCGCTGCCGCACGGCGCGTACTGGCGGGCGATCGACACGGCCAAGGACCTGACCGAGGCCGCCAAGGAGCTCGGCGGCTGAGACGGCGGGCGTACGAACGCCCCCGCACCCTTTCCGGGTGCGGGGGCGTTCGTACGCCCGCCGTCTCAGCCGCCGAGCTCCTTGGCGGCCTCGGTCAGGTCCTTGGCCGGGTCCACCGCCCGCCAGGTCGCGCCGTTGGGCAGCGGGAGGC
>NZ_JAGGOL010000079.1 GCF_018614525.1 Streptomyces sp. ISL-11
CGCTGCGGGCGGCCGGCCGGCCGTCGGGCGGTGCGACGAGCCAGTCGTCGGGCGGACTGCCCGGCACCGGCGGCGCCGCCGCCAGGTCGGCGCCGCAGCCGCCGCAGAAGTTGTCGCCCGGCTCCAGGGGCTCCTGGCAGACGGGACATGCCGTCAGCTGTGGGGGTCGCGGCAGTTGCGACATCGATCACACCCATGTCCTGGGGCGGAAACGGTTGGCCCGCTCCACCAGTTCGATCCGTTCCTCACCACGCTGGGCGAGCCGCGCCAGTACGCGGTACGAGCGCTCCAGCCCGAAACGCAGGCCGCGCTCCTCCAGACCGCTGCCGAGCAGTGTGGCAGCGTGGGCCGGCCGCGGCACGCCGGCCGCGCCCGGGGTGCCCGCGAGCACCCAGTCCAGCGCGCAGCCCAGCACCTCCGTGGCCAGCCGTTCCCGGCGCACCGCGTCCAGCCCGAAGTCCGCCAGCCGCTCCACCTGGCCGGCGGCGGCCACGAGGTCGTCCAGCAGCGCCTCCCGCGGCGAGCGCTGCCGCAGCCTGGCCCGTACCGCGGCGACGCGCGCCGCGGTGAAGTGGATGGAGGCCTCCGGCACGGAGTCCAGCGCGGCCACCGCGCCCGCCCGGTCGCCCGCGGCCAGCCGCACCCGGGCCAGCCCGAACGCGGCGCCGACGAAGCTCGGGTCGGTCGCCCACACCAGGTGGTAGTACTCGGCGGCGTTGTCGAGCTGACCGAGCACCTCCGCGCACACCCCCAGCGCCAGCTTCGGCGCCGGCTCGCCCGGGAACGCGTCGTAGACCGCGTCGAAGGACAGCGCGGCGGTCTCGTGGTCACCGGAGGCCAGCGCGTACAGCCCGCGGTACCAGACGATCCGCCAGTCGTCCGGATGCGCGGCCGCCAGGCTCTCCACCGCCTTCGACGTGAGCTCCGTCTCGCCCAGCTCCAGCTGCGCCCGTACGCGCCGCAGCCGCAGCTCCAGCGACTCCACGGGCGCGTTCCGCAGCGCCGCGTACAGCTCGGCGGGCTGCGAGGTCAGCAGGCCCGCGAGGAAGCCGGCGTTGGGGTCGCCCGGGTCGACGAGCGGCACCGGCAGGGCCAGCGCCGCGGCCGGGGTGTCGAGGGCGGCGACGGCCGGCGGCGACAGCGCGGGCGGCCCGTGGCCCGCCTCCCGCCCGGCCGGCGCGGCCGTCCCGGCGAACAGCCGGGTGTCCACCACCCGTAGCTCCGGCCCGAACAGCGTCGACAGCGCCGGCCGCGGCCGCCCTGTCTGGAGTGCCACGACCTCCCGCAGCACGCCCGTCAGCTGGTCCGCCATCTCCGCCGCGGACGCGAACCGCCGCCACGGGTCCGGGTCGGTGGCCCGGACGAGCAGCCGGTAGAAGGACTCGTAGCGGGTGAAGACCTCGATGTTGTCCGGGTCCGGCAGGCTGTCCGCGAAGACGTTCGTGTAGCCCTGGAAGTCGAAGGTCAGCACCGCCAGGGTGCGCGCCACGGTGTACAGGTCGGAGGCCACGGACGGGCCCAACTCGGCGACCTCGGGGGCCTGGTAGCCGACCGTGCCGTAGATCGCGCTGTCGTTGTCGTCCATCCGCCGGACCGCGCCCATGTCGATGAGCTTGAGCTGGTCCTGCTGCTGGATGGCGTTGTCGACCTTGAAGTCGCAGTACAGGAGATCGCGGCTGTGCAGATGGCCCAGCGCCTCCAGCGCCTCGATGCCGTACGCGCACGCCTGCTCGACCGGCAGCGGGTCCCGCCGGCCGTCCGGCTGCCGCCGCTCGTTGGCGATCTCCTTGAGGGACTTGCCGCCGACGTACTCCATCACGATGTAGCCGTCGAAGCTGCCGGTCCGCTGGTCGAGGTGCTCGACGAAGTTGTAGATGCGGACGATGTTGGAGTGCTCGATCTCGGCGAGGAAGCGCCGCTCGGAGACCGCCACCGCCAGCGCGTCCTCGTCGCCGGTGTCCAGCAGGCCCTTGAGGACCACCCAGCGGTCGGACACGGCCCGGTCGATGGCCAGGTATATCCAGCCCAGACCGCCGTGCGCGAGGCAGCCCGCGACCTCGTACTGCCCGTGCACCACGTCGCCCTGCCGCAGCTTCGGCACGAAGGAATAGGGGTGGCCGCACTTGGTGCAGAAGCCCTCCGTGCGCCCCGGCCGGTCGCCGCGCGAACGGCCCACCCGCGCACCGCAGTCGCTCTTGCTGCAGAACCGCTTGCGCTCGGGCACCTCGGGGTTCTCCAGGACCGCCGCCCGCGGATCGGGGCGCGACACCTCCGGCACGCTGACCAGCCCGGCGCCCAGCTTGCCGCGCCCGGAGGAGGCGGACGCCGAGCGGGAACCGCGCACCGACACCGAGGGGGCGCCCGCCGTGCCGTCCGTGCCTCTCGACAGCGACAGCCGCCCCGACACCGAGCGGCGCGAGGAGGAGGACCGCGACGACCGCGAGGACGACCGGGACGAGGAGCCCGAACCGGCCCCCGAACCGCCCTGCGAGGCGCTGTCCCGGCCGCCTGCCGCGACGCCCGTGGCCGGCGAGGACAGCGTCCCGCCCGGCGAGACCACCGGCGCCAGCCCGCACGTGTCGCAGTACAGCTCGCCGCCGCCGACGTCCTCGTACGAACCGGCGCAGCCCGGCCGCTGGCAGGCGGCGTCACTCATGATTCCCCCCTACGTGGTCGCCGGGCCCCGGGGTCCCGGTCGCGGGCCGCGGGGCGAGTGCCTCCGCCAGCGCCTGCTGGTAGCGCAGTACGAGCTGTTCGGCGGCCATCAGATCGCACGGGGCGCTCCACAGCATGCGGCGCGCCGCGTCGTAGCGCTCGGTGAGGAACGTGTCCTCCGCCAGGCCGTGCCGGCCGGTCTTCGCCTTGTAGGCGTCCAGCCGGCCGCGCAGCTCGGCCCGTACCGCCAGCGGCGCCGTGACGGCCGTCAGCGATTCGCGGGCGCGCAGCAACTCCTCCTCCGACCGCTGCTCCAGGCTCTCCAGAAGCGGCGACAGCCGGTGCCACCGGGCGTGTCTGCGGTGCTCGGCGGCGGCCGCCAGCTGTTCGTACAGCGCGGTCGGCGGGCCGGAGACGGCGGGCACCACGGACGCGGCGATCTTGGAGAGGACCTCCATGCGCGCCTGGCGGGCCTCGTTCAGCGTGCGGTCCGCGCGCGAGAGCACGTCCCGTACGCGCATCAGCCGCTGCTCGGCGTCCTGCCGGACGTCCAGGACGGCCTCGACCTCGCGCCGTACGTCCTCCAGGGCACGGGCGGCGCGGTCGTAGCGGCCGGTGTCGGGCCGGCCGCCGCCGGGTGCGGAGCTCGGCGAGGCGCCGGCCCAGAAGGCGAGCGGATCGGATATCACCTCGGCCCGCAGCGACGCGAGCTCCTCGGTGATGCGCTCCAGGTCGTCACCGGAGGGGTGCTCACCGGGCCGCACGCCCACCGAGTGGGCCAGGGAGCGGGTGCGCCGCAACTCGGCCGCCAGCAGGTCGATACGGGCCGGCAGGGCGGACCAGACGGCGTCGGCGGTGACGACCACGTCGAGCGCCTGTGCGTACCAGCCGTTCATCCGTTCCAGGAGCTGCTGGAGGCTGAGCTGTTCGCTGAGCCGCGCGGCGGTGCCCGTGGTGCCCAGCGGGGCGTACGAGGTCGTGGTGCCGTTGCCGGGCAGGGTGACGCCGCTGCCGCGCAGCAGCTCGGTCAGGCCGGACAGCTCCGCCTGGGTGGGCCAGCGGCGGCGGCCGCGCAGCTCGCGGGCGGCGGTCAGGGCCGCGGTGTAGGCGTCGAAGCACGTCCACAACTGGCCGATGAGCTGTTCGGCGACCGCCCACCTGTTCTTGGTGACACCGGTGAGCTCCGCGCCTTCCAGGAGACGGCGGCCGGCGTGGTCCTGGAGGGCGAGCAGGGAGGACTCGACGGCCTCGTGCTCCGCGCCGAGCCTCGCCAGTGCACGGTCCACCTCCTCGCGGCTCAAGGCCGGCCCGGTGGGCCCCGCGACCGCCATCGATCCCCTCTCCTGTCCGCGGCCGTGCCGCGGACGTATCCGTAACGGTGTTGCTCGTCAACGGGTGACGGGCGCGTGGCGTTCCGTCGCCGTCAGTCCCGGTACTTGGGCGCCGGCGGTGCGGTGATCCCCTTGAGCCCGAGTGCGAGCCAATTGCGGTACGCCCGCATCCACGGGCTGCCGTCGCCGCCGCCGCGGTAGTCCTCCAACACCTTGTTGACCCGGCGTACCAGGTCCTCGTCCTTGAGGTTCATCGCCACGCCGTAGGGGGCGTCGGTGAACCGTTGTCCGACGAGCTCCAACGACCGGTCCTGGGCCACCTGGCCGGCCGCGAGAGCGTTGTCGGTGAGCACGGCGTCCGCCTGGCCGAGCTGGACCCGCACCAGGCAGTCGAGCTGATTGGGCACGGCCAGCAGGGACGCGCCGTGCGGCTCGTCCTTCAGGACGGTCTCCGCGGTGGCCCCCTTGGCCGCACAGACCTTCTTCCCTTTCAGCGTGTCGTCGAACGCCTTGATCGATGAACCCTTGGGAGCCAGCAGTTGCAGCCCGGCCTCGAAATAGGCCGTGGAGAAGGCGACTTGCCGGATCCGGTCACAGGTGATGGACATGGTGCGCGCGATGATGTCCACCTTGCCCTTTTCCAGGGCGGGTATGCGCTGGCTGGTGGGGATCGTCAGAAAGGTGACCTTGTCGGCGTCGCCGAGGATGTCCTTGGCGATGGCACGCACCAGGTCGATGTCGAAGCCGCTGAGCTCGCCGGTGGCCGGATCGCGGTAGCCCCAGCGGTAACTGTCCTGGTCCACACCCGCGATGAGCCGCCCGCGGTTCTTGATCCGCTGCACGGCCGGGCCGTCGACACCCGACGGCCGCAGACTCGCCTCCGGATCGGCGCACTTCGCCGCCACGGCGGCGTCGGCCGTCACGGCGTCCGCGGACTTCGCGCCCGCCACGGCCCCGGCGGCCGGTGCCCGGTCCGTCCGGCCCGCGCGGTCCGGCGCCGCCACGGCGGCGGTCACCGCGATCGCGCACACGGCCGCCGCGACCACCACCGAGACCGGGCGCGACAGCCCTTTCGGCCTTCTCGGTGCTCCGGCCGTCGCCCGGACCTCCCGGGTCCCTTCCCGCGCCTCCGGCGTCCGCATGGCCCCGCCTCCCCCCGTCACCGGTACTCCGACAGTCTGCGCCCGATGCCCATCACCGCGCCCGCCGCCCCCAGCACGCCCAGCACCGCGGCCCCGGCCGCCAGGCCGGAGAGTGCCCCGCGCCCGTCGTCGGCGGCCCGGTCGAACTCGCGCTGTTCATGGGCGAGCGCCCGGCTCAGCTCCTGGTCCACGCGGTCGAAGGACTCGCCCGTGCTGCCCTTCTCGCCGATCACCTTGGGCAGGGCCTTCTCGTACAGCCCGCTGTCGTCGGCGGCGCGGGCCTCGCCGTGCCGGCCCTGCCATTCCCGTACGTCCCGGATGGCGGCGTCCACCGGGTCCCGGCCCGCGGGGTCGTCGGCGAGCTTGCGGGCACGCTCCAGCAGGGTGCCGGGCGAGGGCTCGCCACTGCTGCTGCCGCCGCCTATGAGCTTGCGCATGCCCTCGCCGTAGGCGGCCTCGTAGGCGTCGTCGCCGTTCTTGGTGAGCACGGAGCCGCGTGCCACCAGGGTGAGGTTCTCGTCGCCGCGCGCCTGGAGGGAGCCGATCCGGGCCTCGTTGAGCACCTGGAGGGACTGGGCGCCGTGGGTGAAGGAGTCCTCGAGGTCCGAGCGGGCCACGGCGTGGCCGACGACCAGCCACAGGAGCACCACCGTGGCCGCGGCGGTGCCGGCCAGCATGCCGTGGTTGAAGACGCGGTGGGTGCGGCGGTACGTGCGGCGCTGAGCCCAGCCGAGGACGGCGAGGGCGAGGACGCCGGTGGCCAGTGCCGCCCAGGGCCAGGACTCGGCGTCGGCGTAGTCGGAGCCGAGGCGTCCGGTCTCGGCCTCGTAGAGCTGGCGGGCGGCGGGCAGCAGTTCGGTGCGCATCCGGTCGCCGGCGTTGCGCAGATAGGCGCCGCCCAGCGGCAGCCCCTGCCGGTTGTTGGCGCGGGCGGCCTCCACGAGGCCGGTGTACTGGGGCAGGAGTTCGTTGAGTCTGGTGATCTGCCGACGGGACGTTTCCGAGCCCTCGGTGTTGGCGGCGGCCTTCACCAGCAGCCGGGACGCCAGCGCGACGTCCTTCTCGTACCGCTGCCGCACCGCGTGCGGTTCCTGGCCGCCGGCGAGGAAGCCGCTGGCGGCGGTGGTGTCGGCGTCGGCGAGGGAGCGGTAGATGTCGGCGGCGTCGGCGCTCAGCGGCTGGCTGGTGCGGACGACGGCGTCGGCGGCCGCGGCCCGGTCGGTGACCTGCCAGGCGGTGACCGCCCCGAACGCGACGAGGACGGCGGCCAGTACGGCCCCGATGATGCGCAGCCGGCCCGGCTCGGTGGTCGCGGCCGCCCGCAGGCGGTCGGCCGCCTCGCGCCACGCGGCGGGCCGGGCGGGCGCGGGCGGCGGCGCGGTGGCGCCGGCCGGCGGCGGATGTGACACGAGACCTCCCCCTTGGTCGCGATGGGCGGCCCGTCTCCCGGTGCGGCGGGGTAACAGGCGCACGGCCGGAAGTATGGCCGGAGGGACTGGAAAAGACACCGGTATCGATGCGATCTTGTTCGGGTGGCGGACTGGGGCGGAGGTCGGGCAGTCTGCGTGCGAC
>NZ_JAGGOL010000080.1 GCF_018614525.1 Streptomyces sp. ISL-11
CCGAGGAGGACGCGGCGGCCGCACCCTTCGCCGCCGGGCTTCCGCTCGCGCCGTGGGCCGCCTTCGCGTCCGGCCGGCCGGGGCGCCCGCCCGGCAGCCGTACGCCGCCGTCCGGCTCCGGACCGGCCTCGCGGCGCTTGTCCGTACCCGACGACGGAGCCGGCCGCCCCGGGTCGCTCACGCTCATGCACCCCCCGAGGGTCAGGGCCGCGACGGCGACGGCCGCGATCCTGGTGACGGCTGCGTGAGCTGAGGTGGGGCGCATGAAGGGGACCGCCTTCGGATCGCGTGGGACAGGCCCCCTGCCCAACTGGCCCCGCCCCGCGCAGGACACGCGCGGCGCGCGGTCACCCGGGGACGGACCGCACCGCACGGGACCGGGCGGCGCCCCGGGGCGGAATCCCCGGAAATACCGTCCCCCTCCCCCGCCTCACCCGTAACCGAGCGCGTGCAGCCGTTCGTCATCGATGCCGAAGTGGTGGGCGACTTCGTGAACGACCGTCACCTCGGTCTCCTCGACGGCCTCTTCCCGCGATGCGCACATCCGCAGCGTCGGACCCATGTAGATCGTGATCCGGTCCGGCAGCACGCCCGCGTACCACTCGCCGCGCTCGGTCAGCGGCGTCCCCTCGTACAGGCCGAGCAGCTGTGGATCATCCGTCGGGGGCTCGTCCTCGACGAACACCGCGACGTTGTCCATCAGCCGCGTCAGCTCCGGCGGGATCCGGTCCAGGGCCTCGGCGACCAGTTCCTCGAACTCCTCGCGCGTCATCTCCAGCACGCTCGCCATTGTCCGGCACGCGCGCGCCGGACGCCGTACCTCGCCGGATGCCGGCCCGGTGGTCCTCCGGCGGCCTCCCGGCACCCCGGCCGGGCGCCGCGCCGGGCCTGAGGGAAACCGTTTTGGCGATACCTCCTCGCATCCCATATGCTTCTCACGTCCCCGAGGCGCTGCGAAGCGCCCAGGCGGGCCATTCAGCCCTCATCGTCTAGTGGCCCAGGACGCCGCCCTTTCAAGGCGGTAGCACGGGTTCGAATCCCGTTGGGGGCACGCTGTAACGTGTGCGAGACTAGTGCTCGCACATAGCAAGGTCCTGTGGAGCAGTTTGGAGTGCTCGCCACCCTGTCAAGGTGGAGGCCGCGGGTTCAAATCCCGTCAGGACCGCTGTGATCACCCTAGGGTGATCGCTTCCCCTAGGTCTTCGACCTGGGGATACCCCTAGGCTGGGTAGCTCAGTTGGTACGAGCGTCCGCCTGAAAAGCGGAAGGTCGCCGGTTCGACCCCGGCCCCAGCCACAGCAGTCGTAAGGCCCCGATCCTCTTGGATCGGGGCCTTACGCGTATCCGGGCTCCTACGAGGCCGCCGCCGCCACCCTCTCGCGTCCGCCCGGATGGCGGTGCCGCCAGATCAGGAAGACCGCCGCGGACAGCACCGCCCAGCCGGTCAGCACCAGGAACGGGAAGGCGTGCTGGTGGCCGCCGAAGTAGACGGCGGTGTGCTGGGCGTTCACGGAGGCGCCCGGCGGCAGCCAGCGGCCGATGTGGCCGAGCAGCGAGGGCAGCATCTGCCAGGACACCGCGCCACCGGAGGACGGGTTGCCCAGCAGCACCATCAGTCCCCACGTGGGGAGCATGGCCCAGCGGCCGATGAGGGTGTTGAACATCGTGAAGACCATGCCGGACGTGAACATGGTCAGCGAAAGGATCATCCAGGACTCGCCGAACGGCAGATCCAGCGCGCCCAGCCCCCAGTCCGCGACGGCGGCGATCGAGAAGCCGCCGAGCACCGCGTACGCGAGGATGAAGGCGATGCGCTCGGCCGGGTTGAGCCGGCCGGCGTGGACGCTGAGCTGAATGGCGCCGATGAAGCCGATGATCACCGCGGCCAGGGAGATGTAGAAGAGGGCGAGCCCGCGCGGGTCACCGCGCTGGAGCGGTTTGATGTCCTTCACCGCGACCGGCACCCCGACCTCCTGGCCCACCCGGGGCGCCGTCTCGGCGAGCACCTGGGCCACGGCGGCGCCGGCGGCGCCCACCACCTCCAGGTCGACACCCGTCAACCGGCCCGCGTCGCCGCGCTCCCGCAGTACGGCGAAGACCCGCTGTTCGTCGACGTCCACGCGCGCGTGCGCGTAGGAGTCGTAGGCGCGCAGTTCGAGCGAGGCGTTGAGGGCCTTCTCCATGCCCTCGGTGAAGGCCGCGGCGCGGGGAGTGTCGCGCGCCGCGCCGACCACGGCGGCGGGGATGTGGTGCGGGGTGGGGTCGGCCATGACGTACGTATACGAGCCGGCGAAGAGGCCGGCGGCGGCCGAGAGGATGAACAGCAGCACGGTCGCCGGCAGAAAGGGCGATGCCTTGAACGCGGCCCAGCGCCCCGGCGGGCGTGTGACGGTGTCATTCCGGCCCGGAAATTCCTCCCGATCATCAGACATACCGACAACCTAAAGCACCTATCCGGGACAAACCTCCCCAGGCCCGGGCGACAATTCATTCGTCAGTCTTTTCCGCGGGGTGAGATCCTGGGTCCCGTATGTCCAGTCAGCCTGCCCCCGCCCTGCCCGCCCTCCTGGAGCGGCTCCCCGAGCTCATGCTGCGCGATCAGCAGCGGCTGGGCCGCCGACTCGACGGTGCGCGCCGCATCCGCAAGCCAGAGGCCCGTACGGCCGTCATGGCCGAGATCGCGTCCGACGTCGACGCCGCCGAGCTGCGCGTCGCCGCGCGGCGCGCCGCCGTGCCCGCGATCGTCTACCCCGAACAGCTGCCGGTCAGCCAGAAGAAGGACGAGATCCTCGCGGCCATCCGCGATCACCAAGTGGTGATCGTCGCGGGCGAGACCGGCTCCGGCAAGACCACCCAGATCCCCAAGATCTGCCTGGAGCTCGGCCGCGGGGTCAAGGGCCTCATCGGCCACACCCAGCCCCGCCGCATCGCCGCCCGCACGGTCGCGGAGCGCGTCGCCGAGGAACTGCGCTCGCCGCTCGGCGAGGCGGTCGGCTGGAAGGTCCGCTTCACCGACCAGGTGGGCGGCGACACGCTCGTCAAGCTGATGACGGACGGCATCCTGCTCGCCGAGCTCCAGACGGACCGCGAGCTGCGCCAGTACGACACGATCATCATCGACGAGGCCCACGAGCGCAGCCTCAACATCGACTTCATCCTCGGCTACCTGGCCCAGCTGCTGCCCCGGCGCCCCGACCTCAAGGTCGTGATCACCTCCGCGACGATCGACCCGGAGCGCTTCTCCCGCCACTTCGGCGACGCGCCCATCGTCGAGGTCAGCGGCCGCACGTATCCGGTGGAGGTCCGTTACCGGCCGCTGCTGGAGGAGGACTCCGAGGACTCCGACCGCGACCAGGTCACCGCGATCTGCGACGCGGTGGAGGAGCTCCGGCGGGAGGGCGACGGCGACATACTCGTCTTCCTCTCCGGCGAGCGGGAGATCCGCGACACGGCGGACGCGCTGGAGAAGAAGTTCGGCCGCGTCGGGGGTGCCGTCGCGCAGACCACCGAGATCCTCCCGCTGTACGCCCGGCTGTCCCACGCCGAGCAGCACCGCGTCTTCCAGCGGCACACGGGCCGCCGCATCGTCCTGGCCACGAACGTCGCGGAGACCTCGCTGACCGTGCCGGGCATCCGCTATGTGATCGACCCCGGTTTCGCCCGGATCTCCCGCTACAGCCACCGCACCAAGGTGCAGCGACTGCCGATCGAGGCCGTGTCGCAGGCCAGCGCCAATCAGCGCAAGGGCCGCTGCGGCCGTACGAGCGACGGCATCTGCGTCCGGCTGTATTCGGAGGACGACTTCCTCGCCCGGCCGGAATTCACTGACGCCGAGATCCTGCGGACGAACCTGGCCTCGGTCATCCTCCAGATGACGGCCGCCGGCCTCGGGGACATCGAGAAATTCCCCTTCATCGACCCGCCGGACCGCCGGAACATCAAGGACGGCGTCGACCTGCTGCACGAGCTCGGCGCACTCGACCCGCTGCAGAAGGATCCGAAGAAGCGGCTCACCCCGCTGGGCCGGAAGCTCTCGCAGCTGCCCGTGGACCCGCGGCTGGCCCGGATGGTCCTGGAGGCCGACCGCAACGGCTGCGTGCGCGAGGTGATGGTGATCGCGGCCGCCCTCTCCATCCAGGACCCGCGCGAGCGGCCCTCGGAGAAGCAGGCGCAGGCCGATCAGCAGCACGCCCGCTTCAAGGACGAGACGAGCGATTTCCTCGCCTTCCTGAACATGTGGCGCTACGTGCGCGAACAGCAGAAGGCGCTGTCCTCGTCGGCGTTCCGGCGCATGTGCAAGTCGGAGTTCCTGAACTACCTGCGCATACGCGAGTGGCAGGACATCTACTCGCAGCTGCGTACGGTCGCCAAGCAGATGGGCGTCCATCTGTCGGAGGAGGACGCGCCCGAGGACCGGGTGCACCAGTCGCTGCTGGCCGGTCTTCTCTCGCACATCGGGCTCAAGGAGACGGAGAAGAACGAGTACCTCGGTGCCCGCAGCGCGAAATTCGCGATCTTCCCGGGCTCCGCCCTTTTCAAGAAGCAGCCGCGCTGGATCATGTCGGCCGAGCTGGTGGAGACCTCCCGGCTGTGGGCGCGGGTCAACGCCAAGTTCGACCCGGAGTGGATCGAGCCGCTCGCCGAGCACCTGATCAAGCGCAATTACAGCGAGCCGCACTGGGAGCAGAAGCAGGCGGCCGTGATGGCGTACGAGCGGGTGACGCTCTACGGCGTGCCCATCGTGACCCAGCGGAAGGTCAATTACGGGCGGATCGACCCGGAGACCAGCCGTGAGCTGTTCATCCGCAACGCTCTCGTCGAGGGCGACTGGCGTACGCACCACCAGTTCTTCCACGACAACCGGAAGCTGCTGGGCGAGGTGGAGGAGCTGGAGCACCGCGCCCGCCGCCGCGACATCCTGGTGGACGACGAGACGCTCTTCGACTTCTACGACCAGCGGCTGCCCGACCATGTGGTCTCGGGTGCGCACTTCGACTCGTGGTGGAAGCACAAGCGGCGCGAAGAGCCGGAGTTGCTCAATTTCGAGCACTCCATGCTCATCAACGAAAACGCCGAAGCCGTCACCAAGGACGACTATCCGGACTCCTGGCGTCAGGGCCGGCTGAAGTTCAGGGTGACCTATCAGTTCGAGCCGGGCGCGGACGCGGACGGTGTGACCGTGCACGTCCCGCTGCAGGTGCTCAACCAGGTCTCGTCCGAGGGCTTCGACTGGCAGATCCCGGGCCTGCGCGAGGACCTGGTGACCGAGCTGATCCGCTCGCTGCCCAAGCCGATCCGCCGGAACTACGTCCCCGCCCCGAACTACGCCAAGGCGTTCCTCGACCGCGCCGTGCCGCTCCAGGAGCCGCTCGTCACCACACTGACCCGCGAGCTCCAGCGGATGGTGGGCGTCCGGATGGAGCCGGAGGACTTCGACCCCGGCAAGGTCCCCGACCACCTGAAGATCACCTTCCGGGTCATCGACGAGCGCAAGCGGAAGATCGCCGAGGACAAGGACCTGGAGGCGCTGCGGCTGCGGCTGAAGCCCAGGACGCAGGCCGCGATCACCAAGGCGTTCGAGCAGGCCACGGAGGCCACGGGCGACGGTTTCGGCCCGCGCGGGCCGGAGCAGCGCTCCGGGCTCACCCAGTGGACGGTCGGGACCCTCGCGCGCACCTTCGAGACCCGCCGGGCGGGCCAGCCTGTCAAGGCGTACCCGGCGCTGGTGGACGAGGGCGCGTCGGTGGCGGTGCGGCTCTTCGACACCGAGGCGGAGCAGCGGGAGGCCATGTGGCGGGGCACCCGCCGCCTCATCCTGCTCAACCTCCCCTCCAACCCCGCGAAATTCGCCCAGGACAAGCTCAGCAACCAGCAGAAGCTCGCCCTGTCGGCGAACCCGCACGGTTCCATCCCGGCGCTCTTCGAGGACTGCGTCTCCGGCGCGGCCGACAAGCTGATCGCCGCGCACGGCGGCCCGGCCTGGGACGAGGAGTCCTTCCGCAAGCTCTTCGACTCCGTACGGGCCGACATCGTCGACGCGACGCTGGACACGATCCGCAGGGTGCAGGAGGTGCTGGCGGCCTGGCAGGCGTGCCAGCGCCGGCTCAAGGCCACGACCTCGCTCGTGCTCGTACCGTCGCTGACGGACGTCAAGGAGCAGCTGGCCGAGCTGATCCGGCCCGGCTTCGTGACCGCCCACGGCGTGCGCCGGCTTCCGGACCTGCTGCGCTATCTGGTGGCCGTCGACCGCAGGCTGACGCAGCTGCCCACCAACGCCGAGCGCGACCGCACGCGGATGGCGAAGGTCAAGGAGATGCGGGACGAGTACGCCTGGCTGCTGGAGCAGTTCCCCAAGGGGCGGCCGGTGCCGCAGGAGGCCCTGGACATCCGCTGGATGATCGAGGAGCTGAGGGTCAGCTACTTCGCACATGCCCTTGGCACGGCCCATCCGGTCTCGGACAAACGCATCGTGAAGGCCATCGATCAGCTGGCGCCGTAGCCGCGGCGGCCGGGCCCGGGGACCCGCCGCCGGGCGGCTCCGGAGATCGGGTTCGACCGCACCCCCTGACCTGCTGTAGAGTCTTGTTTCGCAGCCCGCGAGAGCGGAAAGCGAAGCAAGGTCCTGTGGAGCAGTTTGGAGTGCTCGCCACCCTGTCAAGGTGGAGGCCGCGGGTTCAAATCCCGTCAGGACCGCATGAATTGAAGGCCCGGATCCCTTTCGAGGGATCCGGGCCTTCTCGCATCCGCGCTTGACTGGGACACGTGCCAGGGGTACCCAGACAGTGGAGGTGCTGCGCTCCATGACGACGACCACCCGCACCGATCCCACCCGGACCGATCTCCAGCGGACCGGCCCCAGGCGGGCCGAGAGCATCCGGCATGAGACGAGGGCGCTGCTGCGCGCCCACCTCTCGGCCGCCTCGGGGTATCGCCACCTGACCCGGCACTGCGCGGTGTGCCACCGCCTCCTGCGGCTCGCGCAGGAGGCACCCGGGAGCCCCATAGCCGGCGCCCAGGGGGCCCGGAGGGGCCGGGACGAAGGCCCCCTCGCCGGGTGACCAACGGCGGCTGTTCCGGCGGCAGTCGGCTGCCAGGCTGGAGGCGGCGCCCAGGGCGCCGGGAGCAGTCGTTCCCCCATTACCGCAGCGACACGGTGAGTGACAAGCACGTCGCGCTGTGACGGGAGTCACCGAAAGAGTTTCAGGAGTGAGGGAACTTACCCCTCCCCTACAACAGGTCAATTTAATATGTGCAATTGCACTCCACCCGAAAGGGCCCGCCGCGAGGCCGGGGATGCCCTGGTGTCACCCGGAGGACGCCCCGTCGGCGGCCCGCCGACGGGCCCGGGGAGCGATCAGCCGGGGGACGGCGGGGGCACGGCCGGGCATAAAAAAGATCGCGCTGGACCCGGCGGAGTCCAGCGCGATCGACGACTCGCCCAAGTCGGTGGGCAGGGAACCCGTTGGGGCGGGTCCCGGTCGCTTGCAGCTGTGGAGCTGGTGGAGCTTCAATTGGGCGTTCCACCGGGTTGGGGGCCCCGGAAAACGCCCGGCTGTGCGTCAGGCTGTGGTTCAGGCTTCGCTGCGCTGCTGCGGAATGCCCGCCAGCAGGGCGCGGACCTCCGCTTCGCGGTAACGGCGGTGCCCTCCGAGCGTGCGGATGGACGTGAGCTTGCCCGCCTTCGCCCAGCGGGTGACCGTCTTCGGGTCCACGCGGAACATCGTGGCAACCTCAGCCGGGGTCAGCAGCGGCTCGGCATCAGGGGTGCGAGCGGTCATGAGCGGCCTCCTCGGGAGAACCGGACTTGGAGTCGGTTCTTTCCTCTAAATTCTGCACCTTGACCCACGTTGCCCGAAATGGCGGACGCGGGCCGAGTCGGTTATAGGACGAACGGCTTGTCCTCGGCACTACAACTACACCATCTGTCCAGCCACGTCGGCCAAACCGATGGAATTGCCCTCTCAGGTGTTCAACCTCGACGGAAGCCGATGGACCATGCCATAGCGGACAGTCACGCCACCGTGACGATCAGTCACAGCGGGATCAGGGGTCACCAGACCCGTCAAGGAGTGCAATACCGATCTATCCGCCCGTACTTGGACGGAAGGAGTCCTTCCCGGACTCCTTGTCCTATTTTGCCACGAGGCCGGGCGATGGGCGCAAGACCTAACGTAAGTGCGTTAGGTCACGGTTGCGGCAATGGCCCGGATCGGGACCTAGGTCCTGCGGCGCCCGTCACACGAGCCCCGGCAACCTCTCCATCCCCGGTATGGGACTTCAGTTCGCATACTGACGGTTCCGTACGGCCGTCCAACGCTCCGTCAGCCGCTCGTACGCCTCGCCCGCCCGCGCCCCGTCCCCCTCGCGCAGCGCGGCGAGCCCCTCGGCCGTGTCGCCCGCGGAGTGGTCCTCGGCGAGGTCCGCCTCGGGCACCATGTGCACCAGACCGCCGTAGTCCAGCTCCACCAGGGAGCGCGGATGGAATTCCTCCAGCCACCGCCCCACGTCCACCAGGCCGTCGATCAGCGGGCCCTCGTCGATCGCGTCCTTGAGCGTCCGCAGGCCCCGCGCCACCCGGCGCCTGGCCTCCACCATGGGCGTGCGATAGCGCAGGACGAGCTCGCCCTCGCCCTTGCCGTACTCGCGCTCCTCGTCCGAGAAGAGGACGAACCAGCGCAGCGGCACCTGCCAGGTCGCCGTCCGGATCCACGGCCGGGCGTCGGGATTGCGCTCCAGCCAGTGCTCGTAGTCCACCTCCGCCTGGCGGCGCACCACCGGCGGCAGCGCGGCGTCCAGCACCGGGGCCGGCAGGCTCTCCGACAGCTCCTCCAGGGCGAGCCAGCCCCGCAGCCGGGTGCGCCAGGGGCAGACGCACAGCACGCCGTCGACGACCGTCACGAAGGCGTCGCCGCTCTCGTGCACCGGCACCGGCACCGCCGGGGTGGGCAGCAGGTCCGCGAGCGAGCGGCGGAGCTCCTCCTGGACGCCCGGGAGGGCCTCACGGCGGGCATAGCGCTCCCAGTGTCCGCGTTCGGGTTCCGGAAACGCGCCCAGAGGTTCGTAGACCCGCAGATACGCCGCGTACGGGACAGTCACCGATGACGCCGACCCCACACTCGCTCCCTCACTCGCCCCTCAAACGGGAGGACATTCCAGAGAGTTCGCCGATCCCTCCCCAGTACCGACCAGATCGTCCCATGGCGCCGCACCCCGGGAGAGTGATCCTCGGCACGGGACCGATCGCGCGGCCCCGCAGGTCTTACCCTCGTGCCAACCGGCCCTCCACCACCCCCGGAGGGCGACCTCCGCGACTTATGGAGTCACCACAGTGACTGACGTACGTCCCTCCCCCAAGCACTCCGTGCAGGGGGGATCCCCAGAAGCTGACGGCGTGCTGCACACCTTGTTCCGGTCCGACCAGGGCGGCCATGAGCAGGTCGTGCTCTGCCAGGACCGCGAGACCGGCCTCCGGGCCGTGATCGCCATTCACTCCACCGCCCTGGGCCCGGCCCTCGGCGGCACGCGCTTCTACCCGTACGCCTCGGACGAGGCGGCGGTGCTCGACGCGCTCAACCTCGCCCGCGGCATGTCGTACAAGAACGCCCTGGCGGGTCTCGATCACGGCGGCGGCAAGGCCGTGATCATAGGAAACCCGGACGAGATCAAGACTGAGCAACTCCTGCTCTCCTATGGCCGTTTCGTCGCCTCTCTCGGCGGCCGCTATGTCACCGCGTGCGACGTCGGCACGTACGTGCAGGACATGGACGTCGTCGCCCGCGAGAACCGCTGGACCACCGGCCGCTCCCCGGAGAACGGCGGCGCCGGCGACTCCTCCGTGCTCACCGCCTTCGGCGTCTTCCAGGGCATGCGCGCCGCCGCCCGGACGCAGTGGGGCGAGCCGACGCTGCGCGGCCGCCGGGTCGGTGTCGCGGGCGTCGGGAAGGTGGGCCACCACCTGGTGGAGCACCTGATCGAGGACGGCGCCGAGGTCGTCATCACGGACGTCCGCGCCGAGGCCGTCGAACGGATCATCGCCCGGCACCCCTCGGTGACCGCCGTGACCGACGCCGACGTCCTCGTGCGGACGCCGCTGGACGTCTACGCTCCGTGCGCCCTCGGCGGCGCGCTGGACGACGACACCGTCGCCGCGCTGACCGCCACCGTGGTCTGCGGCGCGGCCAACAACCAGCTCGCCCATCCGGGTGTCGAGAAGGACCTCGCCGACCGCGGGATCCTCTACGCGCCGGACTACGTGGTGAACGCGGGCGGCGTCATCCAGGTCGCCGACGAACTCCACGGTTTCGATTTCGACCGCGCCAAGGCCAAGGCGACCAAGATTTACGACACGACTTTGGCCATATTTGATCGCGCCAAGGCGGACGGTATTCCGCCGGCCGCGGCGGCCGACCGGCTCGCCGAGCAGCGCATGGCGGAGGCCCGGAAGGCAGCCGCGGGCCGGCCGGGCCACTGACCCGACCGGTCGGTACGGCTCGCCAGGGTACGGGCGTGTACAGGCGGTACCCGGTCGTACGCTCGGTACCCGCACAGTGGTCTCTACAGACCCGCCGAGGAGACGATGAGGGAGAGATCCCTCACCACCTCCTCGGCGGGTCGGCGCACAAGACACGTTAAAATCGCAGCTGACCAGCGGGGACGGGGCTCCCCACGGGTTGTGCTGCGTGGCACGTCATGCGGGCGACGTACCGTATGGCCGCGGAAGCAGGTACCGTTGAAGCCCTACAGGCCGGATCCTCACCGAGGGTCCGCTCTGACTCATGAACGTGAACGCGTGTCAAGACTCTGGGGCCGTCGAGCCCCGTCACTGAGGGGGTCGAGCCATGGGGCGCGGCCGGGCCAAGGCCAAGCAGACAAAGGTCGCCCGCCAGCTGAAGTACAACAGCGGCGGGACCGATCTCTCACGTCTGGCCAATGAGCTGGGCGCATCGCCGACGAAGCAGCCGCTGCCAAGCGAGCCGCTCGAAAAGGACGATGAGCTGGACGACGATCCGTACGCTCAGTACGCAGATCGTTACAACGATGAGGACGAGGACGAGCAATCGCCCGACCACTCCTCGACATATCGTCGCCGCGCTTGACGCTGTAACTCCCACCGACCCGGTCCAGGGCCCCGCCCCGGACCGGGTTCTGTGCTGCCCGGAAGGGCTCAGCCCGCGTGGTAGTCACCCGTCAGGGTCACCGCTTCGGCGTGGTCGCCGCGCTCGGTGATCCCACCCGCGACCCAGGCGTCCACGCCCCGGTCCGCGAAGGTGGCCAGCGCCACGTCCACGGATTCCTGCGGTACGACCGCGATCATGCCGACGCCCATGTTCAGCGTCTTCTCCAGCTCCAGCCGCTCGACCCCGCCCAGCTTGCCGACCAGGTCGAAGACCGCGCCCGGCGTCCAGGTGGAGCGGTCGACCGTCGCGTGCAGCCCGGCCGGCATGACCCGGGCGAGGTTGTTGGCGAGGCCGCCGCCGGTGATGTGCGAGAAGGCGTGCACCTCGGCCGTGCGGGTGAGGGCCAGGCAGTCCAACGAGTAGATCTTGGTGGGCTCCAAGAGCTCCTCGCCGAGCGTCCGGCCGAACTCCGGGACGTCCCGGTCCAGCGCCCAGCCGGCCCGGTCGAAGAGCACATGGCGGACGAGTGAGTACCCGTTCGAGTGAAGTCCGGACGAGGCCATCGCGATGACCGCGTCACCCGTACGGATGCGATCCGCGCCCAGTACCCGGTCGGCCTCGACGACACCCGTGCCGGCACCGGCCACGTCGAAGTCGTCGGCGGCCAGCAGCCCGGGGTGCTCGGCGGTCTCGCCGCCGACCAGCGCGCAGCCGGCCAGGACGCAGCCCTCGGCGATGCCCTTGACGATGGCGGCCACCCGTTCGGGGTAGACCTTGCCGACGCAGATGTAGTCGGTCATGAACAGCGGCTCGGCGCCGCAGACGACCAGGTCGTCGACGACCATGCCGACGAGGTCGTGGCCGATGGTGTCGTAGACACCCATCCGGCGTGCGATGTCGACCTTCGTGCCGACCCCGTCCGTCGCGGAGGCGAGCAGCGGGCGCTCGTACCGCTTGAGCGCACTGGCGTCGAAGAGCCCGGCGAATCCGCCGAGGCCGCCGACGACCTCCGGGCGGGTGGCCTTCTTCACCCACTCCTTCATCAGCTCTACGGCGCGGTCGCCCGCTTCGATGTCGACGCCTGCGCTTGCGTAGCTGGCACCGGTGCCCGTGCGCGTAGCGTGCTCAGAAGACCCAGCAGACATGAGTTTGAGAACTTTCGTGTCGTTCGGTACTGCGGAGGCGTTACGGGCGACGGAGCGCGTCGGCGGCGTCCGTGCCACCGGCCAGCTCGGTCTCCAGAAGCTGCTTGCCCAGCAGCTCGGGGTCGGGCAGCGGCATGGGGTACTCGCCGTCGAAGCACGCGCGGCACAGATTCGGCTTGGCGATGGTGGTCGCCTCGATCATGCCGTCAAGAGAGATGTACGCCAGGGAGTCCGCGCCCAGCGACTTGCCGATCTCCTCGACGGTCATGCCGTTGGCGATCAGCTCGGCGCGGGTGGCGAAGTCGATGCCGAAGAAGCACGGCCACTTCACCGGCGGCGACGAGATCCGCACGTGCACCTCGGCGGCTCCGGCCTCGCGCAGCATCCGCACCAGGGCGCGCTGGGTGTTGCCGCGCACGATGGAGTCGTCGACGACGACCAGGCGCTTGCCCTGGATGACGTCCTTGAGCGGATTGAGCTTGAGCCGGATGCCCAGCTGGCGAATGGTCTGGCTCGGCTGGATGAAGGTCCGGCCGACGTAGGAGTTCTTCACCAAGCCGGTGCCGTACGGAATACCGCTGGCCTCGGCGTAACCGACGGCGGCCGGCGTGCCGGACTCCGGGGTCGGTATCACCAGGTCGGCCTCGACCGGGGCCTCGGCGGCGAGCTTGCGGCCCATCTCCACGCGGGAGAGGTAGACGTTGCGGCCCGCGATGTCGGTGTCGGGGCGCGCCAGGTAGACGTACTCGAAGACACAGCCCTTGGGCCTGGCCTCGGCGAACCGGGAGGTCCGCAGGCCGTTCTCGTCGATGGCGATGAGCTCACCGGGCTCGACCTCGCGGACGAAGGAGGCGCCGCAGATGTCGAGGGCGGCGGTCTCGGAGGCCACCACCCAGCCGCGCTCCAGCCGGCCCAGGACCAGCGGGCGGATGCCCTGCGGGTCACGGGCGGCGTACAGGGTGTGCTCGTTCATGAAGACGAGGCAGAAGGCGCCCTGGACGTCCGGAAGGACCTTGGTGGCCGCTTCCTCGATGGTCAGCGGCTTGCCTTCGGCATCGGTCTGACCCGCGAGCAGGGCGGTGACCAGGTCGGTGTCATTGGTCGCCGCGACCTGGTTGGCACGGCCGTTCTCCCGGGGGAGAGCCGCGACCATCTCGGCCAGTTCGGCGGTGTTGACCAGGTTGCCGTTGTGACCCAGCGCGATCGAGCCGTTGGCGGTCGCCCGGAAGGTCGGCTGGGCGTTCTCCCACACCGACGCTCCGGTGGTGGAGTAGCGGGCGTGACCGACCGCGATATGGCCCTGGAGGGAGCCGAGGGAGGTTTCGTCGAAGACTTGGGAGACCAGTCCCATGTCCTTGAAGACGAGGATCTGGGAGCCGTTGCTCACTGCGATGCCCGCGGACTCCTGTCCACGGTGCTGCAGGGCATACAACCCGAAATAGGTGAGCTTGGCGACCTCTTCACCCGGAGCCCAGACACCGAAGACGCCGCAAGCGTCCTGGGGGCCCTTTTCGCCGGGGAGCAGGTCGTGGTTGAGTCGTCCATCACCACGAGGCACATGTCGAGTCTATGGCAGGTACGAGGTTCATCCGAACCGGGGACGACCGGGAATTCCTCACACCACGCACAGCCACTCGGCGCGTACAGCGAATCACCCTTTACTCATATGAGCAGCGGTAGTTGCGCGGAAAGGTCCGCGCGCTCACCACTGGCGGCGACGGCCGCTTGATCCACGGCCGTGGCCCAGTCCGTACGCCCGGTGGCGAGGCGGAGCCAGGTGAGGGGATCGGTCTCCACCACGTTGGGCGGGGTACCGCGGGTGTGTTTGGGCCCGGCGACGCACTGCACGACCGCGAAGGGCGGGATACGGACCTCCACGGAACCGCCGGGGGCCTTGGCCGCGAGCGCGTCGGCGAGCAGGCGGGTGACGGTGGCCAGGGCCTGCCGGCCGTGGGGCACGGGGGCGCCGGTGGCGGCGGCCAGGTCCTCGGCGTGGAGCACGGTCGTCAGCAGTCGCGCCAGCAGGAAATCGGTCACGGTGAGGGTGCCCGCGGGTGTCGTGACCGCGGCAGCACTGTGGGGGTCGTCGAGTGCGGCGGTCAGACGGGCCGCGGCGTCGTCCACGCGCGCGTGGAGGGGCTGTTCGGGGATTTCGGGGGCCTCGGCGGGCGCGTCGTCCGGAAGGCCTGCTGCCAGGTACTCATGGATGCCGGTGTCGGCCTTGGCGGGCGCGGAATCCGCGACGAGACGGCCGGCGGCCGCCTCCATGTCGCCGGCGAGGCGAAGAATCAGCTCACGGGCCGTGGGCGCCCCCGCACGAGGACGCCGGGCCAACAGGTCCGCCGCCTCGGGTGTGGCGCACAGAGCGCTCACGAGACCCCGTACGACCGCCATCTCGCCCGTCAGGGCGGCGCGCACCTTGGCGGGGTCGTAACTGCGGCTGCGGGGTCTGCGCGGGGCGGGAGGCATGGCCCGACCCTAATCCGCGCCGCCGCGCCCGGCCAGGAAGGCGTGCGGAGGTACGGGGTCTTGGCCCCCTGGGGCTGTGTCGTGCGCACGACCGCTGCGCGGTGGTGTCCGTGGTGTCCTCAAGCGCCGGACGGGCTGCTGTGCTGTGTCCTCAAGCGCCGGACGGGCTGAAGCGGCTGAGCTCAGCCGAATCAAACCCGTCCGGCGTTTGAGGACGCGCCCGCAGGGCGCTCGCCGCCGCAGGCGGCAACGACGGCCCGCGGCCGAAGACACCCGCCGGACACGGCCTAGGCCAGCAGGCCCGGGATCGTGGCCTCGTGCGCCGCGCGCAGTTCGGCCAGCGGGATGGCGAAGTGGCCCTGGATGTCGATCTCTTCGCCGTCCACGACGCCGATGCGGGTCGCCGGCAGGCCGCGCGCGCCGCACATGTCGCTGAAGCGCAGCTCCTCGCTGCGCGGCACGGCGACGACCGCGCGGCCCGCGGACTCGGAGAAGAGCAGGACGAACGGGTCCAGGCCGTCGGGGACGACGATCCGGGCGCCGTTGCCGCCGCGCAGGCACGACTCCACGAGGGCCTGGACCAGGCCGCCGTCGGAGAGGTCGTGCGCCGCGTCGATCATGCCGTCGCGCGAGGCGGCGATCAGGATCTCGGCGAGCAGCTTCTCGCGCTCCAGGTCCACGGCCGGCGGCAGCCCGCCGAGGTGGTCGTGGATCACCTGGGACCAGGCGGAGCCGCCCAGTTCCTCCTTGGTGTCACCCAGGAGGTAGAGCAGCTGGCCCTCCTCGGCGAAGGCGATCGGCGTACGGCGGTTGACGTCGTCGATGACGCCGAGGACCGCGACCACCGGGGTGGGGTGGATGGCGGTCTCGCCGGTCTGGTTGTAGAGCGAGACGTTGCCGCCGGTGACCGGGGTGCCCAGGGTCAGGCAGCCGTCCGCCAGGCCGCGGGTGGCCTCGGCGAACTGCCACATGACGGCCGGGTCCTCGGGGGAACCGAAGTTCAGGCAGTTGGAGATGGCCAGCGGCCGGGCGCCGGTGGCGGCCACGTTGCGGTACGACTCCGCGAGCGCGAGCTGCGCGCCGGCGTACGGGTCGAGCTTGGCGTAGCGGCCGTTGCCGTCCGTGGCGACGGCGACACCGAGGTTGGTGTCCTCGTCGATCCGCACCATGCCGGAGTCCTCCGGCTGCGCGAGGACGGTGTTGCCCTGCACGAAGCGGTCGTACTGGTCGGTGATCCAGGACTTGGACGCCTGGTTCGGCGAGGAGACGACCTTCAGGACCTGCTCGCGCAGTTCCTCGGGGGTACCCGGGCGGGCGAGCTTGTTCGCGTCGTCGGCCTGGAGGGCGTCCTGCCAGTCCGGACGGGCGTACGGGCGCTCGTAGACGGGGCCCTCGTGCGCGACCGTGCGCGGGGGGACGTCCACGATCTGCTCGCCGTGCCAGAAGATCTCCAGCCGCTCGCCGTCCGTCACCTCACCGATGACGGTGGCGATGACGTCCCACTTCTCGCAGATCTCCATGAAGCGGTCGACCTTGCCGGGCTCGACGACCGCGCACATGCGTTCCTGCGACTCGCTCATGAGGATTTCCTCGGGCGAGAGGGAGGAGTCGCGCAGGGGCACGGTGTCCAGCTCGACGCGCATGCCGCCGGAGCCGGCGCTCGCCAGCTCGCTGGTGGCGCAGGACAGGCCGGCGCCGCCGAGGTCCTGGATGCCGTCGACGAGGTTCTCGCGGAAGATCTCCAGGGTGCACTCGATCAGGAGCTTCTCCTGGAACGGGTCGCCGACCTGGACCGCGGGGCGCTTGGTGGGCTTCGCGTCGTCGAAGGTCTCCGAGGCGAGCACGGAGACGCCGCCGATGCCGTCGCCGCCCGTGCGGGCGCCGTAGAGGATGACCTTGTTGCCGGCGCCGGACGCCTTGGCGAGGTGGATGTCCTCGTGCTTCATCACGCCGACGCACAGGGCGTTGACCAGCGGGTTGCCCTGGTAGCAGGCGTCGAAGACGACCTCGCCGCCGATGTTGGGCAGGCCCAGGCAGTTGCCGTAGCCACCGATGCCGGCGACGACGCCGGGCAGCACGCGCTTGGTGTCGGGGTGGTCCGCGGCACCGAAGCGCAGCGGGTCCATCACGGCGACCGGGCGGGCGCCCATGGCGAGGATGTCGCGGACGATGCCGCCGATGCCGGTGGCCGCGCCCTGGTAGGGCTCGATGTACGAGGGGTGGTTGTGCGATTCCACCTTGAAGGTGACCGCGTACCCCTGGCCGACGTCGACGACGCCGGCGTTCTCGCCGATGCCGACGAGCATGGCGTCGTTCTCGGGGACCTTCTCGCCGAACTGGCGCAGGTGGACCTTGCTGCTCTTGTACGAGCAGTGCTCGGACCACATGACGCTGTACATGGCGAGCTCGGCGCCGGTGGGGCGGCGGCCGAGGATCTCGCGGATGCGGGCGTACTCATCGGGCTTGAGACCGAGTTCGGCCCACGGCTGGTCGGTGTCGGGCGTCTCGTCGGCGTGCTTGACGGTGTCGAGGGTCATGCGTTGACCAGCTTCTTCAGGATCGAGGTGAAGAATCCGAGCCCGTCGGTGCGACCGGTGCCCACGAGGGGCTCGACGGCGTGCTCGGGGTGGGGCATCAGGCCGACGACGTTGCCGGCGGCGTTGGTGATGCCGGCGATGTCGCGGAGCGAGCCGTTGGGGTTGCCGTCCAGGTAGCGGAACGCGACCCGGCCCTCGGCCTCCAGCTCGTCGAGGGTGCGCTCGTCGGCCACGTAGCGGCCGTCGATGTTCTTCAGCGGGATGGAGATCTCCTGGCCCGCCTCGTAGTCGGAGGTCCAGGCGGTGTCCGCGTTCTCGACCCGCAGTCCCTGCTCGCGGCAGATGAAGTGCAGGTGGTTGTTGCGGAGCATCGCCCCGGGCAGCAGGTGGGTCTCGGTGAGGACCTGGAAGCCGTTGCAGATGCCGAGGACGGGCAGTCCCTCGCGGGCGCCCTCGATGACCTTCTCCATCACGGGCGAGAAGCGGGAAATGGCGCCCGCCCTCAGATAGTCGCCATAGGAGAAGCCGCCGGGCAGGACCACGGCGTCGACCTGGCGCAGGTCTTTGTCGCGGTGCCACAGCGAAACAGGTTCGAGTCCGGCGATCCGGACGGCGCGCTGGGTGTCGCGGTCGTCCAGGGTGCCGGGAAACGTGATGACCCCTACACGAACGGTCACTGTGCTTCTCCGTCGACCTTCACGGTGAAGTCCTCGATCACGGTGTTGGCGAGAAACGTTTCCGCCATCTCATGGATACGGGCGAGGGCGGCGGCGTCGACCGGTCCCTCCACCTCGAGTTCAAAGCGCTTGCCCTGACGGACGTCGGCGATCCCCTCGAAACCCAGGCGTGGCAGCGCGCGCTGCACCGCCTGTCCCTGCGGGTCGAGGATCTCCGGCTTGAGCATGACGTCGACTACGACGCGTGCCACTGGCACTCCCGGTGGTGTGGTGCGTGAGCTGAAGCGGTGAAGCCAGCGTACAGTCCCAAAAAATCTACGCGCATAGATATGTTGGCCCTTCTGTCACGTTTACGCATCGGCCCGGTAAGAACGCATGGAAAATCCCGGGAAAAAGGTGCGGTCCTGATTGCCAGGAGCCACGCGGACGCAATTAACTGGGCTTCACTTTTCAATGCCCTTCGATGTACAAATGAATAATCATTGCTCCGGAACATCTCCGGGACATCCGGAACCCTTGCGTCTCCGCAGTTCACCGCGGCGATGCCCGGCCGAAAGGACCGAATTCGTGGCACAGCGCGTAGTGGTCACACTCTCCGACGACATCGACGGCGGGGCAGCCGCGGAGACGGTTTCCTTCGGCCTCGACGGCAAGTCGTACGAGATCGACCTGAACACTGCCAATGCGAAGAAACTGCGGGGCGTCCTCGCGCCTTACCTGGCGGCCGGCCGCAAGCAGTCGCGCTCCGGCAAGGTCTACCGCCACACCTCCGTCGCACCCGATCCGTCGGCGGTGCGCGCCTGGGCCCGCTCGCACGGCATGGACGTGCCCCCGCGCGGCCGGATCCCCAAGCGGGTCTACGAGGCGTTCAACGCGGCGGACTGAGGCCGTGGCAGTACCGCGGCGGGGGTGCGGTGCGGCAGCGGCGGAACCGCTGTGCGGCCGCGGCGGGGCCGCGAGGAGGTCGCGGCGCGGGCCGGCCCGGGCCCCCGCGGAGCGGAGTTGGCAAACGGCCCTGGTGATCAGCTAGAGTCTGGATCACGCCGAGGGGCACGGACGGGAAACCGGCCGGGACTTCGGGGTCATGCGGGTGTAGCTCAGTAGTAGAGCGCCCCCTTTCCAAGGGGGAGGCGCAGTGTGCGATTCCTGTCACCCGCTCTGATCGCTTCTTGGTCCACGTTTGTGGACCAAGGTCGGTGATCCATGCGGGTGTAGCTCAGTAGTAGAGCGCCCTCTTTCCAAGGGGGAGGCGCAGTGTGCGATTCCTGTCACCCGCTCTCATCACGTACCGACCACGCGAGTGGATCAGGTAGAGTGATGTCTCGCGCCGCCCGGTGAGAGCCGGTCGGAAGCATGCGGACGTAGCTCAGTTGGTAGAGCACCACCTTGCCAAGGTGGATGTCGCGAGTTCGAGTCTCGTCGTCCGCTCAGAGAACGAAGGCCCCGGTCATCCTGATGACCGGGGCCTTCGGCGTTTGTTTCCTGCTTGATGGCATTCCCGCTTGATGACATACGTCATCCGAGGTCATGACAGCTCGCACTGCCGCCGGGCGGGATCCGGCGGAAGCCTTGAAGGCATGGAGATCGGGGACAAGGACAGCGACAGCGTGATCGACGTCCAGGGGCTGCGGCGGCGCTACGGCCCGGACGGCGACAAGGGATTCGAGGCGGTGCGGGGCGTTTCCTTCGCCGTGGGGCGCGGCGAGTTGTTCGCGCTGCTGGGGACGAACGGTGCGGGCAAGACCTCCACGGTCGAGCTGCTGGAGGGGCTGGAGCGGCCCAGCGGCGGCCGGGTCCGGGTCCTCGGCCACGATCCGTACCGGGAGCGGAGCGCGGTGCGGCCGCGGATCGGGGTGATGCTCCAGGAGGGCGGCTTCCCCTCGGACCTCACGGCCGCCGAGACCGTGCGGATGTGGGCGGGCTGCACCACGGGAGCCCGGCCCGTCGACGAGGCGCTCGGCCTCGTCGGGCTGGCCGGCCGCCGGAACGTACGGATCAAGCAGCTCTCCGGCGGTGAGCGGCGGCGGCTGGACCTGGCGCTGGCGCTGCTGGGCCGGCCCGAGGTGCTCTTCCTCGACGAGCCGACGACGGGGCTGGACCCCGAGGCCCGGCACAGCACCTGGGAGTTGGTGCGCCGGCTGCGCGAGGACGGCACCACGGTGCTGCTCACCACCCACTATCTGGAAGAGGCCGAGGCGCTCGCGGACCGGCTGGCGATCATGCGGCAGGGCGAGATCGTCGCGGCCGGGGCGCCCGGCGAGGTGATCGGCGCGTATCCGGCCCGGATCCGGTTCGCGATGCCGGTGGGCTGGTTCGTCGGCGACCTGCCGCCGCTGGCCGAGCTGGGCGTGGAGCGGCATGAGGAGACCGACGGCCGAATAGAGCTCCAGACCAAGGAGTTGCAGCGGACGCTGACGGGTCTGCTGCTCTGGGCCCGGGACAAGGACATAGAGCTGGAAGGTCTGGACGCGCGGAGCGCCTCGCTGGAGGAGGCGTTCCTGGCGATAGCGGGCGACGGCGGGCCGGTGGGCGCGGAGGCCGGCGTGGGTGCGGGTGCGGGATTCGGTGCGGGGAGGGGTCGGTAATGGCGATGTCGATATCTGCTGCGGGGCCGCGGATGCTGGCGCTGGGGCGGGCGGAGCTGATCCTGCTCAAGCGCAACAAGATGGCGCTGTATGTGGCCTTGCTGATGCCGCTTTCCATGGTGTGGGCGATGCGCCGCACCATCGGCCAATTCGACCTCGACAAGACCGGAATGTCGGTCAACGACGTTTCCATGACCGGGGCCTTCGGCTTCATCCTCCTGTTCGTCGTCTATCAGAACCTGGTCAGCGCCTATGTGGCCCGGCGCGAGGAGCTCGTCCTCAAGCGCTTGCGTACGGGCGAGGCGGCCGACGCGGAGATATTGGCCGGCACGGCACTGCCGGCCTTGGCCATAGCGGTGGTGCAGGTGGTGCTGCTGCTGGTGGCGGGCACGGTCTGGCTGGATCTGCGGGCGGTGGCCCGGCCTGATCTGCTGGTGGTCGGGCTGCTGCTGGGCCTGGTGCTGTCCGTGGCGCTGGCCGCGGTGACCACGGCCTGGGCCAAGACGGTGGAGAGCGCCCAGTTGGTGACCACTCCCCTGCTGCTGGTGTCGTTGCTGGGGTCGGGGCTGCTCATACCGCTGAAGGTCATGCCGGACCTGGCGGCGGACGTATGCGAGCTGCTGCCCCTGACGTCGGTGATCGAGCTGATGCGCGGCGGTTGGATGGGCGGGCTGAGCACGTATGACGCCCTGGGACACGTGGGCACGGCGTTGGCCTGGATGGCTCTGGCCGTGTTTGCTGTAGGTCGGTGGTTCCGCTGGGAGCCGCGGCGGTGAGCCGACCGGACGGTGGGTGACGGACCGACAGGGGGCTTTGGGGGCCATGGGGATGTGGGCGCGGGTGCGGGACTGGCGGGGGCGCAGCAGGATCGCCAAGGTCGACAGCTACACGCGATGGATGCTGTATCTGCTGCCGTGCGCGTTCCCGGTGCTCAAGGCGGTCGAGCTGGTAGTCGATCCGGGCCGTCCCCATGCGATGGCGCTGACGGGGGTCGGCGTCCTCCAGGCCCTGCTGGGGATAGAGGTGCTCCGGCGGTCCATGAACCACTATCTCTGGCGGAAGCCGGCTCCCTGGTGGGGAGTGGCCGGACAGACGGTGTTGCTCGCCGGGGTCGTGGTGGCGTTCGTGGTGGCGGTGCGGGCGGACGGTGAGGAGCACGCCACCGAGAACACGCTCATGCTGATGCACGGCTGGCTGTCGGTCTTCGGCCCGCTGAGCCTGACGATGCGGCTGCGGAGGTACCTGGCCCTCTGTCTTGGGATGGCTCTCCTGCTGGGAGGTGCTCTCGTACCGCTCAGGGTCGGCTGGGGCCCGGTGGCGCTGGTGTCCTCGATGGTGTTCCTGATCGGACTGTGGAGCGCTTCCGTGGCACGGGTCTCCGGCTGGATGCTGCGGGTCATGTGGGAGCTGGAGGAGGCCCGGGACGCGCAGGCGCGACTGGCGGTGGCGGAGGAGCGGCTGCGGTTCGGGCGGGACCTGCACGACGTCCTGGGGCGCAACCTGGCGGTGATCGCGCTCAAGAGCGAGCTGGCGGTGCAGCTGGCCCGGCGGGGTTCGTCCACGGCCGTGGATCAGATGACCGAGATCCAGCGCATAGCCCGGGATTCGCAGCGCGAGGTCCGTGAGGTGGTGCGCGGGTACCGGGAGGCGGATCTGCACACCGAGTTGGCGGGCGCCCGGGGTGTGCTCTCCGCGGCGGGCATCGACTGCCGGATCGACGGCGCGGCGGGGGGCGAGCTGCCGGTTCCCGTGCAGTCGGCGCTGGCCTGGGTGGTCCGCGAGGCCACGACGAATGTGCTGCGGCACGCGGACGCCCGGCGGTGCGCGGTGCGGATGCGGGTCACGGAGGGGGTGGCGGTGCTCGTCATGGAGAACGACGGCGTGCCGGAAGCGGCGGCCTCGGGCGGCGGCTCGGGGCTCGGGGGCCTGCGGGAGCGGCTGGCCGCCTTGGAGGGCACGCTGACGGCCGAGCGCCGACCGCCGGCGGTGTTCCGGCTGACGGCGAGGGTGCCGGTGGCGGGCGGAGGCATGCCGGACACCGGCGGAGGCGATCCGGTCGGCGGGGGCGACGACCGGGTCGGAGCGCCTGCTTCGGCCGGCGCCGCAGCTACCACCGGCACGGCTGCTTCTCCGGGCGCGGCGGCTCCGGCGGGCGCGGCTGCTTCTGCGGACTCGCCGGCTCCGGCAGGCGCGGCTGCTTCTGCCGACGCGGCCGCAGCTGCCGGTGTGGTCGCCGGGGCGGTGGTCACGGCGGGCGGGGCGGGCATCGGCGGTACGGGGGGAGGCGCGGCATGACCGGGAAGGTGACAGGCGACGTGATGGACGGTGCGACGGGCAGTGGGGCGGACCCCGCGATGGGCGGTGCGAGGACGGGCGGCCCGGTGGAGGACGGCGTGGGCGGCCCGACGGGCGGCCACGCCCCCGGCCACGCCCCCGGCCCCGGCCCCGGCTCCGGCTCCGGACCCGTGCGGGTGTTGCTCGCTGATGACGAGCATCTGATCCGGGGGGCGCTGGCCGCGTTGCTGGGGCTGGAGGACGATCTTCAGGTGGTCGCGGAGGCGGCGTCGGGGCCCGAGGCGCTGGCGATGGCACGGACGTACCGACCGGATGTCGCGGTGCTCGATCTTCAGATGCCGGGGGCGGACGGTGTGACAGTGGCCACAGCGCTGCGGACCGAACTGCCTGAATGCCGGGCCATGATCGTGACGGGTCATGGCCGGCCCGGGCATCTGAAACGGGCGCTTGAGGCGGGGGTGCGGGGGTTCGTACCGAAGACGGTGTCGGCGCAGCGGCTCGCCGAGATCATCCGGACGGTGCACGGAGGAAGCCGTTATGTCGACCCCGAGTTGGCCGCGGACGCGATCAGCGCCGGGGACTCCCCGCTGACCGCGCGGGAGGCGGAGCTGCTGGAACTGGCCGAGGACGGCGCCCCTGTCGCGGAGATCGCCGAGCGCGCCTCGCTGACGCCCGGGACGGTCCGCAATTACCTCTCGGCGGCGGTGGCGAAGCTGGGCGCGGACAACCGTCACGCGGCGGCGCGCATCGCACGCGCTCAGGGTTGGCTATAGTGGTGTCCGCACCGCACGAGAGCGCGGGGCATGCGGACGTAGCTCAGTTGGTAGAGCACCACCTTGCCAAGGTGGATGTCGCGAGTTCGAGTCTCGTCGTCCGCTCAGAGAACGAAGGCCCCGGTCATCCTGATGACCGGGGCCTTCGGCGTCCCCCGGGACCATCCCCGGGACCTTCCCGGGGCCGTTCAGGAGGGCGGCGGCGGGAAGCGCAGGCGGAAGCGGGCGCCGCCTGTTTCGGCCTGTTCGGCCGTGAGCTCGGCGCCGTGGGCGCGGGCGATCTGGCGGCCCATGGCGAGGCCGAGGCCGGAGCCGGGCAGGGCGCGGGCCTGGCGGGAGCGGTAGAAGCGGTCGAAGACGTACGGCAGGTCCTCGGCCGAGATGCCCGGTCCGTGATCGCGGACGGTGAGGTCCAGGCCGCCGTCGTCCGTGCGTGTCAGCCCCACCTCGACCATGGCGCCGGGCGGGCTGAACTTGGCGGCGTTGTCGAGGAGGTTGGACAGCAGGCGGGCGAGGCGGGCGGGGACGCCCCGCACGGTGGCGTCGCCCGCGGCGGCGAGGCCGGCGACGAAGGGCGTGTCCGGCCAGTGGCCGCGGGCCTCGGCGACGCAGCGCTCGGCCAGCAGGTCGAGCCGGACCTGTTCGACGAGTTGTTGCGGCTCCTCGTCCCGAGCCAGTTCGATGAGGTCGTTGACCAGGCCCGTCACCTCGCGGAGCTGGCGGCCGAGGGCGGCGGAGGCCCGTTCGCGCTGGGCCGGGGTGAGCCGTTCGGCGCGGGCGAGGAGCTCGGCGTTGGTGCGGAGCGCGGTCAGCGGGGTGCGCAGCTCGTGCGAGGCGTCGGCGACGAGGCGGCGCTGGGCGGCGACGGCCTCCTCCAGCTCGCCGAGCATGGTGTTGAAGCTGTCGGCGAGGCGGGTGATCTCGTCCTGGCGGCGCGCCTCGTACGGCGGCAGCTCGATGCGGTGGGCGGGGTCGCGGGTGGCGGCGATGCGTTCGGCGGTCGCGGTGAGCCGGGTCACGGGCCGCAGGGAGGTCCGGGAGGCGAAGTAGCCGAGTCCGGCGGCGAGCAGGACCCCGCCGCCGCCCACGGCGCCCAGGAGCAGCCCGGCCTGGCGTACGCCCTTGTCGACGGTGTCGGAGCGGACCGCCACCTGCAGGGCGCGGTGGCCCTTGACCGGGGCGGTCAGCATGCGCATGTCCCGGCCGTCGAGGGTGATGTTGCTGTAGTACTCGCCGAGGGTGCCGGCCGCGACCCGCCGGGTGGCCCCGGTGACGGGCAGTACGAGGTCGCGCCGGCCGGGCGAGGCGGGGTCGGCGGTCACGGTCTGCGCGCAGGCGGGGGCGGCGAGCCAGGTGCATTCGCCGTAGAGCGGGCCGGTCGCGGCATCGCGGCTCTGCTGGGCGATGAGGGACGCCTGTTGCTTGAGCTGGAGGTCGAGCTGGCGCACGAGTTCGTAGCGGATGACGACATAGGCCGCCGCGAGGACGCCCAGCGCGACGACGGCGACGGCGGCGGAGGTGACGAGTGCCAGCCGGGCGCGCAGGGGTCTGCGGCCGAGCAGGCCGCGTCGCAGGGTCCTCACTGCTCCGCCAGGCGGTAGCCGATGCCGTGCACGGTGTGGACGAGGCGGGGCGCGCCGCCCGCCTCCAGTTTGCGGCGCAGGTAACCGACGTAGACGGCGAGCGAGTTGGAGTCCGTGCCGAAGTCGGTGCCCCAGACCCGTTCCTGGATCACCTCGCGCGGCAGGACCTGCCCCGGGTGGCGCATCAGGACGTCGAGGAGGGCGAATTCGGTGCGCGTGAATTCGAGGGGCACGGTGCCGCGCACGCCGGTGCGGGTCTCCGGGTCGACGGTGAGGTCGGCGAAGGTGAGCGGGGGTTCGTCCGCGGCGGGTTCGGCGGGGGCCGCGCGGCGCAGCAGGGCCCGTAGCCGGGCGAGGAGTTCGTCCAGGGCGAAGGGCTTGACGAGGTAGTCGTCGGCGCCGGCGTCCAGGCCCGCGACCCGGTCGGAGACGGCGTCGCGCGCGGTGAGGACGAGCACGGGCGTACGGTCGCCGAGGCCGCGCAGGCGGCGGCATACGGCGAGGCCGTCGAGTACGGGCATCGCGAGGTCGAGGACGATCGCGGCGGGTGGTTCGGCGGCGACGGCGGAGAGCGCTTCGAGGCCGTCGGCGGCGGAGCGCACCACGTATCCCTCGACGCACAGTCCGTCGACGACGGCGGCCCGCACCTCGGGGTCGTCGTCGACGACCAGGACGGTCGGCGGCTCGGCAGCGGACATTCGGGGCGTGGCCTCTCGCGCGGGTGCGGCGGAACAGCGCGTGTCCCGCCCGGTCTCTGCGCCCCTACCTTGGCAGACCGTGTCTTAGAAGGCTCTTAGACCGCCCCGCCACGCTGCGGCCATGGCTACAGCACACGACACCCTTTCGGTGGTCGTCGGAGCGGGCGGTACCGGCGGCCACATCTACCCCGGTCTGGCGGTGGCCGACGCGCTCCGCCGGGCCGTGCCGGACGCGGTCATCAGCTTCATCGGGACCGAGCGCGGTCTGGAGACCCGGCTCATACCGCGGGCCGGGTACCGGTTGCACACGGTCGACATGATCCCCTTCGATCCCTCCCTCGGTTCGCGCCGCTTCCTGCTCCCCGCCGATCTGCTCCGCTCGGGCGTCCAGGCGCGGCGCGTGATCGAGGAGCAGGGCGCGCAGGTCGTCGTCGGCATGGGCGGCTATCCCAGCGCGCCGGCCGTGCTGGGCGCGCGGATGGCGGGCCGGCCCGCGCTCGTCCACGAGTCCAATGCCGTGCCGGGCCGCGCGAACCGTTTCGCCACCGCGCTGACCCCGCATGTGGCGCTCGCCTTCGACCGCAGCCGCGAGCACCTCTCGGCGCGGGCCGGTGCCCGCGCCGAGACGGTGGGCATGCCGTTGGTGGGCGCGGTGGCGAGCCTGGACCGGGCCGCCCGCGCCGCACTGCGGCCGCCCGCCCGGCAGACCCTCGGTGTGCCGGACGCGGCGCGGCTGGTGCTGTTCAACGGCGGCAGCCTGGGCGCGGCGCGGCTGACGGAGGCCGCGGTCGAGCTGGCCGGTCGGTGGCGCGCCCGCCCCGACGTCCATCTGCTGATCAAGACGGGTCCCGCCGCCCTGGAGGAGGTCCGGGCCCGGCTGGCCGCCGCCGGCTGCGACCGGGTCGCCACGGCGGTCGGCTACCTCGACCGGATGGACCTCGCCTACGCGGCCGCCGACCTGGTGGTGTGCCGCGCGGGTTCGGCGACGGTCGCGGAGCTGGCGAACGTGGGCGTGCCCGCGGTGCTGGTCCCGTATCCGTACGCCCCGCACGACCACCAGACCCACAACGCCCGTGTGCTCTCGGACGCCGGCGCCGGACTGCTGCTCGCCGACGGCGACACGACCGGCGACCGGCTGGCCGCGCTGATCGAACCGCTGCTGGCGGACCCGGCGCGGCTGGCCGCGATGGGCCGGGCGGCACATCCGAGCACGCACGCGTCGGCCGCCGATCTGATGGCGGCGTGGGTGCTGCGGCTGGCGGGACGCGCGCCGGTCACCCCCTTCCCCTTCATGACTTCCGAGAGGACTTCCGCATGAACCCCTACAGCCCCGACAGCAACCCCGCCACCCCCCAGGACTGGACGGGCCGGACCGTCCTCGTCACCGGTGCCGAGGGGTTCATCGGCTCGACGCTCGTCGATCTGCTCGTCGAGCGCGGTGCCCGGGTGCGGGTGCTCGTCCACTACAAGCCGTACGCCGAGCGCGGCCACCTCGCCCGCTACCTCGGCCCCGGCTCCCCGGTGGAGACGCTCGCCGGTGACGTCCGCGACGCCGGGCGGGTGATGGACGCCGTCGCCGGGTGCGACACCGTCTTCCATCTCGCCGCGCTGATCGGCATCCCGTACAGCTACGCGTCGCCCGAGGCGTACGTGCAGACGAACGTGGCCGGCACGGAGAACGTCGCGGCGGCCTGCCGCCGCCATGGTGTGCGGCGCATGGTGCACACCTCGACCAGTGAGGTGTACGGGACGGCGCTGACCGCCCCGATCAGCGAGGACCACCCGCTCCAGCCGCAGTCGCCGTACTCCGCGTCGAAGATCGGCGCGGACATGCTCGCCCTGTCCTACGCGCACTCCTTCGAGCTGCCCGTCACGGTGGTGCGGCCCTTCAACACCTACGGGCCGCGTCAGTCCGCGCGGGCCGTGATCCCGACGATCCTCGCCCAGCTGCACGCCGGCGCCGAGGAGATCCGGCTCGGTTCGACGACGCCGACCCGCGACTTCACGTACGTCACGGACACGGCGGAGGGGTTCCTCGCGCTGGCGGACTGCGACCGGGCCGTCGGCCACGCGGTCAACCTCGGCACGGGCCGGGAGATCTCCGTCGGCGACCTGGCCGAGTCGCTGATCCGGGCGTCCGGGCGGGACGCGAAGGTCGTCGTGGACCCGTCGCGGCTGCGGCCGGCCGGCAGCGAGGTCGAGCGGCTGCTGTCGGACAACTCGCGGGCGCGGGAGTGGGCCGGCTGGCGGCCGCGGGTGGAGCTGGAGGAGGGGCTGGCCCGGACCTCGGAGTGGGTCCGGGACAACCTCCGGCTCTTCGCGGCCGACCGCTACCAGGTCTGAGGCCCTACGCCCAGTTCTTCCCGGTCAGCCGCTCGTACGCCTCGATGTACTTGCCCCGCGTCCGCTCCACGATCTCCTGCGGGAGCTCCGGCGGCGGCAGCTCGCCGTGGCGGTCCCAGCCGGAGGCCGGGGAGGACAGCCAGTCGCGGACGAACTGCTTGTCGAAGGACGGCTGGGGGCGGCCCGGCTCCCACTGCTCGGCGGGCCAGAAGCGGGAGGAGTCCGGGGTCAGCACCTCGTCGGCGAGGACCAGTTCCCCGTCCGAGAAGCCGAACTCGAACTTGGTGTCGGCGAGGATGATGCCCCGGTCACGGGCGATGGACCGGGCCCTGCTGTAGACGGCGAGGGTGGCCTGGCGCAGCTTGGCGGCGGTCTCGGCGCCGACCTGGCGGGCCACCTCCTCGTACGAGACGTTCTCGTCGTGCTCGCCGACGGCGGCCTTGGTCGCCGGGGTGAAGATCGGCGAGGGCAGTTCGGAGCCGTCGGCCAGGCCCTCGGGAAGGGCGAGGCCGCAGACGGTGCGGGACTGCTCGTACTCCGTGAGGCCCGAGCCCGTGAGGTAGCCGCGGGCCACGCACTCGACCGGGGCCATCTCCAGGGAGCGGCAGATCAGGGTGCGGCCGGCCCAGTCGGCGGGGGCGCCGGCGGGCAGCTCGTCGGAGATGACGTGGTGGGGCACCAGGTCGGCGAGGCGGTCGAACCACCACAGGGAGAGCTGGGTGAGGACCCGGCCCTTGTCGGGGATCTCGGTGGGCAGCACCCAGTCGTAGGCCGACATGCGGTCGGAGGCGACCATCACCAGATGGCCGTCCCGGTCGCGGTAGAGGTCGCGGACCTTGCCCGTGTGCAGGTGCTCAAGGCCGGGCACCTCAACCGGTTCGGGCTTCTCTACGAATCCGGACACGCGTCCTCCTGGTGGTTTGTCCAAGCACCACGATTCTGCCGTACGGACGCGCGGGGGCGTCGACGAGGGTCAGCCGCGCTTGCAGATCCGGTCCAGGAGGTTGGCCGTGGCCCGCTGGACGCGGGCGTCCGTGTGCCCGGGGCGGTCCAGGGCGGGCGACCAGGCGAAGGTGCCCGCGGCGAAGACGAGGGCGCCGCTGGGGGCGCGGTAGAGGGAGGTCTCCTGGTGGCGTCTCGCGCCCTCGCTGTCCAGGTACGGGGAGTGGGCGAGCAGGATGCGGCGGGTGTGCTCGGGCAGGGCCGTTCGGGGGTAGTAGCGGTCAGCCTCGCCCGCGACCAGGCCCGGCAGCTCGTCGCTCTCGCCGGCGCCGGTGGCGTCCCACAGCCAGTGGTCGGCGTTGCGGACGACCATGGGGGCCGGCTCGGGCACCCGCCCCGCGTACTGGATCCCCAGCAGCTGCTGCTCGGCGGGCGAGACGTCGCGCCAGAGCGCGGAGCGGCCGGGGCCGCGATGTTTTCGGCAGGTCAGCAGGTGGTCGGGGCCGGCCGGGGAGGGAGCCAGCTCGACCTGCCAGTACATGGTGTTCGCGGAGAGGAACACCAGGGACGTGCCGGAGTCGCGGGCCAGCTCGGCGGAGCGGCGCATGGCGGGCGACCAGTACTCGTCGTGGCCGGGGAAGACCAGGCCGCGGTAGCGCGAGGGGTCGACGCGGCCGGCGTGGAGGTCACGGGTGTCGGCGTAGGCGAGGTCGTAGCCGTAGCGCTCGGCCCAGCGGATGAAGTCGTAGGCGTGGCCGACGTGCAGCGGCAGGCCGGCGCCCGCGAAGGGGCGGTCGAAGGAGACGGTGGTGGCGGCGCCCTCCTCGCCCAGCAGCCGGCCGTTCTCGTCCCAGGCGTGGTAGAGGCTGGCGCCCGTGCGGCCGTCCTCGGGGTAGAGGTTGTACGCCTGCCAGGTGATGTCGGGCAGGACGAGCAGCAGGTCGGCTGGGTGGGTGTCGCGGACCAGGAAGGGGATGTGGCTGCGGTAGCCGTCCGCGGTGGTCAGGACGGCCACGTACGCGCCCAGGCTCCAGTAGCTGGGGATCTGGAGCCGCCAGGACAGCCACCAGTGGTGGCAGGAGACCGTGCGGTCGACGGTCAGCGGCGGGGGCTGGACGATGCCGGACAGCCGCGGGCTGGTGGTGATCTTCGCGGCGCCGTCGCCCGCGTAGTGACCGATGCGGTAGACGTCGATGCCGAACTGCTGCGGCGGGTCGACGGTGATCCGGAAGTCCATGGCCTCGCCCGGGGCGACCGCGCTGACGGAGGCGAAGCCCTTGATCTGCCGGTGGACGTCGTCGGCGGTGCGCGGGCGGCGGCTGCGGGGTGCGGGGACGCGGGAGCCGGCGGGTTCCGGGACGGGGTCGACGTACCAGGGGATGATCTGGCCGGTGTCGTCGAAGTAGCTCTCGCTGCCGCGCAGCCAGGGCAGCGGGCCCTGGCCGAAGGGGTCCGAGACGGCGTGCGCGAGTGCTCCCGACTCCCAGCGGCGAATCTGGTCCATCCCCATTGCGCTCCCTCCCTACGCCCCCCGACGCGTACTCGTGTCCAGTGCCGTTGGCGGTTCCCTTGCTGGTCCGTATGGGTGATGCGTCCCGGTGGAGGCGGCGGGCCGGCCCGCGGAGGGCACCGGCCGTACCGGCCTCACACCAGGCGGACCGGCTTCTCGGGGCGCACCCCGACCTCGCCGAGCCAGATGCGCAGCGGTTCGCCGTCGCCGTCCTCGATCAGGCTGAGGACCGTACGGCCCAGGTCGGCGCGGCGGGCGCCGCCGACCAGCAGGGCGGGGCCGTCGAGCCAGTCCAGGCCCGGGGCGGCCCCGGCGGTGTCGACGGCCGCACAGCACACCATGGCCGTCACGTGGTCGGTGAGCAGCTCCCTGCCGCTGCGCGGGGGTTGCAGCGGGAACAGCGGTGCCAGGCCGTCGACCCAGGGGTCGCCCGCCGTGCCGAACGCGCCGTGGTGGGCGGCGAGCTCCTCATGGGCGGCCTCGCGGGCCACCTCGGCGGTCAGGCGGGCCTCCAGCTTCTCCACGACGCCGGCGGCCGCCGGGCCGCTGAGCCGCTCCAGGACGCGGGCCACGGTGGGTGCGACGGTGAGCGAGGCGGGGACCGCCACGCCGACGGGCGCGGCCGCGGCGCCCGCTTCCGGGACGGCCGCGGTGACGGGCTCCGGGATGTCGCCCAGGGCGCGGTGCAGCCGGGCCGCCTCCAGCCGCCACTTGCGGTCCACGACCTCCTCCGGGTACTGGCTCCAGGCGACCGGCAGCCAGTCCGGGCCGGCCTCGGCCGGGCCGCCGTGGAAGAGGCGGGCGGCCAGCAGCGAGGCGGCCTCGTCGATGGCGCCGGGCTCCTCCAGCAGGTCGCACGCGGGCCGCTCGCCCAGCCGCGAGGTGAACCCTTCGGCGAGGCGGTCGCGCCGGGAGAGCTCGGTGAGCGCGGAGACGACGCCGGCGTCCAGGCGGGAGGGCCAGCGGCCCATCCGCCAGGCGGGCAGCGCGACCCGGTTGAGCAGGCGGTCCCAGCCGGCGTAGGCGAGGCCCACCTGTTCCTGGGCGACGATCCGCAGGCCGTAGTCGACGGTCTGGGCGCGCTCGGAGGCGGCCGCGGCCACCCCGCGCTCCATCTCGGCGGCGTGGTCCCGGCAGGAGTGCAGCAGCAGCCGGGCGACGCCGCCGACGAACGCGAGGGCCGGTCGTCCCGCGGCGACGGCCACGGCGGCGTCCAGGCCCCGGACGAAGCGGCGCGCGGCCGCTATGTCGGGGTTGGCGGACGGTCCCGTGCCCGCCACGACGGGCGCCAGCAGCGCCCGCAGCTCGGCGACCCGCATCCACCACAGGAACGGCGAGCCGATCACCAGCACCGGCGCGGCACCGGTCCGCCGCTGCGGGCGCGGCAGGCCGTGGCGGGCGCCGCGCGGCGGGCCCTGCGCGGGGTGCGTGCGGTCCTCCAGCCAGCTGTCGCAGTCCGGGGTCAGGGCCATGGCGGAGGGCGGGGGCACCTCCAGCCGCTCGGCCAGGTCGCGCACCAGGCGGTAGAGGTCGGGCGCGGTCTCCTCCGGGATGGGGACGGTGGGGCTCAGGGCGGGCCTGGCCCGGACGACCACGACGGTGACCGCGGCCGCCAGCAGCAGGGCGAGGGCCGCGGCACCGGAGACGGCCCAGCGGGCCGTGGACCAGCCGCCACCGTCCGGGAGGCGGCCCATGGCGATGCCGGCCAGCAGCACGACGGCGGCCGCCGCCGGCAGCAGGGCGACGGCCAGCGCGGCGCTGCGGATGCGCAGCACCGCGAGGGCTTGCGCACGCGCGACGAGCACGCCTGCTTCCGGACCTGCCACGAGACCGATCACCCCCTGTTGCCAGTGTGTGCCTGCCGAGGAGTGCGACAGTCGGGCGCGGCGCCTTCCGCCGCCCCTCCCCCACTGTGGCACCGGCCTCTGACATCGCAATGCCGGTGGGCCAGTTGCCGGATGCCCGGCAGTCGGCTTGCGCCGCACCCTAGTTGGGGGTGGGGCGCGCGTCAGCCGCTTGGACAACCGGTCACCCGATGGAATGGCTTTGGGTAAAGCCACCCGGAATCGGCGCCCCCGCCGCTCCGTCGTGCACCTGTCGGACAACAGGCAACCGGCCCGTACGCGCGCGTACGGGCCGGTTGTGGGATCGCTACAGCTCAGGGGCTCGCTCGGCGGCCGCGGCCCACTCGGCGATGTCGCCGCGGTGGTGGGAACCATCCAGCCGGACGCGCGAGACGCCCTCGTACGCGCGTTCCCGCGCGGTCGCGAGGTCGGGGCCGGTCGCGGTGACCGAGAGCACCCGGCCGCCGGCGCTGACCACCTGTCCGGCGGCATCGTGCGTGGTGCCGGCGTGCAGCACGTACGCGTGCTCCAGGGCCGCGGCCTCGGGCAGGCCCTCGATCACATCGCCGGTGCGCGGGGTACCGGGGTAGTTGTGCGAGGCGATCACGACGGTGACGGCGGCGCCGTCGCTCCAGCGCAGCGGCGGCAGGGAGGCGAGGGTGCCGGTCGCGGCGGCGAGCAGCAGCCCGGCCAGCGGCGTCTTGAGGCGGGCGAGCACGACCTGGGTCTCGGGGTCGCCGAAGCGGGCGTTGAACTCGATGACGCGGACGCCGCGCGAGGTGATCGCGAGCCCGGCGTAGAGCAGACCGGAGAAGGGGGTGCCCCTGCGGCGCAGTTCGTCGACGGTGGGCTGCAGGACGGTCCGCAGGACCTCGTCGACGAGCTTGGGCTCGGACCAGGGCAGCGGGGAGTAGGCGCCCATGCCGCCGGTGTTCGGGCCCTCGTCGCCGTCGAGCGCGCGCTTGAAGTCCTGCGCGGGCTGGAGCGGGACGACCGTCTCGCCGTCGGTGACGGCGAAGAGGGAGACCTCGGGGCCGTCGAGGAACTCCTCGATGACGACGCGGCCGCAGGCCAGGGCGTGCTCGCGGGCGGCGGCGAGGTCGTCGGTGACGACGACGCCCTTGCCCGCGGCCAGGCCGTCGTCCTTGACGACATAGGGAGCGCCGAAGGCGTCGAGCGCCTCGTCGATCTCGGCCGGAGTGGTGCAGACGTAGGCGCGGGCGGTGGGGACGTTCGCGGCGGCCATGACGTCCTTGGCGAACGCCTTGGACCCTTCCAGCGCCGCGGCCTCCGCCGAGGGGCCGAAGACCGGGATGCCGCGCTCGCGGACGGCGTCGGCGACACCCGCGACGAGCGGGGCCTCCGGGCCGACGACCACAAGGTCCGCGGCCAGCGAGACGGCGAGCTCCGCGACGGCCGTGCCGTCGAGGGCGTTCACCGGGTGCACCTCGGCGACCTCGGCGATCCCCGCGTTTCCGGGGGCGCAGTGCAGCGCGGTGACGTCGGGATCGAGGGAGAGTGAGCGGCACAGGGCGTGTTCGCGGGCGCCGCCGCCGATGACGAGGACCTTCACACCGGTCACCCTATTGCCTCGTCGACTGATCGACTCCCACGGTGCTCTCCCGACACCGCAGTAACGTCCCTGCATCGGCCCCGCACGGCCGACGAGCGGTACCGTCCGCCACACCACCCACTCTTTCGGGTGAGGCCGAACCACGCCCTATACCGGATTCCTCAGCGCTTACGGGCGGAAAACCATGGATCTTGGCTGCAAGACCGACCGTTCGGCGGTAGGAAGGTGATTCGCGATTCGCAGCGGCAGAGGGAGTGCACGGGTGAGCCAGCCGGAGATGCAGCCCGAGGGGCTCCCCCGCGAGCAGGGCGGGAGGCACCGCGGCGACTTGCGCGCCCGCACCTTCCCGCTCGGTGACTGGGGGGAGCCCGCGGAGCGTCTCGATGAGCTGTACCGATGGGTGGAGAACGGCGCGCTGTATTTGGTCGACTGGTATCTCGCGGACCGCGCCTGGAAGCGGCGCTGGGCGCGGGCGCTGCGCATCGGCGCGGCGGCGTGCGCCACGGTGGGCGCGGCACTGCCGCTGCTCCAGCTGACGAATGTGGTGCGCACCGGCTCGGCGTGGGGGTTCCTGGTCCTGCTCGGGGCGGTGGCGTGTGTCGCCTGTGACCGCTATTTCGGGCTGACGTCGGGATGGATGAGGGCCGTGGCGACGGCGCAGGCCGTGCAGCGGCGGCTGGAGGCGCTCCAGTTCGACTGGGCGTCGGAGTGCGTGCGCGAGGTGCTCGGCCCGACCGAGGGCACGGCCAGCGAGGCGGCGGAGCGGTGCCTGAGCGTGCTGCGCCGCTTCTCGGAGGACGTGTCGGAGCTCGTACGGGCTGAGACGGCCGACTGGATGGTGGAGTTCCGGGCCGGGCCGACACCGCTGGTGACGCAGTCCCTGGTCTCGTGGGGACCGCGTGGGGAGGGTGGCGGCCCGCTGCCGCGCTTCCTGCCGCCGGGCGCCCGGCCGAACATGCCGCGGCAGCGGCCCCCGGAGCCGCCGCGCTGACGCCCCCGGGGAACCGCCTCAGCTGAAGACGATCATCGAACCCTGGCCGAGGCTGCGCGTCGCCGCCGCGTGCAGTCCGAGCCAGACATGGCGTTCCCGTGCGAAGGGGCTGTCGTCGTGCGGGCCGGGCGCCGCGGGCTCCTCCAGGCCGGTGGGCCGGTCCGGAGCGGCGGGCGGCGCGGGTGGATTGCCCGGGTCGATGCCCAGGACCGGTGCCACCGCGTGGAGTTCCCTCAGCAGTCCCTGGCTGGACCCCAAGGGGCCGCCGCCTTCGAGGAGTTCGTCGCTGGAGAGCGGGTGGGGGAAGTCCACGGGCACGTACGCACCGGCGTGGTCGTAGTGCCAGACCAGGTGCGACTGCTGGGCCGTGGTCTCGAACATCTCCAGCAACTGCTCGTAGTCGCCGCCGAGTTCGTCGACCGGGGTGACGGCGAGACCGCAGAGGTTGAGCAGGTGGGCGCGGCGCAGGAAATGCAGCGCGTCGTAGTCGAAGCCCGCGACCGGGGCGACGTTCCCCGACAGTCCCGGCATGTAGCCGAAGACGGGGACCGGCGGCAGCCCGGCCTCGCCAAGGGCCTTGTCGTACGCGGCGATCTCCTCGGCGAAGGGGTTGTCGGGGCTGTGGCACAGCACATCGACGAGGGGAACAAGCCAGAGGTCACAGGCCACGTGAACTCACTCTCGGTCGCGTGGAGGCGATGGTCGGGCCAGAGTAGTGCCGCCGGGCCGCTTGTCATACCGGGCCCGGGGCCGGCCGCGGCGAGCCGCCGGCGTTCCCGTTCTCATCCCCGCGCGGCCACGTCCCACACCCACACGTCGCCGATCCGCTCCGGCTCGCGCCCCACCAGCCGGGTCACGGTCTCGCGGAGCGCGGCCGCGTGTTCTTGGGGGTCCAGGACCAGGACGTCGGCCCGCCAGAAGCGCAGGTCCATCCGGAACTCGCGGCGCCGTCGGTCGTCGACCGCGGGGATCCGGCCGGTGGTGTGGACGCCGTGCAACAGGTCGGAGGTGGGGCGCGGCTCCGGCCCGTAGACGCCGGTCCGGTCCGGTCCCCAGGGGCCGTTGAAGTAGCCGCCGGGGATGGCGAAGCCGAGGCCGGCGCGGACCTGCCAGCCGAGGGCGGCGGTGTCGGTGGGGCTGGGCACCGGCACGGGCACCAGCGTGCGGCCGGGCCGTACGTGCTCGCGCCAGGTGCCGTCCGCGACGAACGCAGGCACCGGCTCCCGTTCGACGGTCCGGTACGGCGTGGGGAGGAGCGGTACGAGCGCCACGGCGAGCGCCGCGCAGCCCAGCAGCCGGTGCGAGCGCTCCCGTTCGCTGCGCAGTCGGCGCGTGGCCAGCCGGTCGCAGGCGAGGGCGAGGAGGATGCCGAGGGCGGGCGCGCAGACCAGGGCCAGCCGCGATTCGATGACCGACTCGAAGAGCGGCAGCCCGGCCATCAGCCGCCAGGGGCCGGGGAGCGTCCGGTCGGTGCCGGGCAGCGGGATGTTCTGTCCGAGCGAGAGGACGGCGGCGGCCAGCGCCGTGAAGCCGAGGGCGCGCACCTGGGGGCGGCACCGCATACGGACGACGAGGACGACGGCGAGGACGGCGAGGGGCCAGCCGAAGAAGGCGTTCTCCTCGGTGCGGTTGACCGACAGCGACGCGGCGATGTCCGCGTCGCCCGCCAGTGAGCGGGTCGCGAACTCCAGCAGCGCCATCGGGTGGTTGCCGACCTGGCCGTGCAGCACGCTGCGGTAGCTCTGCGGGCCGAGGAACTGCCAGGCCAGCGGGCCGATGGTCATGGGCACGGCGACGAGGGCGGCGATGGCGAGGCCGCGCAGCAGCGGCCGGGCGACGGCCCGGGCCGCGTCCGGGTCGGCGACCGCGTGGCCGAAGGCGTAGAGCGCGAGGCCGGTGACGGCCAGCAGCAGCGGCTCCTCGCCGAGGAAGACCTGGTACGCCAGGAAGAGGCCGAGCAGCACGGCGTCCCGGCGCGGGGCCCGGCCCTCGCACAGCCGCAGCGCGCGGTCGATGATCGGCGGGATCATGAAGAGCACGACGAAGTTCGGGTGGGCGTTGCCGTGCGAGATCATCGGCGGCGCGAAGGCGCAGAAGCCGCCGCCGAGCGCGGCCGCCCAGCGCGAGCGCACGAAGCGCTTGGCGATCAGCCAGTACCAGGAGCAGGCGGTGGCGGCGAGGCCGCCGGTGAGCACGATCGCCCAGGTGACGTGGGCGCCGAGGGCCAGCGTGACGGGCGCGAGCGGGACGGACAGCCCGAGCATGGAGGTGTTGGCCATGAGGTTCACACCGTCGGGGACGTTCTGGAGCTGGGTGAAGAACGGATTCCGCAGGTGGGCGACGTTGTCGGCGGCGACCCGGAAGAACCACTCCCACTGCGTCTGGTCGGAGGCCGAGTCGACGAGGTAGCGGCCGCCCGGCGAGCTCCACAGTCCGGCGTAGAGCAGGAAGGCGAGCAGCACGTAGAGGGCCGGGACCGCGAGGCGGACCCGGTCCGCCGAGCGCGCGCGGATGCGGACGAGGTCGGCGAGCGTGGTGGCGTAGGCGAGCGGGCGGACCTTGGAGCCGGGCCGGTGGGACCAGCGGACGGGGACCTCGACGACCTGCCAGCCGGCCTGGTGGAAGAACCGCAGGATCTCGACGTCGTAGCTCCAGCCGTCCTGGCGGGAGCGGGCGAAGGCGGTACGGACCTTGTCGCCGTCGAAGAGCTTGAAGCCGCACTGGGTGTCCCGGATGCCTGGCACGGCGGCGGCCCGTATGAGCCGGGCGCCGGCCCTGCCGAGGAGCTCGCGCAGGGCGTGCTGGCGGGCGTCGATGCGGGAGCCGGGCAGGGCGCGGGAGCCGACGGCGGCGCCGGCGCCCTCGTCCAGGTGGCGCGTGAGGCGGTCGAGCTCCTCGATGGGGGTGGCGAGGTCGGCGTCGGTGACCAGGACGCGGCGGCCGCGGGAGGCGAGCACGCCGGTGCGGACGGCGTGGCCCTTGCCGCGGTTGGCGGGGGTGCGCAGCAGCCTGACGCGCGGCTCGTCGCCGGCGGCGGCCTCGGCGACGTCCGCGGTCGCGTCCGTCGAGCCGTCGTCGACGACGATCAGCTCCCAGCTCCGGCCCTCCTCCTCCAGGCGGGCGAGGTGGGCGCGGACCGCCTCCAGGGTGGGGCCGAGCCGGCTCTCCTCGTCGTAGGCCGGAATGACGACGGTGAGGTCGACCGGTGCGGGAGGGGTGGATTCCATACGGTGGGGCGAAGGGAATGGAGTCGGTGAGGAAGGCGGCATCACGAAGCTGGACGCCCGCGACCCGTTGTTGGTTGCACGTTCGTCATTGCTTTCATTTGCGATTCCGTCCCATTAACCGATGACCGTATGCGGCGCTGCCCCTATTCGGTCAATCTCGCGATCAATGCCATGGAATGTTCGTTGTAGCCAGCAATGATCTGTTCCACGAGGGCGGCGTCCCGGGCGGCGACCGCCTCGACCAGTTCGCCGTGGCCGTGCCACAGGCGGCCGCTCAGCGACGGCATCCGGCGCAGGAGCGGCACGGTGAAGATCCATGCCTGGACGCGGACCCGGTCCAGGAAATCCGATATGTAGGGATTGCCGACCAGGCCGGCCAGCTCGCGCCAGAACCGCAGGTCGTAGCCGATGAGGATGTCCAGGTCCCCGGCGATCGCGGCCCGCGACGCCTCCTCCGCCCGGCGCCGCACGGAGGCGAGGGCGAGCGGGGGGACGCAGGCCAGGGCGCGGTCGGCGGAGCGGCGGAAGATGCCCTCGACGATGAGGGCGCGGGCCTCGGCCATGTCGCGGAAGTCGGCGTAACTGAACTCACGGACGCGATAGCTCTTGTGCAGCTCGACATCGAGCAGCCCCTGCGAACAGAGGTCGAGCAGGGCCTCGCGGACGGGCGTGGCGGACACCCCGTACTGCTCGGCGATCTCCTTGACGGTGAACTGGCGCCCCGCCGGGAGCCGCCCCGCGATCACCTCGTCGCGCAGGGCGTCGGCGATCTGCGAACGCAGCGTCGTGCGTCGGACCGTCTCGCTGCCGGGCATCGTCGTCCGTCTCCCCTTCCATGACCGGGCCCCGCGTGCGAACGGCCCTCGCAACAAGATAGGCGAGGGCCGTCGCGGAGCGTACGGGCGTGCGCGCGGGAAGGACGTACGCTACCTGGCCGCGTCAGACCGTGTGCGCGTCGGCCGCCGTCAGGGCCTCGTCCAGAAGGGCCAGGCCCTCCTTCGCCTCGGCCTCGGAGACGGTGCAGGGCGGGACGACGTGGGTCCGGTTCATGTTCACGAAGGGCCACAGGCCGGACGTGCGGCAGGCCGCGGCGAAGGCGGCCATCGGGGCGCCCGCCTCGCCCGACGCGTTGTACGGGACGAGCGGCTCGCGGGTGGTGCGGTCCTTGACCAGTTCGAGCGCCCAGAAGACGCCCAGGCCGCGCACCTCGCCGACGCTCGGGTGGCGCTCGGCGAGCTCGCGCAGGCCGGGGCCGAGGACGTCCGCGCCGATCCGCGCCGCATGCTCCACGATGCCCTCCTCGGCCATCGCCCCGATCGTCGCGATCGCGGAGGCGCAGGCCAGCGGGTGCCCGGAGTAGGTGAGGCCGCCGGGGTAGGGCCGCTGCTCGAAGGTCGCGGCGATCTCCGCGGAGATGGCGACGCCGCCGAGCGGTACGTAGCCGGAGTTGACGCCCTTGGCGAAGGTGAGCAGGTCGGGGGTGACGTCCCAGTGGTCGGCGGCGAACCAGCGGCCGGTGCGCCCGAAGCCCGCCATGACCTCGTCGAGGACGAAGACGATGCCGTACCGGTCGCAGATCGCGCGCACGCCCGCGAGGTAGCCGGCCGGCGGCACCATGATCCCGGCGGTGCCGGGCACGGTCTCCAGGAGGATCGCGGCGACGGTGGCCGGACCCTCGAAGACGATGGTGTCCTCCAGGTGGCGCAGGGCGCGCTCGCACTCCTGCTCCTCGCTCTCCGCGTGGAAGGGCGAGCGGTAGAGGAACGGCGCCCAGAAGTGCACGACGCCCGCCGAGGCGGTGTCCGAGGGCCAGCGGCGCGGGTCGCCGGTGAGGTTGATCGCGGCGGCGGTCGCCCCGTGGTACGAGCGGTAGGCGCTCAGCACCTTGGGCCGGCCGGTGTGCAGCCGGGCCATGCGGACCGCGTTCTCGACCGCCTCGGCGCCGCCGTTGGTGAAGAAGATCTTGTCGAGGTCGCCGGGGGTGCGCTCGGCGATCAGACGGGCGGCCTCGGAGCGTACGTCCACGGCGAAGCCCGGCGCGATCGTGCACAGCCGCGCCGCCTGCTCCTGGACGGCGGCTACCACCTTCGGGTGCTGATGGCCGATGTTCGTGTTGACGAGCTGGGAGGAGAAGTCGAGGTAGCGGTTGCCGTCGTAGTCCCAGAAGTACGAGCCCTCGGCGCCCGCGACGGCCAGCGGGTCGATGAGTCCCTGAGCGGACCAGGAGTGGAAGACGTGCGCGCGGTCGGCGGCCTTGACGGCGGCGCCGGTGCGGGGATCGGGCTGCGTGCTCAACGGCGTACCTCGGATCGGGTGGCGTTCGGGGCGCGTTCCCGGTCAGCGTAGGGAGCACGGCCGGGGCCGGGACACCGGCACTGTGTATGGCGCTCGCCACGCCCCCGGACACAGTGCCGGGTGCGGCCGGGGGCGAACAGCGGCGCCGGCCCGGGCGCGGCGACCCCGCGAAATTCCCGGCCGCGAAATCCACCGGCGCAACGGACCGCGTGCTACCGTCATTTCGCGTTGCAGTTTTGGACCCATTTTCGGCGCCTGACGGTCTGTGACCGCGGGCGCCGTTGCATTATTCCGCGCTGTGTGGAATTTGGGTACTGCCCTATTGAGGAGATTGTCTTGGCTACCGGCACCGTGAAGTGGTTCAACTCGGAAAAGGGATTCGGCTTCATCGAGCAGGACGGCGGCGGCGCCGACGTCTTCGCCCACTACTCCAACATCGCCACCCAGGGCTTCCGTGAGCTCCAGGAGGGCCAGAAGGTCTCCTTCGACGTCACGCAGGGCCAGAAGGGCCCGCAGGCGGAGAACATCCTTCCCGCCTGACCCTTCCTCCGGGGTTCAACAACGAGCCGGGTCCGCGTACTTTCAAGGTGCGGGGGCCCGGCCGTTTGCCGTCCCGCTATTCTCCGGCCAGGAACATACGGGGGACATCGGGGGAGGAGATCGGCGCCATGGAGAATCTCGACGGCCTGCGGCCGGAGGATCCACGCACGCTCGGCGCGTACCGGCTGCTCGGCAGGCTGGGTTCGGGCGGCATGGGCCGCGTCTACCTGGCCCGCTCGGACCGGGGCCGCACGGTGGCGGTCAAGCTCGTCCACACCGAGCTGGCCGGCCAGGAGGAGTTCCGGCGCCGCTTCCGCGCGGAGGTGCGGGCCGCCCGGCAGGTCGGCGGCGAGTGGACGGCGCCCGTCCTCGACGCGGACACCGAGGCGGAGATCCCCTGGGTGGCCACCGGCTACATCGCCGGCCCGTCCCTGCGCCAGGTGGTCGACCACGACTTCGGGCCGCTGCCCGAGCGCTCCGTGCGCATCCTCGGCGCGGGCCTCGCCCGCTCCCTGGAGGCCATCCACGCCGCGGGCGTCGTCCACCGCGACCTCAAGCCGTCGAACGTCCTGATCACCCTGGACGGCCCGCGCGTCATCGACTTCGGCATCGCCCGCGCGCTGGAGACCGTGACCGACGGCGGCGACCTCACCCGTACCGGCGCGGCCGTCGGCTCGCCCGGCTTCATGTCGCCCGAGCAGGTGCGCGGCGCCCGGGTCACCCCCGCGAGCGACGTCTTCTGCCTCGGCTCGGTGCTGGCCTACGCGGCCACCGGCCGGATGCCGTTCGGCACGGCGGACAGCGGGGTGCACGCCCTGATGTACCGCATCGCCGAGGAGGAGCCGGACCTCTCCGACGTCCCCGCGTCGCTGCGGCCGCTGATCGTCGCCTTCCTCGCCAAGGACCCGGCCGAGCGGCCCACGCCCGCCCAGGTCCTGGAGCGCACGGGCGTCGAGGAGTTGCTCGGTGACCTGCGGTCCGCGGACCCCTGGCTGCCCGGCGGCCTGGTCGCCCGGCTCGGCCGGCACGCCGTGCAACTGCTGGACGTGGAGGAGCCGGTGGGGACGCCGGGCCCCATGCCGCCGGAGCGGACCGCACCGGCCCCGATGCCGGAGCCGACGCTCATAGTCCGGCAGGACCCGCCGACCATGACCGCCGGGCACCCGGTCGGAGCGCCCCTGCCGCCCCCCGCGCCCGTCTACGGCTACCCGCACGCGGGCCCGTACGGCGGCAATCCGTACGGCACCGGCACGCACACCATCAACCCCTACGGCCCCGCACCGCGCCGCTCCCGTACGCCCGTGGTGCTGGCCGCGGTGGTGGCGGGCGGGCTGCTCGCCGGGGGCGGGACGGTGTTCCTGCTCAACAAGCAGCAGAACGACAAGAGCGGCGGCACCCAGGCCGGGAGTGCACCGTCCGCCTCCGCGCCGCAGAACTCCGTGCCCACGCCGCAGTCGGCGACCCCCTCCCCCGGCGGCGCCACGGCCGGTGCCGGCCCCGGCGCCGTGCCGCAGGGGTTCCTGGGCACCTGGCAGTCCGACTTCTCCACCGACGCCGGCTCGCACTCCCGCAGCGTCACCCTCCGCCAGGGCCCGCTCGGCACGACCGTGGCCGACATCAGCGGCAGCGGCACCGACAAGGACGGCCTGGCCTACCGCTGCGCCTGGACCGCCGACCTGACCGGCGGCGGCGAGGCGGGCACCCCGCTGCACCTCGGGCCGTCCCGGGTGACGCTCGCCCAGCCCGCCGCCGACTGCCAGCCGGGCCCGCGCAGCGAGCTGACCCTGTTGTCCGACGGCGGCATGCGCCGCGAACTCGTCGGCAAGGCGGAGGCGCCGCTGACCTACCGCAAGGTCGGATGAACGCGGAACGCCCCGACGGCCGAAGCCGTCGGGGCGCCGCGTACGCGCCGTGCGCGCGGGACCTACGAGAGGAACGAGTTGATCTCGATCGTCTCGGTACGGCCCGGGCCGACACCGATCGCGGAGATCGGGGCGCCGGACATCTCCTCCAGCGCCTTCACGTACGCCTGCGCGTTCTTCGGCAGGTCGGCGAAGGTCTTGGCCTTGGTGATGTCCTCGGACCAGCCCGGCAGCATCTCGTAGATCGGCTTCGCGTGGTGGAAGTCGCTCTGGCTGTAGGGCAGCTCCTCGACGCGCTTGCCGTCGATCTCGTACGCGACGCAGACCGGGATCTGCTCCCAGCCGGTGAGCACGTCGAGCTTGGTGAGGAAGAAGTCCGTCAGGCCGTTGACGCGGGTCGCGTAGCGGGCGATCGGCGCGTCGAACCAGCCGCAGCGGCGGTCACGGCCGGTGGTCACACCGCGCTCGCCGCCGATCCGGCGCAGGTCCTCGCCGTCCTGGTCGAACAGCTCGGTCGGGAACGGCCCGGCGCCCACGCGGGTGGTGTACGCCTTGAGGATGCCGATCACGCGGCTGATCTTCGTGGGACCGACGCCCGTACCCGTGCAGGCGCCGCCCGCGGTCGGGTTGGACGAGGTGACGAAGGGGTACGTGCCGTGGTCGACGTCGAGCAGCGTGCCCTGGCCGCCCTCGAAGAGGACGACCTTGCCCTCGTCGATGGCGTTGTTGAGGATCAGCGTCGTGTCGGCCACGTACGGCTTGATCTGCTCGGCGTAGGTGAGCAGCTCCTCGACGATCGCGCCGGCCTCGATGGCCCGGCGGTTGTAGAGCTTCGCGAGGATCTGGTTCTTGAAGTCGAGAGCGGCCTCGACCTTCTGGGTCAGGATCGACTCGTCGTAGAGGTCCTGGACCCGGATGCCGACGCGGTTGATCTTGTCCGCGTAGGTCGGGCCGATACCGCGGCCCGTGGTGCCGATCTTCCGCGAGCCGAGGAAGCGTTCCGTCACCTTGTCGACCGTCGTGTGGTACGGCGTGATCAGGTGCGCGTTACCGCTGAGCAGCAGCTTGGACGTGTCGACGCCGCGCTCGTTGAGCCCGCTCAGCTCGGAGAGCAGGACCGCCGGGTCGACGACGACTCCGTTGCCGATCACCGGGGTACACCCCGGCGAGAGGATTCCGGAAGGGAGGAGATGCAGCGCGTATTTCTGGTCGCCGACGACCACCGTGTGGCCGGCGTTGTTGCCACCTTGGTAGCGCACCACATAATCCACGGATCCACCGAGGAGGTCGGTGGCCTTTCCCTTGCCCTCGTCACCCCACTGAGCACCGAGCAGCACAAGTGCGGGCACAGGCGTACACCCCTTCCGGGCGGGGCATGTCCAACGTGCGTGGTGGTGTCACCCCGCTTGCTCAGGGCGTACACCAACGCTAGAGCCGTCGAACCGGTGCCCCGGATAGACGAAGCCCCTGGCGCAACAGCGACAGGGGCTCTTGCACCGAGAGATTACCTGAGGAAGGACCGAGGTGTCGGCTCCAGACTCCACCGGGCAGCCTCTGCTCGTGGTCATCGACCCGGTCGCCCGACGCGTGGACGGCGAGTCCGTACGGATCGCGAGGGACGTCCTGTGCGCTGGCGCGGTGGCGAAAATATGTCTTCCGGACGGGCCCGAGGACGTCGAGCGCGCCCTGGCCAGACGGGGTCGCAGAAGGCCCGTCGTCATCGGCGACGACCGGGCGCTGCTGCAGGCCGTCAGAGTGCTCCACCGCCGCCGTGAGCTGCCGGAAGTCCCTGTTTCGCTGGTGCCCGTGGGCACGCTGCCGGCCGTCTCGCTGGCCCGTACGCTCGGCGTGCCGCTGGGTTCGGTGGCCGCCGCGCGGGCGGTTCTGGACGGCGCGGAGCGGCGCATGGACGCGCTCCTCGACGACAGCGGCGGCATGGTGCTGGGCGGGCTGTGGATCCCCGGCGCCAATGGCTTGAACCGATCGGTCGACGCGCGGGAAACCCGTGTGAGGAATGAGCCGAATGGGGCGGACATCACGCCTGAAGGCGGCGAAACGAGCGCGCTGCGGCTCGATGACGTGCCGGCTCCGGCGAGCGCTCCCGAGGGAGCGGGTGTACCGGCCGTCGCGGAGCGGCCGGACACGCCGGCCGTCACGGGCACCGGCGGTCAGCAGCCGTGGTGGTCCCCCGCCGCCCGTACGGCGCGCTCGGCGCTGACCCTGCTCACCGGCCCGGCCGCGCGCCTCCAGCTGCCGTCGTGCACCCGGCTGCGGGTGGAGGCGGACGGGGTGCTGCTCGCGGACCTCGACCAGCCGGTGGCCCGCGTCGCCGTCTCCACGGTGGTGGGCGGCCTCGCCGAGGTGGTGATCCACACCCATGCCGCCGGCCGGCCGGTACGGACGAGGGCCCGCCGGGTCACGGTCTCGGGACCGGGCTTCGGCTACCGGGCCGACAACGTCCTGACGGGTCCGGTCCGCACGCGGACGTGGACGGCGCACGAGGAGGCGTGGCGGTTGGTCCTGCCGAGGGGATAGGCGGGGCTTGTGAGGGGGAGCCGTTCGGCCGCGGGCCGCCAGCTTTGCCGCCTGCGGCGGCGGGCGCCCTGCGGGCGCGTCCTCAATCGCCGGACAGGCTTGATTCCGGCTGAGCTCAGCCGCTTTCAGCCCGTTGGGGGCACCCCCAGCGGTAGCTGGGGGAGATTGAGGACACCACCGCGCAGCGGTGGTGCGCACGCCACGGCCCGCTCACATGACCCGCCGGACACCACCGCGCTAGCCGCCCGGCGTGACCAGCCCCGCCTCGTACGCGAAGACCGCCGCCTGCGTGCGGTCGCGCAGGCCCAGCTTCACCAGGATCCGGCTGACGTGCGTCTTGACCGTCGACTCGGCGACGACGAGCCCCGCCGCGATCTCGGAATTGGAGCGGCCCTGGGCGACGAGGACCAGCACCTCGGTCTCCCGCTCCGTGAGGTCGCCGACGCGCTCCTGCGTGGGCGGCCGGGGCGTGCCGAGGCGGGAGAACTCCTGGATGAGGCGCTTGGTGACCGTCGGGGCGAGCAGCGCCTCGCCGGACGCGACGACCCGGACGCCGTCGGCGAGCTGCTGCGCCGAGGCGTCCTTGAGCAGGAAGCCGCTCGCTCCCGCGCGGAGCGCCTGGTAGACGTATTCGTCCAGGTCGAAGGTGGTCAGCACCAGGACCTTCGCGTCGGCGTCGGCGGCGACGATCTCGCGGGTCGCCTCCAGGCCGTTGAGCACGGGCATGCGGATGTCCATCAGGACGACGTCGGGGCACAGCTCCGCGACCCGCTCGACGGCCTGCCGCCCGTCCACCGCCTCACCGACGACCTCGATGTCGGGCATGGCGTTCAGCAGGACGGAGAAGCCCTCGCGGACCATCATCTGGTCGTCCACGATCAGCACGCGGATGGTCCGGCTCACGCGGCGGCCTCCGCCGGGGCGACCGGCAGGAACGCCGTGACCTCGTAGCCGCCGTCCTCCGTGGCCTCCGCCGTCATCTCCCCGCCGAGCATCCCGACGCGTTCGCGCATGCCGAGCACGCCGTGGCCGGCGCCCGGGGAGGGCTTGGCGAGGCGGTTCGGCGGGCCGTTGACGACGCGCAGGCCCAGGCCGCCGAGGACGTACGCGATCTCGACGCGGGCCTCGGCGCCGGGCGCGTGGCGCAGGACGTTGCTGAGCGCCTCCTGGACGATGCGGTACGCCGACAGCTCGACGCCCTGCGGCAGCTGCCGCACCGAGCCGGTCCTCACCAGCTCGACGCCCAGGCCGGCGGAGCGGACGTTGTCCAGCAGCCCGTCCAAGGCGGCGAGGGTGGGCTGCGGGGCCTCGGGGCCGGCGAAGGCGTCGGGGTTCTCCGACCGTACGACGCCGAGGACGCGGCGCAGCTCGGTCAGCGCGGCGACGGCGTTCTCCCGGATCGTCTGGAACGCGGCGGCCAGCTCCGGCGGGGTGTCCTGGACCCGGTAGGGCGCGGCCTCGGCCTGGATGGCGACGACGGACATGTGGTGCGCGACCACGTCGTGCAGCTCGCGGGCGATGGTCGTGCGCTCCTCCAGCACGGTCCGCCGGGAGCGCTCCACCTCGGTGACGGCGGCCTGCGCGGCGACCTGCTGCTTGGACTCGCGCAGACCGCGGACGGCGAGCACGACGAAGAGCAGGATCCCGGCGATGACCAGCAGCTGGAAGAGGTCGGAGACGAAGTAGCCGGAGGCGTAGGGGCCGGGCGCCCTGAGGACCGCGAGCACGGCCCCCACCGCGCCGGTGAGCAGCCACATCTCGGCCGCCACGCGCGGGCGCGTCCGCAGGGACACCACCAGCATCACGAAGAGGTGCGAGACGAAACCGCCCGGCGACCACGGGCCGAAGCCGTAGTGGCTGAGGAACACGCCCGCGAACAGCAGCGCGCCGATCGACAGCCACCAGGCGCCGACGGGCCGGAACAGCGTGGTCACCATCGGCACCCCGATGATCAGCGCCGTGAGGATCCCGGACAGCCCGCCGCCCTCGCGCGCGAGGCTCGCCAGCATGACGACGCCGATGAACCCGACCATGACCGCGTGCGGGAGCCACCGCGTACAGCGCGCGACCTTGCGCGGCAGCAACCGCACCAGCCGGTGATCGGCGCGGAGCGGCGGCAGCGGGCGGAAGGCGAAGGCATCGTCGAACAGATCCTTCCGCAGGCTGCCCAGGGCACTCTTCGCCATCCGCAGCTCGTTGCGCGGGGTGGTCTCATACGTCTCGGTCACACCGACAACGGTAGGCAACGGAAAAGCGGACGGCGTCCCCACGGGTGGGGATCTGTGGGGGTCCCTCTGAAGTACTACGTCGTCTCCGGTGGGTGGCGTGGGACGTGTGCGCGCCGTCACAGGGGCCCGGCCAGCACTTCCCCCAGCACGCGCGCAGCCCGCTCCGTTTCCGTGAAGGTGGTGTACAGCGGGGCGAAGCCGAAGCGCAGGACGTCCGGGCGGCGGAAGTCGCCGGTGACGCCCCGGCGGATCAGCTCGGCCATGGCCTCCCCCGCGCCGGCGGCACACCGCAGGGACACCTGGCTGCCGCGTTCCGCGTGCGCGGCAGGCGTGAGCGGCTCGACGGTGCCCTCCGGTACGTACGCCCCGACGCAGCGTAGGAAGAAGTCCGTCAGGGCGAGGCTCTTCGCCCTGACGGCCGGGAGCGGGACGCCGTCCCACACGTCGAGCGCCGCGTCCAGCGCGAGGAGCGAGAGGATGTCGGGCGTGCCGACCCGGCCCCGGGCCGCCCCCTCGGCGGGGGCGTAGGCGGAGCTCATGCCGAAGGGGTCGGCGTGGGAGTTCCAGCCGGGCAGCGGGGAGTCGAAGCGGGGCTGTAGCTCGCGGCGTACGTAGAGGTAGGCGGGCGCGCCGGGGCCGCCGTTGAGGTACTTGTACGTGCAGCCGACCGCGAGGTCCACGCCGTGCGCGTCGAGCCCCACCGGCAGCGCGCCCGCGCTGTGGCACAGGTCCCACACGACGCGCGCCCCGGCCGCGCGCACGGCGGCCGTCGTGCCCGGCAGGTCGTGCAGGCGGCCGGTGCGGTAGTCGACGTGGTTGGCGACGGCGACGGCGGTACGGGGACCCGCCGCGGCCGCCATCGCCGCGGCCTCGACGACCCGTACGCGGCAACCCGTCATGCGGGCCGCGGACCCGGCGAGATAGCCGTCCGTGGGGAACGTCGCCGCGTCGACCAGCACCTCGTCCCGGCCCTCGCCGGCCATCCGTACCGCGGCGACGACGGCCTTGAAGACGTTGACGCTCGTGGAGTCCCCGACGACGACCTGCCCGGGGCCCGCGCCGACGAGCCGCCCGACGCGGTCGCCGACGCGCTCGGGCGCCGTCCACCAGCCGGATTCCGCCCAGGACCGGATGCGCAACCGTCCCCACTCGCGTTCGACGACGTCGGCCAGCCGCCCGGCGACCGCGCGGGGCAGCGCCCCGAGGGAGTTCCCGTCGAGATAGACGGTGTCGTCGTCCAGCGCGAACTCGGCGCGCTTGGCGCGCAGCGGGTCGGCGGCGTCGAGGGCGCCCGCCTCGTCGGCGAGGGCCCCGTCAGACACGGCTGCGGGCCGTCCACAGCTCGGGGAAGACGTGCTGGGCCGCCCGCTTCTCCAGCCAGGCCACCCCGGGCGAGCCGCCCGTGCCCACCTTCGCGCCCATCGCCCTGCGGGTGGCGACGAGGTGGTCGTTGCGCCACCGCCACACCAGTTCCGCGATCTCGGTCAGGGCCTCGCCCAGCCGGCACGCCTCGCTGTTCTGGTCGCCCGCGTAGACCCGCTGCCAGACCTCCTCGACGGCCGGATCGGCGGCGTACCGTTCGCTGACGTCGCGGTCCAGGACGGCGGCCGGCATGCCGTGGCCCCGGCGCGCCAGGTGGCGCAGCACCTCGTCGTACAGGCTCGGTTCGCGCAGCGCCTTCTCCAGCTCCGCGAAGGTCTCCGGGGCGCCGCGGTAGGGCACCAGCATCGCGGGCGACTTCTCGCCGAGCAGGAACTCCAGGCGACGGTACGTCGCGGACTGGAAGCCGGACGCCTCGCCCAGCGCCGAGCGGTACGCGTTGAACTGAGTGGGCGTCAGATGCGCGAGCGGCTTCCAGGACGAGTTGAGCGATTCCAGCTCGTAGACGGAGCGCCGCAGGGCCGCCATCGCCACCGGCAGGTCGTCCGCGCGCAGCGCCCGCGCAGCGGTCTCCCACTCGTGCACGAGGACCGTGAACCACAGCTCCATGACCTGGGTGGTGACGAGGAACGACATCTCGCCGGGATCGTCGGAGAGGGGTTCCTGGAGCCGGCTGAGCACGGAGGCCCGTACGTACTCCTCGTAGGGGGTGGTGCCCGGGAAGTCGACCTTCATCGCGGATCTCCTCGGCGATACGTGCTTCCGGGTAGCGGTCCGCCCCTTCCTGTCGGCTTCGGAGCCCCGGTCCCCTGCCCGCATCATCCGTCCCTGACGCCGCTCGCGGCAAGGGGGTGACAGCGGGGGCTGCGGGCTCGTGTCGTGCGCACCACCGCTGCGCGGCGGTGTCCTCAATCGCCGGACAGGCTGAAATGGGCTGAGCTCAGCCGAATCAAGCCCGTCCGGCGTTTGAGGACGCGCCCGCAGGGCGCCCGCCGCCGCAGGCGGCAAAGACGGCTCGCCCCGCCGCAGGCGGCCACGCGGCAAAGCGGCCCGCAGCCGAAGACCCGCCGGACGCGGCTAGCCCAGCGTATTCGCAGCCGTCGGCGAGCTGTCCCGCAGGAACGCCGAGCAGCGCTCGTACTCGTCCTGCTCACCGATCGACTGCGCGGCCCGCGCGAGCGCGTGCAGCGCCCGCAGGAAGCCGCGGTTCGGCTCGTGCTCGAAGGGCACCGGGCCGTGGCCCTTCCAGCCGCTGCGGCGCAGGGCGTCGAGCCCGCGGTGGTAGCCGGTACGGGCGTAGGCGTACGACTCGACGACGCGGCCGGCCTCGAACGCCTCGTCGGCGAGCTGCGCCCACGCGAGCGAGGACGACGGGTACTTCGCGGCGACCTCGGAGGGAGCCGCGCCGGACGCGAGGAGCTCGCGCGGCTCGGGGTCGTCGGGCAGGTGGGTCGGGGGCGGGCCCCCGAGGAGGTTCTCGTGAATGGACATGGGCCCAGTCTGCCTTGTCGCTGCGCTGGGCTTGCAGGGTCGGTTCTCACCGTTGCCCGGTGCGGGCGCGCTTCCCGCTGCGCGGGGCGGTGTCCGCTGCGCGGGGCGGTGTCCGCTGCGCGGGGCTGGTCAGGTGCGGGGGGCTGGTCAGGGCTGCTTCGCTTTACGCCCTGACAACAGGCCCGCTCCGGCCCGCCCCCTTCCGTGGGGGTGGGAAGAAAACGGTCGGTGGTTGCGGTGTCTTCTATGCCACATCCCCCAGGTCCAGCGGTGGTGACGAGACCCCGCAGTGGTACTTGCACTCCGGGTGGCAGGGCTGTTCTCCCGTGGGGCGGGTCTTCAGTGTTGTCGGCCTGACCGACAGCCATGCCAGGATCCCGCCGAGCGCGAGCGACCCCGCGCACCAGAGCATCGCCCTGCGGAACGTGTCCTCGAAACCCGTCGGGTCCCGGTAGACGTCCGGGCCCATGCCCGCCAGCAAGGGCAGCGCGGCCACCGCGATGAGGCCGGCCGCGCGGGCCGCCGCGTTGTTGATGCCGCTCGCCAGCCCCGCACGGGCCACGTCGACCGAGGCCAGGACCGTCGCGGTCAGCGGTGCCACCAGCGCCGTCATGCCCAGGCCGAGCACGGTGAGCGCGGGCAGGACGTCGCGCCAGTACACCGCGCCCGGCCCCACCCGCGTCATCAGCAGCATGCCCGCCGCGCACAGCAGCGGGCCCACCGTCAGGGGGATCCGCGGGCCGATGCGCTGCGCCAGCCGGCCGGAGCGGGCGGAGAGCAGCAGCATCAGGACGGTCGTGGGCAGCAGGGCCGTGCCCGCGGCGAGCGCGGACCAGCCGACGACGACCTGGAGCTGGATCACCGACAGGAAGAAGAAGCCGCTGAAGGCCGCGTAGATGAAGAGAGTGACCCCGTTGACGGCCGTGAACATCCGGCTGGAGAAGATCTCCGGCGGCAGCATCGGGTCCGTACGGCGCTTCTCCAGGCGGACGAAGGCCACGCCCAGCAGTACTCCGGCGACGGCCGGTCCGATCACCCAGGGCGAGGCGCCCTGGTCGGGGGCCGCGATCAGGGCGTACGTCACGGCGCCGAGGGACAGCGCGCCCAGCGTCGCGCCGAGCACGTCGAAACGGCCGTGTGCGCCGGGGTCGCGGGTCTCGGGTACGTGCCGCAGGGCCACCGGCACGCAGATGGCCGCCAGCGGCAGGTTGATCAGGAACACCCAGCGCCAGCCCGGTCCGTCGACCAGCCAGCCGCCGACGAACGGCCCGACCGCCGAGGCCACGCCGCCCAGCCCGGACCAGGCGCCGACGGCTCCCGCCCGGTCGTCGGGGTGGAAGATGGCCTGGATCAGGGCGAGGGATCCGGGGGTGAGCAGCGCTCCGCCGACGCCCTGGAGGGCCCGTGCCGCGATCAGTACGGTGGCGTCGGGCGCCAGCCCGCACAGCAGCGAGGCGGTGGCGAACCAGACGGTTCCGATCACGAACACCCGCCGCCGGCCGAACCGGTCGCCCAGCGCACCACCGAGCAGGATCAGCCCGGCGAGCGTGAGCATGTACGCGTTGACGGTCCACTGGAGTACGGCCAGGTCGGCGTCGAGGTCACGGCCGATGTGGGGCAGCGCCACATTGACGACGGTGCTGTCGAGCATGGCCAGCCCCGAGCCGAGCACGGCCGTCAGCAGCACCCAGCGCCCGGCGGGCGTGCCGAGCCGTACGGGCGTATCGCTCATACCGGGATCATCCCCGCGCGGGCCGGGTCCGGCCACCGGCGGACGGCCAAGGGCCCGGCACACGGGGTGTGCCGGGCCCTTCGGACGCTGAGGGGTTACTTCAGCTTCGTGCCCGTGGCGCGCAGGTCCGCGCACGCCTTGGTGACGCGCTCGGCCATGCCGGCCTCGGCCAGCTTGCCCCAGGTGCGCGGGTCGTACTTCGACTTGGTGCCGACCTCGCCGTCGACCTTCAGGACACCGTCGTAGTTGCGGAACATGTGGTCCGCGACCGGGCGGGTGAAGGCGTACTGGGTGTCGGTGTCGAGGTTCATCTTCACGACGCCGTTCTCCAGCGCGGTGCGGATCTCCTGCTCGGTGGAGCCGGAGCCGCCGTGGAAGACGAAGTCGAACGGGTCGGCCTTGCCGGCCTTGGCGGCGAGGCCGTCCTGGAGCTCACGCAGCAGCTCCGGCTTGAGGACGACGTTGCCCGGCTTGTAGACGCCGTGGACGTTGCCGAAGGAGGCGGCCAGCAGGTAGCGGCCGTGCTCGCCCAGGCCCAGGGCCTCGGCGGTGCGCTCGACGTCCGCGACGGTGGTGTAGAGCTCGTCGTTGATCTCGTGCGAGACGCCGTCCTCCTCACCGCCGGTCGGGGTGATCTCGACCTCAAGGATGATCTTCGCCTTGACGGCCTCGGCGAGGAGCTCCTTCGCGATGGCGAGGTTCTCGTCGAGCTTCTCGGCGGAGCCGTCCCACATGTGGGACTGGAAGAGCGGGTTCTGGCCGGCGGCGACGCGCTCCTGCGAGATGGCCAGCAGCGGGCGGACGTAGCCGTCCAGCTTGTCCTTCGGGCAGTGGTCGGTGTGCAGCGCGATGTTCACCGGGTACTTCTTCGCGACGACGTGCGCGAACTCGGCGAGCGCGACGGCACCGGAGACCATGTCCTTGCTGTACTGGCCGCCCAGGAACTCCGCACCACCGGTGGAGATCTGGATGATGCCGTCGCTCTCCGCCTCGGCGAAGCCGCGCAGCGCGGCGTGGAGGGTCTGCGTCGAGGTGACGTTGATGGCCGGGTAGGCGAACTTGCCTGCCTTCGCCCGGTCGAGCATCTCGTTGTAGACCTCGGGGGTTGCGATGGGCATCTGTCCGCTCCTTGTGATGTGCGGGTACGGGCGAAATACGGGCCCTGACCTAGGGGGCGACGGTCATCGTCGAAGCCATCCTCCCAGATACCCCGCGACGCTACACATGAGGTCTGCCCCGCTCATATGCGAAGGGCGCGTGGTTTCACGTGAAACCACGCGCCCTTCGGCGACGCTTTTGGAGAACGAGCAGGTCAGGAGAGGTCGAGGTCCCCGAGCGAGTAGCCCGTCACATAACGGAGGCCCGCGCCCTCGATGGCCGACTCGGCACCGCGGTCGACGATGGTCGCCACGGCGACGACCTCCGCGCCCGCCTCGCGCGCCGCCTCGACGGCGGTCAGCGGCGAGCCGCCGGTGGTCGAGGTGTCCTCGACCACCAGGACCCGGCGGCCCTTGATGTCCGGGCCCTCGATGCGGCGCTGCATGCCGTGGGCCTTCTGCGCCTTGCGGACGACGAACGCGTCGAGCTTGCGGCCGCGCGCGGCGGCGGCGTGCAGCATCGAGGTGGCGACCGGGTCGGCGCCCAGGGTGAGGCCGCCCACGGCGTCGTACTCCAGGTCCGCCGTGGCGTCCAGCATCACCTGGCCGACCAGGGGCGCCGCCTCGGCGTCCAGGGTGATCCGGCGCAGGTCGATGTAGTAGTCGGCCTCCTTGCCGGAGGAGAGGGTCACCTTGCCGTGGACCACGGCCTTGTCCTTGATCTGCTGCAGCAGGGCGTCACGCGCATCGCTCATGGGCATGAGCTTAGGCCAGGGTGCGCCAGGTCCACGTCGTGGAGGTCTCCAGGGGATCGATCGGCGTGACGAGGCGCGGCAGGGTGTTGAGCCCGTTCGGGGGGCCGGACTGGGGCTCCACGCAGACGGCCTCGGCCTGCTCGTCGTAGATGACGACCCACTCGTCGTGGCTGGTGACCTTCAGCTCCAGGGCGCCGGGCCAGGTGAGCGTGACGTCCACGCCGTCGGGCATGCCGAAGCAGTCGTCCCAGGGGCCGGGCCGGGGGTCGATCCGGCGGCCGGTCGGCAGGTGGTCGTCGCCGCGCTCCTCCTGCCACGCGGCGTCGAAGGTGAGCTCGACATCGCCGCCGGTGCCGAGGCTGCGCAGGAACCAGGGGTGCCAGCCGGCCTGGGCGGGGAAGGAGTTGTCGTAGGTCTCCACGCCCATGGTGAGCGCCAGGGAATCCTCCGCCAGCTCGACCAGCTGGGTGACCCGGCCGCTGTACGGCCAGGGCGCGGTGAGGTCGTGGGTGAAGGCCGCCGACGTGCCGTCCGCGCGGACCGTGCGCCAGACGCCGTCCCGGGCGGTGCCGTGGATCGCGTGCGGCCCGGCGTTCAGGGGCATCTGGTGGCGTTCGCCGCCGTTGCGAAACTGCCCCAGCTCGATGCGGCCGCACCAGGGGACCATGGGGAAGGCGCCGTACTTGTCGCCCTGCCGCAGGAGCTCCGTGCCGCCGAGCCGGAAGCTCGTGATCCGGCAGCCGTTGCGCGGGTCCACGGTCAGCTCGGCGTCGCCGGCCTTCAGTACGGTCTTCGTGTCGTCATTGCTCACGTCCCCGACATTACGGGCTGGGGCGCGCCCGGCACCTCCTCGGCCAGGGCTCGCGGGCACCCGTATGACGCGGGGTCAGCGGCGCCGGCGCAGCACCCGTCCCACCACCACCGCGGACGCCAGGGCCACCGCGGCCGCCGGCGCGGCCCAGCGCAGGGCCGCCG
>NZ_JAGGOL010000081.1:0-287 GCF_018614525.1 Streptomyces sp. ISL-11
CGGTCACGCCCGCGCCGCGCCGGGCCAGCCGCGCGCCGGCGTAGAGGGCGTCGCCGCCGTTGTCGCCGCTGCCGACCAGCAGCGCGACCCGCGCCCCGTACACACGGCCCAGCAGGTCCGCGCAGGCCGCCGCGAGCCCGGCGGCGGCCCGTTGCATCAGGGCTCCGGCGGGGAGCTGTGCCATGAGCGCGCGCTCGGCGGCCCGTACGGTCTCGACGCTGTAGGCAGTCCTCATGCCCACCAGTGTCACGGCCGCCCACCCCGCGCGCCCCCGAAATGACACCCCC
>NZ_JAGGOL010000081.1:326-1135 GCF_018614525.1 Streptomyces sp. ISL-11
CCGGACGTCCTGAGACACTGGCGGGGATGAACGAGACACCGATGCGCGCCCGTGCCCTGGTCGACCTGGCCGCCCTGCGAGCCAACGTCCGTGTGCTGCGCGCCCGCGCGCCCAAGGCTCAGCTGATGGCCGTGGTCAAGGCGGACGCGTACGGCCACGGTGCGGTGCCCTGTGCCCGCGCGGCCCGGCAGGCCGGCGCCGAGTGGCTCGGTACGGCTACCCCGCAGGAGGCGCTCGCGCTGCGCGCGGCGGGCGACACGGGCCCGATGCTGTGCTGGCTGTGGACGCCGGGCGGGCCGTGGCGGGAGGCCGTCGAGGCCGGCATCGACGTGACGGCGAGCGGCGTGTGGGCCGTCGAGGAGATCCGCGAGGCTGCCCGCGCGGCCGGCCGGCCCGCCCGCGTCCAGCTGAAGATCGACACCGGTCTCGGCCGCAACGGCTGCGCGCCCGACGACTGGCCGGAACTGANNACCCCTCCATCCAGGCGCAGCTGCGGCTCTTCCGGGACGCCCTGGCCTACGCCGAGGCGCAGGGCATCGACCCGGAGGTGCGGCACATAGCCAACTCCCCGGCCACCCTGACGCTCCCCGAGGCCCACTTCGACCTCGTACGCACCGGGATCGCGGTCTACGGCGTCTCGCCGAGCCCCGAGATCGGCACCCCCGAGGACTTCGGGCTCAAACCGGTCATGACGCTCTGCGCCTCCCTCGCCTCCGTCAAGACGGTGCCGGGCGGCCACGGTGTCTCGTACGGGCATCACTACATCACTCCCGGAACCACTACTCTCGCCCTCGTTCCCGTCGGTTACG
>NZ_JAGGOL010000081.1:1162-2682 GCF_018614525.1 Streptomyces sp. ISL-11
ACCGCGCGGGTCGGCGAGGAAGCGGTGCTGTTCGGGCCGGGCGACCGGGGCGAGCCGACCGCCGAGGACTGGGCGCGGGCCACCGGAACCATCGCCTATGAGGTCGTCACGCGCATCTCCCGGCGGGTTCCCCGCGTCTATGTGGGGAAAGACGCGGACACGGACCAGGGCGCGGGCGCCGGCGGGAACGCGAACGTGAACGAGGCCGGGCACGGGAGCCAGGAGAGCTAGGACACGGGGGACACGGCATGAGCGACAGCGCGAATACGGGCGTGGAGGCGGCCGTCCAGGCGGTGGCCCAGGGCGCGGGCTGGCGGCGCGGGGCCGGCGTCGCGGGCGCCGCCATCGGCGTCGTGGCCGCCGGAGCCGCGGTCGGGGTGGCCGTCGAGCGGCTGACCGTGGGACGCGGCGTGCGCCGCAAGGCCCGCCTCGCGCTGGACTCGGCCGGCCCGTACGGCACCCTGCGCGGCACACCGGGCCGCGCGGTCGCCGAGGACGGCACGGAGCTCTATTACGAGGCCGACGAGCCGGAAGGCGTGAGCGCGGCCGGGCCCGAGTCGTTGAAGCGGCTCTTCGGACGGCGCCGGTCCGCGCCCCTGACGGTCGTCTTCAGCCACGGCTACTGCCTCTCCCAGGACTCCTGGCACTTCCAGCGCGCCGCCCTGCGCGGCACGGTCCGCACCGTCTTCTGGGACCAGCGCAGCCACGGCCGCTCCGGGCGGGCGCACGGCAACGGCGCCCCCATCGACATCGACCTGCTCGGCCGCGATCTCAAGGCCGTCATCGACGACGCCGCCCCCGAGGGGCCCCTGGTGTTGGTGGGGCACTCGATGGGCGGGATGACGATGATGGCGCTGGCCGCCCAGTACCCCGAGCTGATCGCCGAGCGCGTCGTCGGCGCCGCCTTCGTCGGCACGTCGGCGGGCGGGCTCGCGCAGAACACCTACGGGCTGCCGGTCGCCGGGATGAACGTGGTGCGCCGCGTCCTGCCGGGCGCCTTCAAGCTGATGTCCGCGCAGCCCGAGCTGATCGAGAAGGGCCGCCGGGCCACCGCCGACCTCTTCGCGGGGATCGTCAAGCGCTATTCGTTCGGGTCGAAGGACGTCGACCCGGCGGTGGCGCGGTTCGCCGAGCGGCTGCTGGAGGCGACGCCCGTGGACGTCGTCGCCGCGTTCTACCCGGCCTTCGCCGACCACGACAAGGTGGCGGCCCTGCGCGCCTTCGACGGCCTGCCCGTGCTCGTCCTCTCCGGGGGCCGGGACCTGCTGACGCCGACCGCGCACAGCGAGGCCATCGCGGAGGCCCTGCCGGGCGCCCGGCTCGTCCACCTGCCGGAGGCCGGCCACCTGGTGATGATGGAGAACCCCGACACCACCAACGAGGGCCTCGTCGAGCTGCTCGCGGCGGCGGCCGCGGGCGAGGCGCGGCCGGGCCCGCGCCACGCCGCCGGAGCACGCCGACGGTGCTGAGCCCCGGCCCCGTACCATCGGCGGGTATGAGCGTCCCGAACACCCCGTACG
>NZ_JAGGOL010000081.1:2803-3621 GCF_018614525.1 Streptomyces sp. ISL-11
CGGCGCGGGCAAGACGACCCTGACCCGCGGCCTGGGCGAGGGCCTCGGCGTGCGCGGCGCCGTCACGTCCCCGACGTTCGTGATAGCCCGCGTCCACCCGCCCCTCGGTGGCGGCCCGGCCCTGGTCCACGTCGACGCCTACCGGCTCTCCGGCGGGCTGGACGAGATGGAGGACCTGGACCTCGACGTCTCGCTGCCGGAGTCGGTGATCGTCGTGGAGTGGGGCGACGGCAAGGTCGAGGAGCTGTCCGACGACCGGCTGCACGTGGTCATCGAGCGTGCGGTGGGAGCGGACGGACTCGCGCTGGACGAGGCCGACGACGTACGGACCGTCACCGTGGCCGGCGTCGGTGCGCGGTGGGCGGGCGCGGAGCTGTCGTCGCTGGAGTGAGCCGTGGGGCGGCCGTGGTGCTGCCCGGGGCGTACGCGCCCGGCTACGTTCCGACAAGCCGTCGGCAAGATGTTGCGCGGGCGGTGGTGGGCGTGGTCACATGGTGAGCGAGACATGGTTAGGTCTGCCTAACCTTGCCCCGGCTGCCCCTGGAGGCGTTGATGTCGGCCGAAGAGCCCACTGCCGAGCCTGCTGTGACCTCCCGCGTGCCCCGTCCGGGCGAGCAGCCCCCGTCGATGCGCGACCTGCTCGCGGCCTGCGCCGCCGCGGACGCGGTCTCGACCCCGCCGAGGGCGCCGGCCGCGGCCGAGCCCGAGGAGGCGGCCGGGACCGCGGAGCGTGATGCCGCGTAGCGGCGGAATGGGCCCGTAAGAGTGAACGGGCTGTGTCCTGTACCAGGGAGTGTCCGGCGGGCCTTCGCCCGCGG
>NZ_JAGGOL010000081.1:3707-6632 GCF_018614525.1 Streptomyces sp. ISL-11
CACAAGATCCGCCGAACACGGCGTGGCGGCAGGGCCGCCGGAGCGTGCGAACGAGCCGTCGGGCCCGTTCTACGGGACGACGACCACCTTCGCGTTGTTGACCGCGACGTTCCACAGCGCCAGGCCGTCCGCCGGACGCTCCCGGATGCCACCGGTCTTCTTCGTCGCGGCCGGGTTCGGCGAGGAGCCGTCGACCGCGGCGCTGAAGCCGAAGACGACGCCGTTCGCGTCCTGGTGGAAGCGCACGATGTGCTCGACCGGGATGCCGTCCGAGCCCGTACCGGTGGGGGACCGGGAGGTCACCTTGTACCCGCCCAGGGGCGGGTTCACCGTGCTGGGCGCGACCTCGAAGCTGCGGGTGGCCTTCCCGTCGGCGCCGACGAGCCACACCCGCTTCTGGGCGAGGGCGTAGACGACGCGGGCGCCGGTGCCGGAGTGCGCGGGGACGGCAGCCGCGGCGTCCTTCCCCTGATCGGCCTTGTCCTTGGCCGCCGGGCCCTGGCCCTGACCCTTGTCCTTCTCCTTGCCGGACGGCGAGGAGGCGGAGGGGTGCGGGAGGTCGGGCGCGGCCTCGGCCTGGAAGGCGAGGAATCCGACGCCGCCCAGCGCCGCCGCGGTGAGCGCGGCCACGATGATCCCCGAGCTGCTGCGTGCCACGGCTGCGCACCCTTTCGTCCTGCGTACGACTATGCGGCTGACCGTAGCACTCGCGTACGCCCCCGCCGCGCCCTCGGCGCAGGCCAAGCCGCGCACCGCGGGCCCCATGGCGCGCCGTAGTCTGTCAGTGTGCTGCTGCTCGCTCTTGATACCGCAACCCCCGCCGTCACCGTCGCCCTCCACGACGGCGACAAAGTCCTCGCCGAGTCCGCCCAGGTCGACGCGCGCCGCCACGGTGAGCTGCTGCTTCCCGCCGTGCACCGGGTGCTCGGCGAGGCGGGGCGCGCGCTGGACGCGGTGACCGGCATCGTCGTGGGCGTCGGCCCCGGCCCGTACACCGGCCTGCGGGTCGGCATCGTGACCGCCGCGACCTTCGGCGCCGCGCTGTCCGTGCCCGTCCACGGCCTGTGCTCGCTCGACGGCATCGCGTACGCGGCCGGGCAGGCCGGCCTGGAGGGCGAATTCGTGGTCGCCACGGACGCGCGCCGCAAGGAGGTCTACTGGGCCCGCTACGCCGACCCGCGGACCCGCGTCACCGACCCCGCCGTGGACCGCCCCGCCGACCTCACCGAACCGCTCGCCGGCCTCACCGCGATCGGCGCGGGCGCCGTCCTGTACCGCGACGCCTTCACGGACGTACGGGCGGACATGCCCGAGCACCAGTCCGCGGCCGCCCTGGCCTCGCTCGCCGCGGAGAGGCTCCGCACAGGCGGGGAGTTCCTCCCGGACCGGCCGCTGTACCTGCGCCGGCCGGACGCCCAGGTGCCCGCCAACTACAAGGTGGTCACCCCCAAGTGACCGCGACGGTGCGGATCCGTGAGATGCGCTGGTGGGACATCGGGCCGGTGCTGGAGCTGGAGCGCGCGCTCTTCCCCGACGACGCGTGGTCGAAGGGCCTCTTCTGGTCCGAACTGGCCCACGCGCGCGGTGCGAACGCCAACCGGCGGTACGTGGTGGCGGAGTGGACCGGCGACGACATGGGCGACGACGCGGAGCGGGACGGCACGCCGCCTGCCGCCATGACCAATGGCGCCCCGGGCGCGGGCGACGCCGGCGTCGCCGGCCGCCACCTGACCGCGAGCAGCGACCCGGCTCCGGAGACGGGGACGCGGGGGGCGCTTGCCTCCGGTGGTTTCGGCGCGGGTAGTGGCCCGGGTGGCAGTGGTGCCGCTGGTGCCGGCGCGGGCAGCGGACCGGACGCCGGCGGCGGTGCGGGGGCCTTCGCGCCCGCGTCCGGCGCGCACGCCTCACTCGCGGACGGCGAAGGCGACGGCTCGGGCGGCGCCATCGCGCCCGGGGCGACGGAGCGAACCACTGCCTCGGCCGATGGCCGGATCGCGCCCTCGGCTGAAGGCCGCACCACCCTCCCGGCCGAAGGCCGCACCACCGCCCCGGCCGAAGGCCGAACCGGAACCGCCGGAGGCACCCGCATCGTCGGGTACGCCGGCCTCGCCGCCATCGACGGCACCGGTGACGTCCAGACCATCGCCGTCGCCCACGACCACTGGAGCACCGGCCTCGGCGCCCGGCTCCTCGCCGAGCTCCTCACCACCGCGACCGCCTTCGAGTGCCGCGAGGTGCTCCTCGAAGTGCGGGTGGACAACACCCGCGCCCAGCGCCTCTACGAGCGTTTCGGCTTCGAGCCCGTCGGCGTCCGCCGCGGCTACTACCAGCCGGGCAACGTCGACGCCCTCGTGATGCGCCTCTCCGATCCCCACTCAGCAGTGCAAGGAACACCCCATGGCTGACGAACCCCTCGTCCTCGGTATCGAGACCTCCTGCGACGAAACCGGCGTCGGCATCGTCCGCGGCCACACCCTCCTCGCCGACGCCGTCGCCTCCAGCGTCGACGAGCACGCCCGCTTCGGCGGCGTCGTCCCGGAGGTCGCCAGCCGCGCCCACCTGGAGGCGATGGTCCCGACCATCCAGCGCGCCCTGAAGGAAGCGGGCGTCAGCGCGAAGGACCTCGACGGCATCGCCGTCACCGCGGGCCCCGGCCTCGCGGGCGCCCTCCTCGTCGGCGTCTCGGCGGCCAAGGCGTACGCGTACGCCCTCGGCAAGCCCCTCTACGGCGTCAACCACCTCGCCTCCCACATCTGCGTCGACCAGCTCGAACACGGCGCCCTGCCGGAGCCGACGATGGCCCTGCTGGTGAGCGGCGGCCACTCCTCGCTGCTCCTCGCGCCGGACATCACCTCCGACGTCCGCCCGCTGGGCTCGACGATCGACGACGCGGCGGGCGAGGCGTTCGACAAGGTCGCCCGCGTC
>NZ_JAGGOL010000082.1 GCF_018614525.1 Streptomyces sp. ISL-11
CACCCCGCCGGCCCCCGTGCCGGAGGGCCCGCCGCTGCCGGACGCCACGCTGCTGGGCGCGGCGGTACGGGCCGTCCGCGCGGGCGACATGGCCTCGACCGCCGAGCACAAGCCGGCGGCGCCCGCGACGACGGAGGCCGGCCGGCTGCCCCGTACGACATCGGCGGACACCCTCGCGACGGTCCAGGCCGCGGTACTGACCGGCGCCGCCGTCTGGATCGGCTACGTCAACGCGGACGGCGCGGCGAGCCAGCGCGTGATCGCACCGGTACGGGTGGAGGGCGGCTTCGTGACGGCCTACGACCACACGGCGGACGAGGTCCGCACGTTCGCCTTGCACCGGATCACTGGCGTGGCGGAGCTGGCGGACGATCACGCGTGACGCTTCGGACCTCGGCCCGAGCGGGGTGTCCTCAATCGCCGGACGGGCTGCTTTCAAGCCCGTCCGGCGATTGAGGACGCCTGAGCGGCACCCGATCAAGCCCGTCCGGCGTTTGAGGACACCCGTACCAGCCCGTCCGGCGCTTGAGGACACCGCACCGCAAAGCCCAGGGCGCACCCCAACCCGACACGGCCAGCGCCGGCGATCCGGCACAATTGAAGTTTGGCCGGAAGAAATGGGTGATGCGTGAACGGACCCCTGATCGTCCAGAGCGACAAGACGTTGCTGCTGGAAGTGGACCACGAGCAGGCCGACGCCTGCCGTCGCGCCATCGCTCCGTTCGCGGAGCTGGAGCGCGCGCCCGAGCACATCCACACCTACCGTCTGACCCCGCTCGGCCTGTGGAACGCGCGGGCCGCGGGGCATGACGCCGAGCAGGTCGTCGACGCGCTCGTCACCCACTCCCGCTACCCCGTGCCGCACGCCCTGCTCGTCGACATCGCCGAGACGATGGACCGCTACGGGCGGCTGCGGCTGCTGAAGCACCCCGTGCACGGGCTCGTGCTGGAGAGCACGGACCGGCCGGTGCTGGAGGAGATCCTCCGCTCCAAGAAGGTCCAGCCGCTGGTCGGGGCCCGGATCGACCCGGACACGGTGGCGATCCACCCCTCCGAGCGCGGCCAGATCAAGCAGACGCTGCTCAAGCTCGGCTGGCCCGCCGAGGACCTCGCGGGCTACGTCGACGGCGAGGCGCACCCCATCGAGCTGGACGAGAACGGCTGGGCGCTGCGCCCGTACCAGAAGCAGGCCGTGGAGGGCTTCTGGCACGGCGGCTCCGGGGTGGTCGTGCTGCCGTGCGGCGCGGGCAAGACGCTCGTCGGCGCGGGCGCGATGGCGCAGGCCAAGGCCACCACGCTGATCCTCGTCACCAATACGGTCTCGGCCCGCCAGTGGAAGCACGAGCTGGTGAAGCGGACGTCGCTGACCGAGGAGGAGATCGGCGAGTACTCCGGCACCCGCAAGGAGATCCGCCCGGTCACCATCGCCACGTACCAGGTGCTGACGACGAAGCGGAAGGGCATCTACCCGCACCTGGAGCTGTTCGACTCCCGGGACTGGGGCCTGGTCGTCTACGACGAGGTGCATCTGCTGCCGGCGCCGGTCTTCAAGTTCACCGCCGACCTCCAGGCGCGCCGCCGGCTGGGTCTGACGGCCACGCTCGTGCGTGAGGACGGCCGCGAGTCGGACGTCTTCTCCCTCATCGGCCCCAAGCGCTTCGACGCCCCGTGGAAGGAGATCGAGGCGCAGGGCTACATCGCTCCGGCCGACTGTGTCGAGGTCCGCGTCAATCTCACGGACAGCGAGCGGCTGGCGTACGCGACGGCCGAGACGGAGGAGAAGTACCGCTACTGCGCGACGACCGCGACCAAGCGGAAGGTCACGGAGGCGCTGGTCGCCAAGCACCGGGGTGAGCAGACGCTGGTGATCGGCCAGTACATCGACCAGCTGGACGAGCTGGGCGAGCACCTGAACGCGCCGGTCATCAAGGGCGAGACGTCGAACGCGCAGCGGGAGAAGCTCTTCGACGCGTTCCGCCAGGGTGAGCTGTCGGTACTGGTGGTCTCGAAGGTCGCGAACTTCTCGATCGACCTGCCGGAGGCGACGGTGGCGATCCAGGTGTCGGGTACTTTCGGCTCCCGCCAGGAGGAGGCGCAGCGCCTGGGCCGTGTCCTGCGCCCGAAGGCGGACGGCCACGAGGCCCGCTTCTACTCGGTCGTGGCCCGCGACACCGTGGACCAGGACTTCGCCGCCCACCGCCAGCGCTTCCTGGCCGAACAGGGCTACGCCTACCGCATCATCGACGCGGACTCCCTCCTCGCGGAGGAGGCGGAGGAGGAGGCGTAGGGCCGACGACCGGACGGCGGCCGGGGCAGCGGCTATATCGCCCGTACGACGCGCTTGTCGGCGGCCTCGCCCATGAGGACGACGCTGACGGCGGCGCCCGCGAAGACCTTGATCGCGCGGAGGGCGCCGCCCAGGGCGGGGCGGTGGTGGGCCGTGGTGCCGGCGCCTGCGTGGGCGCCCGGGGCGGCGGAGGTGAGGGACGCGTTGTTCATGTCTCCATGATGGATTTCGCGCCCGCGCCGCACATCACTCCGCCGGTGTAAGCGGCCGAACCGATCCGTACGACCACAGAAGCATGCCGTCCCCTACGGGAGGCGGACGGCAACCCCGAGATCTCATCGGGGTGCCGCCCGGGGCGCCCGGAAATCATTCGCGCGCCCCGGTCCCGCTGACTACACTCGCCGGTCTTGCCGCCTCCCGCGCCACCGGGAGCGCCCCCGACCGGACGGAAACCGGCGGGTGTTCGCCCACCCCCCGCAACCGCCACCCGCCCGGAGGCCCCGCCGTGCCCGCGCAGCAAGACCCTCACGATCCCCTCGCCCGAGAGCGCGCCCACCTCGCCTCCTCCCGCGCCGCGCTGCGCGCCATGCGCGCCGATGTCGAGGCACTCGACATCAAGGACGTCACCGCGAACTGGGTCAACGCCGCCGTCCTGCAACGCCAGATCGACGAGCGCATCACCGCCCTCGCCGACCTCGCGCACACCCCGCTCTTCTTCGGTCGCCTGGACTACCTGCACGCTCCGGGCGCGGACCGCGCGGAAGGCGCCGGCGGCGAGCGCTTCTACATCGGCCGCCGGCACGTCCACGACGCCGACGGCGACCCCATGGTCATCGACTGGCGCGCACCCGTCTCCCAGCCGTTCTACCGGGCCTCCAAGAAGGAGCCCATGGACGTGCGGACGCGCCGCCGTTTCGGTTACACGGGCGGCGAGTTGACGGCGTACGAGGACGAGGACCTCACGGACACCGCCGGCGAGGAGCACGCCAGCCGGCTCCTCCAGACCGAGATCGAGCGGCCGCGCGTCGGCCCGATGCGGGACATCGTCGCGACGATCCAGCCGGAGCAGGACGAGATCGTCCGCGCCGGCATCGGCGGCACGGTCTGCGTCCAGGGCGCCCCCGGCACGGGCAAGACCGCCGTCGGCCTGCACCGCGTCGCCTACCTCCTCTACGCCCACCGCGAGCGGCTCGCCCGCACCGGCACCCTCGTCATCGGCCCGAACCGCTCCTTCCTCCATTACATCGAACAAGTGCTCCCCGCGCTCGGCGAGTTGAACGTCGCCCAGGCCACGGTCGACGACCTCGTCGCGCACGTCGGCATCCGAGGCGAGGACACCCCCGCCGCCGCCCGCCTCAAGGGCGACGCCCGCATGGCCGAGGTCCTGCGGCGCGCGGTGCGTTCGGGCGTGACCATGCCGACGGAGCCGGTGGTCGTCGTACGCGGCTCGCGGCGCTGGCGCGTCCCGGCGTACGAGATCGAGGAGATCGTCCGCGAACTCCTCGCCCGCGACATCCGTTACGGCGCCGCCCGCGACGCCCTCCCGCAGCGGATCGCGCACGCCGTCCTCGTACGGATGGAGGAGGCCGGCGAGGCCCCCGACGACCGCGTACAGGACGCGGTGGCCCGCACCACGGCCGTCAAGGCGGCGGTCAAGGCGCTCTGGCCGCAGGTCGACCCCGCGAAGCTGGTCCTGCGGCTGCTCTCCGACCCGGAGTTCCTGGCCGCGCACGCGGAGGGCGTGCTCACGCCCGCCGAACAGGCCGTGATCCTCTGGGCGAAGCCGGCCCGCGGCGTGAAGACCGCCAAGTGGTCCGCGGCGGACGCGGTGCTGATCGACGAGGCCGCGGACCTCGTCGCCCGCACGCCGTCCCTCGGCCATGTGGTCCTCGACGAGGCCCAGGACCTCTCCCCCATGCAGTACCGCGCCGTGGGCCGCCGCTGCACGACCGGCTCCGCGACCATCCTCGGCGACATCGCCCAGGGCACGACGCCCTGGGCGACCCCCTCCTGGGCCGAGGCCCTCACCCACCTCGGCAAGCCGGACGCCGCCGTCGAGGAGCTCACCCAGGGCTTCCGCGTGCCCCGCGAGGTGATCGCCTACGCGTCCCGGCTGCTGCCGGCGATCGCCCCGGGCCTGTCCGAGGCGACGTCCCTGCGAGAAGCCGCGGGCGACTTCTCCGTACGAGCCGTCGAGCGCGACGCGCTCGACGCGGAGGTGCTCGCGGCGTGCCGCGAGTCGCTCGAACGCGAGGGCTCGGTCGGCCTGATCGCGGCCGACGCGCGGGTCGCCGCGCTGGCTTCGGCATTGACGGCGGCCGGTCTGCCGTTCCTCGCCCCCGGCGAGGAGACCACGGCGGCCGCCCGCCTGACCCTCGTACCGGCCACGCTGGCCAAGGGCCTGGAGTACGACTACGTGGTCCTGGACGAACCGTCGGCGGTGATCTCCGCGGAACCGGACGAACGGACGGGGTTGCGGCGGCTGTATGTGGCGTTGACGCGGGCGGTGTCGGGGTTGACGGTGCTGTATTCGCGGGGCTTGCCGCGGGAGTTGGGGTGACGGTTGGGGGTTCTCACCGTTGCCCCGCTGCGCGGGGTGGTTCTAGGTTCGCACCGTTGCCCCGTGCGGGCGCGTCTCCCGCTGCGCGGGGCGGTGTCCGCTGCGCGGGGCGGTGTCCGCTGCGCGGGGCTTGCAATGGTGCGGGGGCGGGCCGGAGCGGGCCTGTTGTCAGGGCTGCTTCGCTTTACGCCCTGACAACAGGCCCGCTCCGGCCCGCCCCCTCCCGTGGTGGGTGGGAAAAAAACCAGTTCGCACCCGGAACCGCCCCATCAAGCCCGTCCGGCGCTTGAGGACACCCCCGAAAAGCCCGTCCGGCGATTGAGGACAGCCCCCACCCGCCCTCAGCCCAGCGCCTCCCGCCAAACCCCCACCGCCCCCGCAGACACAGACGCCCCCCACCCACCCGGCCGCACCGCCCCGCCGACATGAAACGCGGAGATCCCCGCCCCCCTCAGCACCGGCACGTGCTTCAGCCGCAGGCCGCCGCCCACGAGGATCCGCGGCTCGTAACCCGGTTCGTCCCCCCGCGCCGCCTCCGCGACCAGTGTCGCCAGTCCGTCGTCGACGCCCGTCGGCGAGCCCGCCGTGAGGTACGTGTCCAGGCCCGGAAGGTCGGCCAGCTGCTTGCGGAGCGCGTCGCGGTCCGCCGCGCGGTCGATCGCGCGGTGGAACGTCCAGCGGGCCCGCGGCCCGATCGCGTCGGCGAGGGCGGCGACCGCCGTGAGGTCGGCGCGGCCGTCGTCCGTGAGGAAGCCGAGGACGAATTCGTCGGCACCCTCCGCGGCCAGCGCCCCAGCGGCACCGCACAGCGCGTCCAGCGACGCCGCGCCGCCGGCGGAGAAGCCGTCGGTCGCGCGCAGCATCACGCGGACGGGAATGTCGACACAGGCGCGGACCGCGGCGTAGGTCGCCCGGTCGGGGGTGAGACCGTCCGCGGCCATGTCCGTGACCAGTTCGAGGCGGTCCGCCCCTCCGGCCTGCGCCGCCCTCGCGTCCTCGGGGCCGAGCGCGATCACCTCAAGAATTGGTCTAGACATGTAGGACAGCCTGCCATACCCCCGCCCCGCCTCGAAAGCCGTGCTCCACAATTGGCCCATGGCAGCCATGTCCGAGCACCCGTCCGGCCCCGCCCTGCGCACACGCTGGCGGGAGACCGTCGTACGAGCCCGTGCCGAGGGGGCGGGCCCGGACCCCGGCCCGTACGCGGACGACCTGTTGCGCCGCTGGTCGGAGCCGCAGCGCCGGTACCACACCGTCGATCACCTGGTGGCGGTGCTCGACCACGTCGACGCGCTGGCCGCGCACGCCGAGGACGCGGACGCCGTCCGCTTCGCGGCCTGGTTCCACGACGCGGTCTACCGTCCGGACCGCTCGGAGAACGAGGAGCGCAGCGCGCACCTCGCCGAGCTGGCCCTGCCCGAGCTGGGGGTGGACGAGGCGCGCACGGCCGAGGTCGCGCGGCTGGTGCGGCTCACCGTCGGCCACGATCCCGCTCCGGGAGACCGCGACGGCGAGGTGCTGTGCGACGCGGACCTGGCCGTACTGGCCGGCTCGCCGCACGACTACGCGCTCTACGCGGCCGCCGTCCGCCAGGAGTACGCCTTCGTGCCCGACGCGGCGTTCCACGAGGGGCGGGCGGGGGTGCTGCGGCAGCTGCTGGGGCTGCCGAGGCTCTTCCGTACACCGCTGGGATACGAGCGGTGGGAGGCGGTCGCCCGCCGGAACCTGACGACCGAGCTGGAGCTGCTCGGCGCCTGACGCCCGGGGCGCCGGGCGCGGTGGGCCCCGGGCCCGGTCGTCGGAGGTTTCAGTCGTTGCTGACCAGGACCGTCAGCCGGTAAGTCAGGTTACTCGGCCATTCGATATTGACCCAGACGTCATACCGGCCGTCCAGCGCGGCGACATTGTGCACCGTCATACGGGCGCTGCCGACGAAGGGATTTCCGTTCGCGTCGAGCTCGCAGATCGACGCGACGATGCTGCTGGTCTTGAAGGAGGCGGGGGAATTGATCGGCTTGACGAAGCTGCCGTGCCCCGTGCCGGTGAACTGGCGGCGGATAACAGTACTCATGTCCCCTCCTGGTGACGGTCGGACTCACATCGCCGCGTCGTCCTCGGCGTCGAGCACTCGCGGGGTCGCAGCCGGTCCGGCGGCCTCGTCGGCGGGCTGGTCCGCGCCGGCCGCGAGGACCCTGGGCGGGGTCACGCTCGGTCCGGCGGGCAGGTCCTGTCCGGCTGGGAGCACCTTCGGGGCAGGGGTCCCCGCCTGAGCGTCAGTCATACGAATTCCCCTCGATGGGATTTCCTCAGGTGCCACGGTGCGGCAAATACTGAGCGAGGATCTCATCGTCCTGCCGGAAAAGCGTTCCGTCCATCACTCTCACGGGTGATAGAGGGAAGTGAAGCAAACGGGTGATGCGGATGAGTGACGTGAAAGCCCGGCCGTTCGGGGAATTTCAGGCCGTCGGGCGTTCGTGTTTCGGCCGCCGCAATCCCGCCCCCACCAGCAGACCGACCAGTTCCTTGCTGCCGATCTCGCGCGCGCCCAGCCGTACGGCCAGGCCGTAGGACGTCGACGGCACGTCGTAGTGATCGCGGTCGAAGGCGCGCGGCGGCGCGCCGAGGCGGGCCGCGAAGGCGTGGAGTTCGTCGAAGGAGAGGTCGCTGATCAGGTGCGACCACATCCGGCCGTGGCCGGGCCAGGTGGGCGGGTCGATGTACAGCGTCATCGGCGCCTCACCGCAGCGCCGTTCCCAGCGACCCCACCCGCGCCACGAGCACCGCCTGTTTGGCGCACGCCCAGTGCGGGTCGGCGCCCAGCTCGGGTTCGACCTCCAGGGCGTGGGGGTCACCGGAGTCCGTGCAGACCGGGCACAGCGGCCAGCGGCCGTGCCGCTCCAGCAGCGCGTCCTGCACGTCCTGGGCGATCAGCCCGACGACGTACGCGGCACCTTCCGGCCACTGCTCGACCCACCACCGGCGGTGCGCGACGGCGTCCTCGACGAGGGATACCACGTCGGCCTCGGCCACGTCCCCGGCAACCAGGTCGGCCAGGACGAGGGCACGGGCCGCGTGCAGCGACTGTTCGAGCTCCATACGGTCCATTGTCCGGGAACCCGAGGGTTGACGGCTCACCGGGCTGAAAATACCTTTCAAAAGGTGAGCAGCAAAGTGAAAGAAACTTTCGCGCCCGTCGACGGACGTCCCACACCCGGCGCCCTCGCCGCCAAGGTCCGTACGCTCGCGCCCACCATGACCCGCTCCATGCAGCGCGTCGCCGAGGCCGTCGCCGGTGACCCGGCCGGCTCCGCCGCGCTCACGGTCACCGGCCTCGCGGAGCGCACCGGCACCAGCGAGGCCACCGTCGTCCGCACCGCCCGCCTCCTCGGCTATCCCGGCTACCGCGACCTGCGGCTCGCCCTCGCCGCGCTCGCCGCCGAGCAGGCGGCCGGCCGGGCCCCGGCGGTCACCCCCGACATCGCCCTCGACACCCCGCTCGCCGCCGTCGTCGGCAAGCTCGCGCAGGACGAGGCCCAGTGCCTGGCGGACACCGCCGCCGGGCTGGACACCGCGCAGCTGGAGGCCGCGGTCGGCGCCCTCTCCGCCGCCCGCCGCATCGACGTCTACGGCATCGGCGCCTCCAACCTCGTCGGCCAGGACCTCGTGCAGAAGCTGCTGCGCATCGGCCTGATCGCGCACGCGCCCGCCGACCCCCATCTGGCCGTGACCAACGCCGTCCAGCTGCGGGCCGGCGACGTCGCCATCGCCATCACCCATTCGGGCCGCACCACCGACGTCATCGAGCCGCTGCGGGTCGCCTTCGAGCACGGCGCGACGACGGTCGCGATCACCGGCCGGCCCGAGGGCGAGATCGCCCAGTACGCCGACCACGTCCTGACGACGTCCTCCGCTCGGGAGAGCGAGCTGCGCCCGGCGGCCATGTCGAGCCGCACCAGCCAGCTCCTCGTGGTGGACTGCCTGTTCATCGGGGTCGCCCAGCGGACGTACGGGACCGCGGCGCCCGCCCTGTCCGCCTCCTACGAAGCGCTCGCCCACCGCCACGCCCCGCACCGCGCCGCCGACAGAAGCTGAGAGCAGCCGACCGACGCGACCCCTCATGGAAAGGCGCCGTCATGAATTCGTCCGCCGCCCATGCCGCACTCCGGGCCGAGCTGGCCACGCTGACCACCGAGGCGTTCCGTCCCGAGCTGGCGGACATCGACCGGCTGCCGACGCTCGACATCGCGAAGATCATGAACGGTGAGGACGCCGGCGTCGCGGGCGCCGTCGCCGACCGGATCCCCGAGATAGCCGCGGCCATCGACGCGATCGCCACCCGGATGGCCCGCGGCGGCCGGCTGGTCTACGCGGGCGCGGGCACCGCCGGCCGGCTCGGGGTGCTCGACGCCAGCGAGTGCCCGCCGACCTTCAACACCGACCCGGCGCAGGTCGTCGGCCTGGTCGCGGGCGGCGCGCCGGCGCTGGTCACGGCCGTGGAGGGCGCCGAGGACAGCGCCGAGCTGGCCGCCGGTGACCTGGCGGCGCTGGGCGTCGGACCCACCGACACGGTCGTCGGCGTCTCGGCCTCGGGCCGCACGCCCTACGCCGTCGGGGCGGTCGAGTACGCGCGCGGAGCCGGCGCGCTGACCGTCGGGCTGTCCTGCAACGCCGGTTCCGCGCTCGGCGCGGCCGCCGACCACGCCGTCGAGGTGGTCGTGGGCCCGGAGCTGCTCACCGGCTCCACCCGGCTGAAGGCCGGCACCGCGCAGAAGCTCGTCCTGAACATGCTCTCGACCATCACGATGATCCGGCTCGGCAAGACCTACGGGAATCTGATGGTCGACGTCCGCGCCTCCAACGACAAGCTGCGCGCCCGCTCCCGGCGCATCGTCGCGCTGGCGACGGGGGCGTCCGACGCGGAGACCGAGGCGGCCCTGGAGGAGACGGGCGGGGAAGTGAAGAACGCCATCCTCGTCGTCCTCGGCGCGGTGGACGGCGCCACCGCGGCGCGGCTGCTCGACGCGTCGGACGGCCATCTGCGCGCGGCGCTCCAGATGGCGCGGGGCTGACGCCCGGCACCCCACAGCAGCGAGGCACGCACCATGGCACCACCCGAAGGACCCGGTGGCACAAGCCCCGGCGACAGACACGGCGCCACCGCCGCCGCCCTCCTGCCGCTCGTCGGCGGCGCCGGGAACGTCCTCTCCGTCACCCACTGCATGACCCGCCTGCGCCTGGAGCTGCGGGACCGCGCCCTGGTGCGGGATGCCGGGCTGCGGGCGCTGCCCGGCGTGCTGGGCGTGGTCGAGGACGGCGAGTCGTACCAGATCGTCCTCGGCCCGGGCACGGTCGCGCGCGTCGCGCCCGAGCTGGCCCGCCTGGTCGGGGCGGCGCCGGTCACCGCCGAGGAGCTCGCCGAGCGGGGGGCGGCCCTGCGCGCCGAGCGGAAGGCCCGTAACGCCACTCCGGGCAAGCTGCTGCTGCGCCGGATCGCGGCCGTGTTCGTCCCCCTGATCCCGGCCCTGATCGGCTGCGGCATCGTCGCCGGCATCGCCGGCCTGCTGGCCAACCTGCACTGGCTGCCGGCGCTGGTGCCCTCGCTGGCCGCCGTCGCGTCCGGATTCATGTCCCTGATCGCGGTGTTCGTCGGCTACAACACCGCGAAGGAGTTCGGCGGGACCCCGGTCATCGGCGGCGCGGTCGCGGCGATCATCGTGTTCGGGGGCGTCACCCAGGTGACCGCCTTCGGCGAACGGCTGGCGCCCGGACAGGGCGGGGTGCTCGGCGCGCTGGGCGCGGCGCTGCTGGCGGTCCACGTCGAGAAATGGTGCCGGCGCCGGGTGCCCGAGGCCCTGGACGTGCTGGTCACCCCGACGCTGACGGTCCTGGTCGCCGGGCTGGCCACGCTCTACGGGCTGATGTTCGTCGCCGGTAAGGTCTCCGACGCGATCGGCCGCTTCGCGGACTGGCTGCTGGCCAACGGCGGCGCGGCCGCGGGCTTCGTGCTGGGCGGGCTGTTCCTGCCGCTGGTGATGCTGGGTCTGCACCAGGCGCTGATCCCCATCCACACCACGCTGATCCAGCAGCAGGGCTACACGGTCCTGCTGCCGATCCTGGCCATGGCGGGCGCGGGCCAGGTCGGCGCGGCCCTCGCGGTGTACGTACGGCTGACGCGCAACGGTTCGGTGCGCCGGACCATCCGCTCCGCGCTCCCGGCGGGCGTCCTGGGCATCGGCGAGCCGCTGATCTACGGCGTCTCGCTGCCGCTGGGCCGCCCGTTCGTGACGGCCTGTGTGGGCGGCGCGTTCGGCGGCGGCTTCGTGGGCCTGCTCAACCAGCTGGGCGACACGGTGGGATCCACCGCCATCGGCCCCTCGGGCCTGGCTCTGTTCCCGCTCCTGAAGGGCAACCACGGCCTGGGGCGGGCGGTGGCGGTCTACGGGGCGGGGTTGCTGGTGGGGTACGTGGCGGGCTTCGCGGCGACGTACTTCTTCGGCTTCGGGCGGGGGGCGCTCGCGGAGCTCAACACCGCGGAGAAACCGGCGGAGCAGCCGGCGGCCGACCCCGTGGGATGAGACGCCCGAGGGCGGCACCCCGGTGATGGGGTGCCGCCCTCGGTACGTACGACTGAACAGCCGATCCTCGAAAGGATCAGAAGTCCATGTCACCGCCCGGCATGCCGCCCGGAGCGGCCGCGGAGGCCTTCTCCGGCTTGTCGGCGATGACGGCCTCGGTGGTGAGGAACAGCGCGGCGATGGAGGCGGCGTTCTGCAGGGCGGAACGCGTGACCTTCGCCGGGTCGATGATGCCCTCGGCGATCATGTCCACGTACTCACCGGTCGCGGCGTTGAGGCCGTGACCGACGGGCAGGTTGCGGACCTTCTCGACGATGACGCCACCCTCGAGACCACCGTTGACGGCGATCTGCTTGAGCGGGGCCTCCAGGGCCAGCTTCACGGCCTTGGCACCGGTCGCCTCGTCGCCCTCGAGCTCGAGCTTCTCGAAGACCGCGGAAGCCTGGAGCAGGGCCACGCCACCACCGGCGACGATGCCCTCCTCGACGGCCGCCTTCGCGTTGCGAACGGCGTCCTCGATGCGGTGCTTGCGCTCCTTGAGCTCCACCTCGGTCGCGGCACCGGCCTTGATGACGGCCACGCCGCCGGCCAGCTTCGCGAGGCGCTCCTGGAGCTTCTCGCGGTCGTAGTCCGAGTCGCTGTTCTCGATCTCGGCGCGGATCTGGTTGACGCGGCCCTGGACCTGGTCGCTGTCACCGGAACCGTCGACGATGGTCGTCTCGTCCTTGGTGATGACGACCTTGCGGGCGCGGCCGAGCAGGTCGAGACCGGCGTTCTCCAGCTTGAGGCCGACCTCCTCGGAGATGACCGTGCCACCGGTGAGGATGGCGATGTCGCCGAGCATGGCCTTGCGGCGGTCGCCGAAGCCCGGGGCCTTGACGGCGACGGACTTGAAGGTGCCGCGGATCTTGTTGACGACCAGGGTCGACAGGGCCTCGCCCTCGACGTCCTCGGCGATGATCAGCAGCGGCTTGCCGGACTGCATGACCTTCTCCAGGAGCGGCAGCAGGTCCTTGACCGCGCCGATCTTGGAGTTGACGATCAGGATGTACGGGTCGTCGAGCGACGCCTCCATACGCTCCATGTCGGTGGCGAAGTACGCCGAGATGTAGCCCTTGTCGAAGCGCATACCCTCGGTGAGCTCCAGCTCCAGACCGAAGGTCTGGGACTCCTCGACGGTGATGACGCCTTCCTTGCCGACCTTGTCCATCGCCTCGGCGATGAGCTCGCCGATCTGGGTGTCGGCGGCGGAGATGGAGGCGGTGGAAGCGATCTGCTCCTTGGTCTCCACGTCCTTGGCCTGCTCCAGCAGGGCGGCGGAGACGGCCTCGACGGCCTTCTCGATACCGCGCTTGAGCGCCATCGGGTTGGCACCGGCGGCCACGTTGCGCAGGCCCTCGCGGACCAGGGCCTGGGCCAGGACGGTCGCGGTCGTCGTGCCGTCACCGGCGACGTCGTCCGTCTTCTTCGCGACCTCCTTGACCAGCTCGGCGCCGATCTTTTCGTACGGGTCCTCGAGCTCGATCTCCTTGGCGATGGAAACACCATCGTTGGTGATCGTGGGGGCGCCCCACTTCTTCTCGAGGACGACGTTGCGGCCCTTGGGGCCGAGGGTGACCTTGACGGCGTCGGCGAGCTGGTTCATCCCGCGCTCGAGACCGCGCCGTGCCTCCTCGTCGAACGCGATGATCTTGGCCATGTGAAGTGGTCCTCCCAGGACGGGGTGGATTGCTCCGGACCGCGCTGGCGCCCGCGACGGACGGCCGACGAGCCTGACGGTTCCTTCCCGCCCTGCCCGATGACCTCACCGACGGTCCAAATCTGTCACTCTCACTCGGAGAGTGCTAACGCCAATGATTAGCACTCGACCCCTGCGAGTGCAAGCGTCGGGGGTGGGATCCACTCGCGTCAGTGGTAGGGCCCCGGGCTCCTTCCCCACGGGAGGGAGCCCGCAAACACGAAGGTCCGTACCCCGAGGTGCGGGGTACGGACCCTCCGTGCGAGCTTCGTGAGCCGGTGTGGTCGATGCGCCGAGATCAGCCGACGGCGAGCTTGACCATGTCCGCCTGCGGCCCCTTCTGGCCCTGCGAGATCTCGAACTCGACTCGCTGACCCTCCTCGAGGGTGCGGTAACCGTCCATCTGGATCGCGCTGTAGTGGACGAAAACATCCGCACCACCGTCGACCGCGATGAAGCCGTACCCCTTCTCCGCGTTGAACCACTTGACGGTGCCCTGAGCCATGCCTAACTCCCCTATTACTGGCCCTTGCGCAGGACCGCACTTCGCGGACCCGGGTCAGACCTCACCCCCGGATCGGAACCCTGCCGGGCGGCAGGGGGAACCCAGTTGGTGTGCGCCGGAACGCGTCGACCGCGGCCGAATGTATCCGCACGGATGCCCTCTGCAACAGGTCACTTGGACGAGAATTCCAGGCGCGGCCGAGAGTCGATATGCGGCGAACTACGCGTAACCCAGGGCAAGTCGGGCCGGACATAACGCAAGCAACCCGGCATATCGTGCGCACGGTTCGCGCACAACTTGACGGGTTCTCATATGCGTTCGGCACTGACGCCGGAGGGGGATCGCCCCAACTGTATCGCGCTCAACAGACGGAATCGCCCCGTCCGCTTCACGGACGGGGCGACTCGGTGAACGATTCCGCAGGAAGCCTTCGAAAAGGTCTGCGGGGTCAGCCGCCGGCGACGGCCGGGATGATCGACACGCCCGCACCGTCCGGCGTGGGCGTCCCGAGCCCCTGCTCGAAGCGGACGTCGTCGTCGTTGACGTACACGTTCACGAACCGGCGCAGCTTGCCGCTGTCGTCCAGGACGCGGGCGGCGATGCCGGTGTGGTTCTTCTCCAGGTCGGCGATCACCTCGGCGAGGGTGGCCCCCTCGGCGGCGACCTCGGCCTTGCCGGAGGTGTAGGTACGAAGAATGGTGGGGATGCGGACGCTGACGCTCATGGAGTCACCTTGTGTGTGAGGTACCGGGCAGATTCAGCCGGTCCGGGCAACCGCTCAGCCCGTCCGGTTTGAGGACCGGGGGTCCGGGGGCGGAGCCCCGGTTACAGCACCCAGCCCGTCCGGCGCTTGAGGACCCGGGGGCCTGGGGCCGAGCCCCCGGTTACAGCACCCAGCCCGTCCGGCGCTTGAGGACCGGGGGCCCGGGGGCGGAGCCCCCGGTTTCGGGAAGGGGCGGGGCTGGGGAAGAACCCCCTACAGCCCCGAGGACCGAAACGCCTCCAGCGACGGCCGAATCGTCACAGTCGGCCCAGCCGCCACCGCGTCAAGCGTCTTCAACCCGTCCCCGGTATTCAGCACCACCGTCGTCAGCGAAGGATCGAGCAAGCCCGCTTCGAGAAGCTTCCGCGTCACCCCCACCGTCACCCCACCAGCCGTCTCCGCGAAGATCCCCTCCGTACGCGCCAGCAGCCGGATCGCGTCCACGATCTGCTCGTCCGTGACGTCCTCCACCGCGCCGCCCGTCCGCCGCGCGATGTCCAGCACGTACGGCCCGTCCGCCGGGTTGCCGATCGCGAGGGACTTCGCGATCGTGTCCGGCTTCACCGGCCGTACGACGTCGTGGCCGTCCTTGAAGGCGCGCGCCACCGGTGAGCAGCCCTCCGCCTGGGCGCCGAAGATCCGGTACGGCCGGTCCTCGACCAGGCCGAGCGCGATCAGCTCCTTCAGTCCCTTGTCGATCTTCGTCAGCTGTGAACCCGACGCGATGGGGATGACGATCTGGTCGGGCAGCCGCCAGCCCAGCTGCTCGCAGATCTCGTACGCGAGGGTCTTGGAGCCCTCCCCGTAGTACGGGCGGAGGTTGACGTTGACGAAGCCCCAGCCCTCCCCCAGCGGGTCGCCGATCAGCTCGGAGCAGAAGCGGTTCACGTCGTCGTAGGTGCCCTCGATGCCGACGAGGTCGCCGCCGTAGACCGCGGCCATGACGACCTTGCCGGCCTCCAGGTCGTGCGGGATGAAGACGCAGGACTTGAAGCCGGCCCGGGCCGCCGCCGCGCCGACCGCGCCGGCGAGGTTGCCGGTGGAGGAGCAGGAGAGGGTGGTGAAACCGAACGCGCGCGCCGCCTCGACGGCGATGGCGACGACGCGGTCCTTGAAGGAGTGCGTGGGGTTGCCGGAGTCGTCCTTGACGTACAGCCCGCCGGTGACGCCGAGCTCGCGGGCGAGGTTGTCGGCCTTGACCAGCTTGGTGAAGCCGGGGTTCAGGTTCGGCCTGTCGGCGACGTCGGCGGGGACGGGCAGCAGCGGGGCGTAGCGCCAGATGTTGTCGGGACCGGCCTCGATGCGCCGGCGCAGCGCTTCCGGATCACCGGTGGGCAGGTCGTAGGCGACTTCGAGCGGGCCGAAGCACGCGTCGCAGGCGAAAATGGGACCGAGGTCGAACCGCTCTCCGCACTCCCGGCAGGAGAGCGCGGCGGCGGGACCGAGAGAGACGGAAGTCTTTGAGCTTTCAACGGCTTGCACAGCCATGGAGGCGAGGCCCTTTCTCCTCATCTTCCTCGCGGCGAACCTCGCCACGAGACGGAATTGGCACCTTCCCCACCGGGAGCCTCGCTGCTACGAGCAAGACCGGCGGGAGGGTTGCCGGGGCTTCAACGGGCCGTATCCCTCTGCCCCTCTGGATGAGCGGTATGGCACTGGGCATGGCCCAGGCGTTTGTGCACGCGGTGACCCCGACATACGACGGCGATCCGCGTTGTTCAGACTGTAACGGACGGCATGGGCTCGTGAGACAGGCGTCCGTACCGCGAGATGCGTCACAAAAGCGCACAACAGGCAAGCAGCAGATGAGGAGTCGTACACGTGCTGGAAGAGGTGGAGCGCTGGCTGGCCCGGCGGTCCTGGTCCGCCGCAGACCGTCCGCTCGACCAGCTTCTCGCCGCCAAACGCGGCGCCGGCACCACGGTGAGCGTGGTGCTGCCGGCGCTGAACGAGGAGGCGACGGTCGGCGCGATCGTGGCCACGATCCGTCGCGAGCTGATGTCCGAGGCCGTGCCGCTGGTGGACGAGCTGGTGGTGCTGGACTCCGGTTCGACGGACCGTACGGGCGAGGTGGCGGCCGCCGCCGGGGCCCGGGTCGTGCACCGCGACGAGGTGCTGCCGCGGCTGCCCGCGCTGCCCGGCAAGGGCGAGGTGCTGTGGCGGTCGCTGCTGGCGACGAGCGGTGACATCGTCTGCTTCGTCGACGCGGACCTGCGGGACTTCTCGGCCGGTTTCGTCTCGGGGATCGTCGGCCCGCTGCTGACCGATCCCGAGGTGCAGTTCGTGAAGGCGATGTACGACCGTCCGCTCGGCGAGGTCGCCGGGCAGGGCGGCCGGGTGACCGAGCTGGTGGCCCGGCCGCTGCTGAACCTGCACTGGCCGCAGCTGGCCGGTTTCGTGCAGCCGCTGGGCGGCGAGTACGCGGCCCGCCGCTCGCTGCTGGAGCGGCTGCCGTTCCCGGTCGGCTACGGCGTGGAGCTGGGCCTGCTCGTCGACGCGCTGCACACGGTGGGCCTGGACGCGCTGGCCCAGGTCGACGTGGGCGTACGCGTCCACCGCCACCAGGACGGGCGGGCGCTCGGCCGGATGGCGGCCGCGATCTACCGCACCGCGCAGCTGCGGCTGGCGCGCGGCCATCTGGTGCGGCCGGCGCTGACGCAGTTCGAGCGCACCGCGGAGGGTTTCGTTCCGCGGACGTACGCGGTGGACACCGAGGAACGGCCGCCGATGGCGGGCATACCGGAGTACGCGCGGCGCCGCGCGGCGTAAGCGTACGTTTGAGCGGTTCCTCCGGTGGCAAGGCTGGCGTCATGGTCGCAGAGCACATGCACCCCGCCGAGATCCTCGTCGCGTCCAACCGCGGGCCCGTCTCGTACAAGTCGCGCGAGGACGGTTCCCTGGTGGCCGGCCGGGGCGGTGGCGGACTGGTGTCGGGTCTGAGCGCCATCGGCTCCGACGCCCGCGCCCTGTGGGTCTGCGCGGCCCTCGGCGAGGGCGACCGCGAGGCCGCGCGGCGCGCCGGGGCCCGCCTGGACGCCGGGGACACGGGCGGGCAGGCGGTGCGGATGCTGGACATCCCGGCCGCGACGTTCGCCGCCGCGTACAACGGCGTCGCCAATTCGGTGCTGTGGTTCCTGCACCACCTGCTCTACCAGACCCCGCTGGAGCCCGTCTTCGACGCGGACTTCCGGCGCCAGTGGGCCGCCTACGAGGCGTACAACACCGCCTTCGCGGACGCGCTCGCCGAGGAGGCCGCGCCGGGCGCCGCCGTGCTCGTACAGGACTACCACCTCACCCTGGTGCCGGGCCTGCTCCGCGAGCGCCGCCCCGACCTGCGCATCGGCCACTTCTCGCACACCCCCTGGGCCCCGCCGGACTACTACCGCCTGCTGCCGGACGACGTGGCCGCGCAGGTGCTGCGCGGCATCCTCGGCGGCGACCGGGCCGGCTTCCTCACCCGCCGCTGGGCCGAGGCGTTCGCCGCGTGCTGCGAGAGCGTCCTCGGCGCCGAGCTCGTCCGCGACGGCCTGACGACCTCGGTGCGCTTCGAGGGGCGGACGACGCACCTGGGCGTGCACGGCCTCGGCGCGGACGCCGACTTCCTGCGGCGCCGCGCGCACCAGGGCGACGTCGAGGACCGGATGACAGCGCTGCGCGAGCAGATCGGCCCGGACCGCAAGGCGATCGTCCGCGTCGACCGCACCGAGCTCTCCAAGAACATCGTGCGCGGCCTGCACGCCTACCGCCGGCTGCTGGAGAACCACCCGCAGTGGCGCGGCAAGGTCGTCCACGTCGCCTTCGCCTACCCCTCGCGGCAGGACCTGGCCGTCTACCGCGACTACACCGCCGAGGTCGACCGGCTCGCCCGGGAGATCAACTCCGCGTTCGGCACGGATGACTGGCAGCCGGTCGTCCTGCACGTCAAGGACGACTTCGCGCGCTCGCTCGCCGCGTACCGTCTCGCCGACGTCGCCCTGGTCAACCCCATCCGCGACGGCATGAACCTGGTCGCCAAGGAGGTCCCGGTCGTCTCCGACCTGGGCTGTGCGCTCGTCCTCTCCCGCGAGGCCGGCGCGGCGGCGGAGCTCGGCGACGAGGCGATCGTCATCAACCCCTACGACGTCGAAGCCACCGCCGGCGCGCTGCACGAGGCACTCCTGATGGACCCCGGCGAACGCTCGGAGCGTACGAAACGGCTGGCCGCGGCGGCGACGGCGCTGCCGCCGGCGCGGTGGTTCGTGGATCAGCTGAACGCCCTGGACGACCGGCTGACGGGTCTAGGCTGAGCGCGTGCAGCCCAAGGATCCATCCGGTCCCGAGCCCACAGGCGAGATGTGCATGTCATGCCAATGGTGCACGGGCTCCGGATTCGTTCAGCGCTCGCTGGTCCATGTCCCCGGCCCCGACCCGTTCGGCGCGGGCGGCGAGACGGCGATGCGGGCGGGCCAGTGCCGGCACTGCCTCGGCAGCGGGATCTACGACTCGGGGCTCGACCCCACGCTGGAACACTGGCGGCAGGAGCCGGGGCCCTGAGGCGGGCGGCCTCCGCCGGGCGGTATCCGGGCGCGTGACCGCCTGCGGCAGTCCGGGCGGCCGGATCGCCGCGTAGTCCGCGAACCGCCGGGTCCCGCACACATCGCACCGCAGCGCACCGCCGGTACGGGTCCAGCCGGCGCGGTGCGGGCACCTCACCATGTGTTCGCCTCGGACAGCAGGTGCGCGCTACGGAAGTGCTGCCGCACGGCGATGGCGGCGTCGACGGCCTCGTCCTCGTCCCCGCCGCGGGCCTCTTCGTAGGCGACCCTCAACGCGACGCACCGCCCGCACCCGACGGGCGAGGCGGACGCCCCGTCCCGCACCCCGGCGGCGACCCGCTCCTCCCGGCCGGCGAGCCGCAGCGCGGTGGGCGGCACGTCCCATTCCTTGCCCCCTCGGGGTGGCCGCACCTGCACGTGGGGGCCGAGCGTGCCCATGACTTGCGCGAGGGTGGCGGTACGGGTGTCTACGACGTAGGCGCCGGGTCGGTAGGTCATGGGGGCGGGGTGCTCGGTGTCCAGGCCGGGGCCTGGATCCGGGTGCGGCGTGGCGGTGTTCGGCACGGGGGTTCCCTTCGGGTGTTCGGTCCATGAGTGCCCTCACAGCCTTGCGATCCGGCGCTACGCTCAACAGGGGGTGACTGTTGTCCAGAACCCGGACAACGCAAGGGAGTTGAGGTGAAGGAACGTCCATTCGAAGGCGAGAACTCCGCGCGATGGGTGCTCGCGTTCGAGATCCGGCGCCTCCGGGAGGAGTCCGGCAAGTCGCTGGCCCAGCTGTCGGAGGACACCTCCTACGACCGCACCTACCTGCACCGTCTGGAGACCGGCGAACGGCTGTCCCAGCTTCCCGTGATGGAGGCACTGGACGGCGTCTACAAGACCGGCGGCCTGCTGACCCGGCTGTGGGGACTGGCGCGGCAGGAAGTCTTCATGGACCGGTACCGGACGTTCATGCAGTACGAGGCGCAGGCCACGATCATGCACAAGTACATGCTGGCGGTACCCGGTCTGCTCCAGACGGAGGACTATGCCCGGCTCGTGCTGTCCTCCGGCCCCGTGCCCGACAGCGGTGACCCGGAAGAGCACGTCGCCGCCCGGATCGGCAGGCAAGAGCTGCTGCGCAGGGACCCTCCGCCGAGCATCCGGGTCATCCTTGATGAGGCCGCCCTTCGCCGGCCGCCCGCCGACCGGCGGGTGTGGCGGGACCAGCTCGCGCACCTGGTCCGGTCGGCCAACTCGCCGTACATGACGATTCAGGTGCTGCCGTTCGAAGCCGGAGTGCACGACCTCATGGGAGGTTCCCTCACCTTGCTCTGGCTGCCCGACGGTCAGTCACTCGCCTACTTCGAGAGCAGCAAATCGGGTGAGTTGATCGATGACACGGCCGAAGTCGCCCAGCACCGCCTGTCCTACGATCACGTCCGGGACCTGGCGCTCTCGCCACCGGATTCGGTGACATTCATCCAGCACGTCATGGAGGACAGCACGCCATGAGAAGCACCCTCGATCTCACCGCCGCCACCTGGCACAAGAGCAGTTACAGCAACGGTGGCGACGCGAACTGTGTCGAAGTCGCGGACAACATACCCGGCGTTGTCCCGGTCAGGGACAGCAAGAGCCTCCACCGGCCCACCCTCGTCTTCTCCGCTCGGGCATGGTCGACGTTCATAACGGCGGCCAAGGATGGGTACTGCCCATAGGCGTGCCGACAACCGCCGCCGCACCGGCCCTGGGAGGCAGGACATGGACCCTTCCCGCCGCAGCGTCATCGGCGCGGGGCTGTTCTCCGTGGCTCTCACCGTGCCCGACTGGCCCGACGTCGTCGGCCGCATGGAGGCCGTACAGACCGGCCGCGCCCAGCGGATAGGGATGGCCGAGGTCGACATGGTCATCGCCATGACCGAACGCGTCTCCGAACTCGACGACCAGTTCGGCGGCCGTCACGCCCGCCCCATGGCCGCCGCGTTCCTCGTCAACACCGTCGCCCCCTACCTCAAGGCCGACGCCCCCGAACCGGTCCGCAAGGCGATGATGTCGGCCGCCTCCGACCTCTGCTACCTCACCGGTTACATGGTCGTCGACGAAGGCGTCCACGGCCTGGCCCAGCAGTACTACCTCAAGGCCCTCCAACTCGCCGGCGCCTCCGAGGACCACCTCACGTACTGCACGACCCTGCGCGGCATGAGCGTCCAGGCGGTCGACCTGGGCCATGGCCCGGCGGCGATGCGGCTGGCGGACGCGGCGGCGGCCGCGTCCCCCAATGCCGGTCCGAGAATGCGGGCTTTCCTGGCCGGGCAGCAGGCGCACGCGGCCGCGCAGACCGGAGATCGCAACAACGCGCTGATCTACCTCCGCGAGGCGGAGGCCGCCATGGACAAGGCGGAATCGCGGGAGAAGGCGTTCGGTTCGTACGACCCGTCGTCACTTCACTACCACATCAGCCATGTGCGCCATGAACTCGGCGACTTGCCTGGGGCAGTGGAAGCCATGAAGGAATCCGACAGGCTCTGCTACGACATCTATCGCCGTTCGCGGGTCAAAGAACGAGCCACGCTCGGCGAATTCCACATGCAGGTCGGCCACCTGGAAGCGGCTTGCGCGGCGTGGAACGAGGCCCTGGACGAATACCCGCTGGTGCAAAGCGGCCGGGTCGACCAGCGCATGCAGACCATGTTCGCAATGATCCGCCCGCATCTGCGGAACCCCGCCGCCCGTGACCTCCACGAACGGGCCCGGCTCGTCACCCCCGCCTCGCTCCTCGCCTGAGCTCGCCCCTGACGGTTGCGACTGGTCGACCGCTCACACGGACGAGGCTCACAGGTCCCCGGCGACAAGCGTCGCAGGAGCGTGCGCCTCTGCCGGAAGGTAGCGGTCGTTGCCGTCGAAACGGGCGTTGTAGCCGTTGACGGTTTCGTTCACGAGCTCGGCAGGCGGCGCGAGCGGAGCGTCGCACGTGGCGTCGCCGTGGCTGTCCGTGGCGCGCTGGCACAGCATTGAGTGGCCGGGGGTGTACATGCGGATGTACGCGCCGGAGACCGGGTTGCCGTGGTCGTCGGTCAGGTGGGCGCGCAGGGTCTGATGCGTGTTGAGCAGGGCCTGCTTGCCCATGTAGAGGTCCAGGATGGTCGCCTTGGGGGCGTGATCGTAGGCTTCGGCGGTCACCGAACCGCTGAGACCGAGAGCGGTGGCCGCACAGAGGACGGCGAAGGCGCGCTTGAAGGGTTGGGACATCGGTGCGTACTCCTACGGCAGTTGGGCGGCGCGGGGCGGATGCCCTGGCACGGATGGAGTAACGCAGACAGGCAAGCATGGTTACGCATGGTCACTTGATCACATCGGCGACCCAGAGTCGCTTCCGCACAGGCGTGCGGTTGCTGTTAACGTGCCCCGCCGCGGCTGACTCACCTAATTCAGGAACGGCAATTGACTCCCCATTCCCTCGCGTTCTACATGAACGTCGTCACCTCCGGCACCGTGCTCGGCGCGAAGCCGACCGATACCCCGGATCGGGTCACCGAAGCCCTCGGGCCGGACTTCGCCGAGAACTCCTTCCACGATTCCAGCATGTGGCGCGATTACGGCATGGCCGAGTTCTTCTGGCACCGCGAGTCCGCCGAACACCCCTGGACAGGCACTCATTTCAGCCTGCAAGTGCACCGGCTCGCGGATTGCGGCGGCAAGGTGGTCAACGGGACGATCCGCGACCGGTACGGACGGTTCGACCGGCGGCTGCGCTTCGAGAAGCTGCGGAGACTGCTGGAGAGGCGCGGCACGCGCCTGGTGGAGGTCCCGGAACTGGACGTGCAGTCGCCGTGCTACCGCACTTACTGGCAGCCCGATTCGCTCGTGTCCGTCACCGTCATCGGAGCGCACGAGGAGTTCATGACGCCGGACAATCTGCGGATCGGCGATGTGTACAGGATCAGCGGCCCTATGAGCCCGGAGGAAGTGGAGTGGCGCAAGCGCCAGTGAGCCATGGTCGGCCCAGGCACAATTCAGTGGCAGCGATCCGCGGCGTGCTGCTTGGATGCGCGATGTGACCTTCCCAGACCCAGATGACCACCGTGAACTGCTCGACCGGCTTGAGCGGTACTACGACGCCGTTCCCCGCTCCAGTGCCCGCGTCGAGGACTTCGGCCCGCTGTCGCTGTTCGTCCGGAACGGGCAGGGGTGGCCCTTCTACGCCCGCCCGGCGCTGGGGTGGTCCGGGGCGGCGGTGACTGCCACCGACGTGACCCGGGTGCGCGCCCGGCAACGGGAACTGGGCATTCCGGAGAGCTTCGAGTGGGTCGCCGAGACCTCCCCCGCCCTGCGGGCCGCAGTCGAGCGGACGGGGCTCGTGGTGCACGAGCACCCCTTGATGGCGCTCGACCCGCACGCCCCGGCCCTCACCCTGCCCGACCGGGACGACGACGTGGTGATACGTACCGTCGGCCCCGACGATCCCGTGCTGCCGAGCGCGCTGGCCGCCCCTCACCTGGCCTTCGCCGATCCTGGAACCCGGGTCGGTACGGCCGGCGTGGCGGAATTGCGCGAGGCGATGCGGGACCGTACCGCCGGTGACAAGTCGCTGGAACAGGCGGCGGCACGCATCCGGGCCGGTCTGACCTGCTTCGCCGCCGCGGTGCGGGACGGCACGGCGCTGTGCGCCGGTCAGCACCAGCCGGTCGGGACGGTCAGCGAGGTCGTCGGAGTGGGAACCCTGCCGTCCGCACGCCGCCGCGGCCTCGGGCTCGCGGTCACCGCGGCGCTGGTGGCCGACGCCCGGGCGCGCGGTGTCGAGACGGTGTTCCTGTCCGCGGGCGACGACGATGTCGCGAGGATCTACGCCCGGCTCGGCTTCCGCCGCGTGGCCACCGCACTGATCGCCGAGCCCGTGGAGTAGCGGCGGCTCATGGGCCGTTCGGCCCCATGCCCGGATTCTCCCCCTGCCGTCATCCCAGCCGCTTCGCCAGCGCCGTCAGCAGGTCCACGACCCCGCTCGGCCCGTCGACCACCAGGTCGGCCCGCTCGGCGAGTTCCGCGACCTCCGCGCTGCCGCTGCACACCAGCACGCCGGCCAGCCCGTCCGAGCGCAGCTTCTCCACCGCCGCGAACGCGGCGAGGTCACCGAGGTCGTCGCCGGCGTAGAGGACGGACTCGACGCCGGCTTCGCGTACGTACTCGGCGAGGGCGACGCCCTTGTCGATGCCGGGCGGGCGCAGTTCCAGGACCAGGCGGCCGGGTTCGACGATCAGGCCGTGGCGTTCGGCGAGCGTGTGCAGGGGGCCGCTCAGTGCGTCGAAGGCGGCCTGCGGGTCGGCGGCGCGGCGGGTGTGGACGGCGATGGCGCGGCCCTTGTCCTCGACCCACGTGCCCTGCCAGGCGCCGGACGCGTCCAGCACGCCGGGCAGCTCCGCCTGGACGGCGGCGACGCCGGGGTGCGGGGCGGGCGCGCTGACGGTGCCGGTGACGGCGTCCCAGCGTTCGGCGCCGTAGTGCCCGAGGACGACGAGGCTCTCCAGGCCCGGCACGCCGGCGAACCCGCCGTACCGCACGGCGACGCCCGCCGGCCGGCCGGTGATCACGGCTACGGACCCGAGCTTCGGGGCGAGGCTTGCGAGCGCGGGCACGGCGCCGGGGTGGGCGCGGGCCCGTTCGGGGTCGGGGACGATGTCGGCGAGGGTGCCGTCGAAGTCGAGGGCGACGACCGCGCGCCGCGGCTCGGCCAGCAGGGCGGCAAGGCCCTCGCGGCCGGCGGGGGTGACTGGCTCGGGGAGCTGCTGACTGCCCATGGGGCCGACCCTACTGCCCCCGGCACCGGGACGGGCCGGAACCGGCCTGTCCGCCGGGGGTCAGCGCCGCTCGCGCCGCGCGTCCCGCAGCCGCCGGAGCCGGTTGACGGTGACCGGGTCGTGGGCGAGGGCGCGCGGGTCGTCGAGCAGGGCGTTGAGCAGCTGGTAGTAGCGGGTCGGGGTGAGGCCGAGGCGCTCGCGGATGGCCCGTTCCTTCGCGCCGGGGCCGGGCCAGGTCCGCCCTTCGAGGGCGAGTACGGCGCGGTCCCGGTCGGAAAGGAGGTCCGGCTCCTGGGGCGGGCTCACGGGCGCCAACCTAGCGGCTGCCGGTGGCCAGCGCCTCGCGCTGGATCTCGCTGAGCACGCTGCCCGGGTCGCCTCCGGCCTTGACCGTCGCGCCGATGCCTTCCTTGAGGGCCTTGCTGACCTTGGCCCAGGACGTCTTGTCGGCAGGGTAGAACTCGGCGTTCTCCATCTGGTCCAGGAACTGCCACAGGTTCTGGTGGTCCCTGTCGCCGCGCATCTTCGCGGAGGCGCTCGACGTCACCGGCAGCAGGTCGTACTGGCCGGTGAAGTCCAGGACGTTCTTGGTGCTGTAGACGAAGTCGAGGAACGTGCCGATCGCCTCGCTGTTGCCGTTCTGCTTGAAGGCCATCATCCAGTCGGCGACGCCCATCGTGGACTTCGACTTGGCCGTGCGGCCCGGCAGCGGCGCGGTCATGAACTTGATGCCCTTGGCCGCGGCCTGCTGCATCAGCGTCGGGTGGCCGTTGAGCATGCCGACGTTGCCGGCCGTGAACGCGTCGAAGATCTCCTGCCGGTTGGTGCGGGAGGGGTCACTGGGGCCGGTGAGCCCCTTGCCGACGAGCTCATCGCGCAGCCAGTTGAAGGTCTGGACGTTGTCCGGGCTGTCGATCGTGTACGAACCGTTGCGGTCGGTGTAGCCGCCGCCACCACCCAGCATCCACATCATGGTCTCGGCCGGGGCCTCCTCGGGCCCGAGCGGCAGACCGTAGGGGATCTTGACTCCGGCGGCCTTGAGCTTCACGGCGGCGGCCTGGAGCTCGTCCCAGCTCTCGGGCGCCTTCGATATGCCGGCCTTGGCGAAGAGCGTCTTGTTGCAGAAGAGCAGGCGGCTGGAGGAGACGAACGGCAGACCGTACTGCACCCGGTGCACCTCGCCGGCCTTGGCGATCGAGGCGATGAGGTCGGCCTGGGTGGGGACCGTGAGCAGCTGCTCGGCGCTGTAGAGCTTGCCTGCGGCGGCATAGTCGGCGTACGCGCCGATCTGCGCGAGGTCGGGGGCCTTGCCGGCCTCGACCATCTCGGCGACCTTGCGGTCGACGTCGGTCCAGCTGTAGACCTCGACGTCGACCTTGATGCCGCTGTGCTTGTCATGGAACTCGCCGACCAGCGCGTTCCAGTACTTCTTCGAGCTGTTGGCCGGCTTGTCGCCGTAGTCGGCCGCGACCAGCTTGAGCGTCTTGGTGCCCGTACCGGGCCCGTCGCTCCCGCACGCCGTCAGTGCGGGCGCCAACGCCGCCGTGGCGGCACCTGCCGCCGTCAGACCCAAGAACCGCCGCCGCTGCACTACTGCTGCCCACCTTCGTGGTTCGTCTTCATTCGTCTTCGTCGCTGGAGACCGTGAGTCTCTCCCGCGCGCCACCTTACGGTCCAGTCGGCTCCGGTTTCGCTTCGGTATCGCCCTTCCCTCCTCCGGCGCCCGGCTGCTATGCACGGTCCGACGCGTTCCGTATCCGCGGCACCCCGTTCCGCATCCGGCAAGGAGCACCAGCACATGTCTGATTCCTCCCGAACCGCCAACGAGATCACCACCCAGCCCGACTGCTGGCGCCGCGCCGCCGAGGCCGCCGCAGCGGCCGGGAGCGGAGCGGGGCTGCCCCGGCCGGGCGAGCGGGTGGCCGTGACCGGATGCGGCACCTCGTGGTTCATGGCCCAGGCGTACGCGGCCCTGCGCGAGGCGTCCGGGCAGGGCGTGACGGACGCGTTCGCCGCGTCGGAGTTCCCGCTCGGCCGCGCGTACGACCGGGTCGTGGCGATCACCCGGTCCGGGACCACGACCGAGGTGCTGGACCTGCTGGGCGCGCTGCGCGGCCGTACGGAGACGCTGGCGCTGACCGCCGATCCCGCGACGCCGGTCATGGACGCGGCCATCGCCACGGCCGTCCTGGACTGGGCGGACGAGGAATCGGTCGTCCAGACCCGGTTCGCGACGACGGCCCTGGCGTTCCTCCGGGCGGGGCTGGACGGCCCCGATCCGGTCCTCCGGGCGGCGGAGGACGCGGAGTCGGCGCTCGCCGCGCCGCTGCCGGAGGTTGCGCTCGGGGCGGAGCAGTGGACGTTCCTGGGGACGGGCTGGACGTACGGGCTGGCCCAGGAGGCGGCCCTGAAGATGCGGGAGGCGGCGGGCGCCTGGACGGAGGCGTACCCGGCGATGGAGTACCGGCACGGGCCGATATCGATCACGGGCCCCGGCCGGGTGACGTGGATCCTCGGCCCGGTGCCGGCCGGCCTGACGGCCGAGGTCGCGGGGGCGGGGGGCACGGCGGTCGCGGACTCCGGCCTCGACCCCCTGGCCGACCTGGTGCGCGTGCACCGGCTGGCGGTGGCGGTGGCGGAGTCCAGGGGCCTGAACCCGGACACGCCACGGGGGCTCACGCGGAGCGTGATCTTGAAGGGGTAGGGCCTGCGACGTCGTTCGCCACGAGGCCGTTCGAGGTCGCCCGCCGGGCCACTGGGC